>CAWJLI010000202.1:0-8119 GCA_963843095.1 Bryobacterales bacterium
GGCTCAGCATCACGCGTTATGACATCTGCGGCACCTGCCACGGGTCGGGCGCGACGGGCGCGGGCGAGGTGAATTGCCCGCAGTGCAAGGGAACCGGCAACGTCAGCCAGATGGCGGGCGCGATGCGCTTCAATCTCACCTGCCCGCGCTGCAACGGCAGCGGACGCCTGCGCAACTCCTGCCCCACCTGCGGCGGGGACGGCCGTGTCACGCGCACGGAACTGGTGGAAGTGCGCATTCCGCCGGGGGCGCGCAACGGCTCCCGCCTGCGCGTACCGGGCAAAGGCAACGCCGGGACCAAGGGCGCGGCTCCGGGCGATCTTTACATCACCACCAAGGTGGAAGAGCATCCGTTCTTCCACCGCGATGGCGACAATATCGAAATCAAAGTGCCGGTGGCCGTGTGGGAGGCTGCGCTGGGCGCCAAGATCGAGGTGCCCACCATCGATGGCCGCACCCTGCTGAAGATTCCCCATGGCACCAGGAACGGACAGCGCTTCCGCCTGCGCGAAAAAGGCGTGCAGGGTTCGCGCTCGGGCGAGCGCGGCGACCAGATTGTGGAAGTAGCCGTGGAGGCGCCCGACCCGCGCGACGAGCGGACCCGCGAGCTGCTGGGCCAGTTGCGGGACCTGCACCACGATGAGGATCCCCGCGCCGAGCTGTGGAGCAAGGTCTAGCGCATGGCGAAGAAATCCAAAGCGGCTTACATGATCTCCGCGGTAGCGGAGCAATACGCCATCCATCCGCAGACGTTAAGGCTGTATGAGCGCGAAGGCCTGCTCAAGCCCTCGCGCAGCGAAGGCAACACGCGGCTCTATACCGGCGAGGACCTGGAGCGCCTGGAAGTGATTCTGCACCTGACGCGCGACCTGGGAGTCAACCTGGCGGGCGTCGACATCATTCTCAACATGCGCGAAAAGATGGGGCAAATGCACGCCCAGATCCAGGAGTTCGTCGCCACGCTGAACCGCGAACTGGTGGCACGCACGTCGCACTCGCCCGAGTCCGACGAGCGCAACACGCTGGTTCCGGTCATCAACGCCCGGCCGCCCGGGCCGGTTTCACGGCGACGGTAGCACGGGTCTCCCGAATCGAAGGTACTTCGCGTGCCAACTCTGGCTGCTTCACGCTCTAATAGAGTTTTCCTTGGCAAGCAGCCGATTAGAATGGATAAGTCCTTTCCGATGCAGCCTGAGCCCGATACCCGGAGCCGCGCCACCGCGGCCTACACAGCGCCGTTCCTGGTTTTCGTGGCCCTGCTGGCGTTGGAGCGGGCCTTAAGTCTCAACCCCCTGTGGGCATATCCGGTCCGTCTGGCGGTCGTATTGGCGACCCTCGCGGCGTTTTCGCGCCCGCTGCTCAGGTTTCGTTTCGCGTTGCCGGCGGCCAGCATCGGCATCGGGGTGCTGGTGTTCGCGATTTGGGTGGCGCCCGACATCCTCTTCCATTACCGGCATCACTGGCTGTTTGAGAACTCCCTGACGCACGTTGCGGCGGGCGCGCTGCCGGACGGGCTGCGTCGCAGCTTCGGGTTTCTGGCGGTGCGGATTACCGGCTCGGCGCTGGTGGTTCCAGTGGTCGAGGAGTTGTTCTGGCGCGGGTGGTTGATGCGCTGGGCGATGGAACGCGACTGGCAGAAAGTGCCGCTGGGAACCTACCGGGCGGGATCATTCTGGCTGGTAGCGCTGATGTTCGCTTCCGAGCATGGCCCGTACTGGGAGGTGGGCCTGGCGGCGGGCGTGATCTACAACGGGTGGCTGGTGCGCACCAAGTCATTAGGCGACTGCGTACTGGCGCACGCCGTGACCAATCTGGCGCTGGGAATTTACGTGGTCGCCGCCGGCCAGTGGCAATACTGGCTATAACCAGATTCCCTCCGCTTGCGTCTCAACGTATTGACGGGCTCAGAAGTTCTTTCCTTCTCCTCGTCGGAAAGCTCCGGCCTCCGCGGGAGTCGGGCCCCGCGGCCGGAGCTTCAATACTGGCCGCGCTGGACGGCCGAATCGGCGCCTGAGGCGTCTTGCTCTCCTCTGCACTTGGCCACGATCAGCGTAATGTCGTCATGCTGTTCGCGCGGGCTGAACTGCCGTACCTCATCGACGATCGAGCTCAGCATGGCCTGCGAAGACAGTTCGCGGTGACGCAGCAACGCCTCGATCAGGCGCTGTTCTCCGAATTCTTCGCCTCCGCCATTCAGCGCCTCGGTTACGCCGTCGGTATAAAGCGCCAGCATATCCCCGGCAAAGAGCTGCGCTTCCTCGATCAGGCAGTCCCATTGCGCGAAAAGTCCCAGGACCGTGGCCGTGGAAGCGAGCCGTTCCAGAGTGTCGTCGCGACGCAGGAGAAGCGCCGAGAGATGGCCGCAGTTGACGTAGCGCAAACGTTGCGTCCCGTCGTCATATTGGGCAAAGAAGAGCGTGGCATAGGCGCTGTCCGTGGTGTTCTCGCAAAAAAGCTCGTTGACGGCCTGCAGGAAGCACCGCGGCTTGTCAAAGGCGATCGCGCACTGGCTGCGGAAGTTCGCTTGCAGATTGGCCATCAATAGCGCGGCGGCGATTCCTTTGCCTGCAATGTCGCCGATCACCAGGCCGAAGCGCTCCCTGCCCAGATCCAGGAAATCGTAGTAATCGCCGCCAACCTCGCGAGCCTGAATGCAGATGCCGGCGTATTCGAGTGTTTTCAGAAGCGGCGGCTTCTGCGGGAAGAGGCGCGCCTGTACCTGCTTGGCGATTTCCAGTTCCTGCACCGCGCGGCGCTCGGATTCCAGCTTCTCGGCGGCCGCGCGGCGTCGCGCTACCAGGGCCAGACTGACCTCGTCGAAGCTCACCAGTTCAAACGTATTACCATCCGCATCTTCGAAGCGCGTGAACACTCCGCCCCAGATTGACGGCCGCGCCTCCGGCAGTTTCGAAGGCGAAGTTGGGTGCTGCGCCGATTCGTGCTGCTCATAGCTCACGCGCCTCAGGCGCGGCACGAACCGAAAGCGCACTCCGCGCCTGCTCCATTCGCGGTACTTGGCAGGGACGTCTTCGGTGACAAACACGACCTGTGTTCGACGGCCGATCAGCGCGTATTGGCGGGAATCCGGCTCTGGTGCGATCAGCGCCAGCACCGCGGTGCCATCCGGTGGGGAGACCGCGACCCAGCGCTCGCCGGATTGCAGGCGGGCATCGAAGGCGAGACGGAACCCAAGCTGATCGAGATAGAACCGCAGGCTTCGCTCCTGGTCTCGAACGAATATGTTCACGGCGTTAATCCCGAGGTAGGGGGCTTGCCGATCGGCGCCGTGGGGTGACGGAGAGCTGCCCATGGGCGTCATTATAGGCCAGCGGAGCATTGCCGCTGAGGTAGGACAGGCCATCGCCTTTTGTGGCCTGTCGCGCCGCGTCGAAGCGCGAACCCCGACGGACGACAAAAACCGATCGTCTGTCCTACCTCTGCTTACGGCTTCACCGCGGCCAGCGGCTCATACACGACAAAAGCGAACTGGCGCGAATCCGGCGCCCAGGAATTGACGTTGATAGTGCCCTGACCGCCGAAGAAACGGAGCAGGATTTCCGGCTTCGCCGGTTCGAAGCTTGTCGCCCGGCGCCGGCATCAGGCGCAGAACCACGCCATCCATGCGGTCATTGTGGGTTTTGGTGCCCTGGGGAAAGGAAAACACGAGCATCTGTTTTCCGTCCGGCGAAAAGTGCGGAAACCAGTCTTCCCACTCGTCGCTGGTGATTTGCTCCGCCTTGGCGTCGCCGGGGCCGGCGCCATCGGCCGGCATGCGCCAAACGTGCCAACTGCCGGAACGGTTGGAGTTGAAGTAAATCCATTTACCATCCGGAGTGTACTCGGTACCGTCGTCGTAAGTGCCTTGGGAGGTGAGTTGTTGCTCGGCGCCGCCGTCGGCGGAGACGCGGTAGAGATGGAACGCGGCGCCCTCGCGCTGGCCTACGAATGCCAGCCACTTGCCATCGGGGCTCCAACCGTGGAAGTAGCTCGGCGCGGCCGGCGTCATCAGGCGCACGCCGGAGCCATCGGCCTTGGCCAGATAAACCTGCGACTGATGCGACGATGGGCTGGACGCGGAAAACGCCAGCCAGTTGCCGTCGCGGGACAAATCATGATCGTTGTTGCACATATAGCTGCCCGGACCGAGATCGATCTGCTCAGGCTTCGGCTCGCCGGAGCTTTGTAACGGCAGCCGATACAGGTGGCCCTCGGTATTGATCAATAGAAACTTGCCGTCGCGAGACCAGTTGGGAGCTTCGATTACCTGGTCGGCCTGGTACACCAGGCGCGTGGAGCGGGTAGCGAGGTCGTAGATGGTGATCTTGCTGCGATAATGCGGTGCCGGGTGCTGCGGTGTGTTCATGACGCCGCTCATGGAACTTCCCCCTTGGTCGAGTTTGACATTGCTGAAGACGGCGGTTTCGAGCACGCCGGCATCGTGCGAACACACGCCGAGTCCGACGTAGACCGTGTCGGGCAGGTCCACTTGCTGCCAGGCGGTGGCCGCGACTTCTCCGCCCGCTGCGAAAGCCAGGGCCCTGAAAGTCTTGCCGCGGCGTTCAATGAGGATACGTGTGGGAGCGTTCACCGTGGACCGGATCTCCTGCGTCTCGGCGCCGGCTGCCGGACGGAATTGCAGTGAAGTAAGGCCGTCGCCGTGCAACGCGACATCGACGTAGGCGGAGTCGGGCGTGAGATCCTGCCTCACCATCAGGACGGCTTTGCGGTGGGCCACAGCCCCCTGGCCAAGGAACCGCACGTCGGCTCCGAATCTGAAATTGCCTGCGGCAAGTCCAGCGCCGCTAACGCGCATCCAGACGAAGTGAAATGCGTCGGTGGCAGCCCAGATGTTAGCGCCGCCGCCGGTGACGCGGTATTCGCCGGTCGCGGCATCGTACACCGCGGATCCAGCCATCGGGTTGACGCCTACGTCCTGTTGAGACTCGAAAATGCCCAGCGGAGAGTTGCCGGTCTGGGCGGGAAGCGCCGTTACCAATACGGACAGAGAAACCGCAGCGAGCAGAAATGGAATGCGCATGACGGAATCAGCATATCACCGCGCAGTGGGGCGCGTTTCGTAATAGTCGCGACGTGACCGCTCCCTTCGGTCGCGGCTCCGATTCGTCTCTATTGGTTCGAATGCGATCTGAGCCGTGACCGAAGGGAGCGGCCACGCCACTGATTGAACCGACTATCTCAACACAGCGCTTAGTGTCCGGCGGGCCTCGGCGAGGCGTCGCCGGCGGTCAGGCCCAGCGTCCATTTTACGGCTTCGATCCACATTTTCTGGATGTCCGGCATGTCCCAGACTTCGTCGCGGTGGCCGAGCGAGGAGTAGAAGACACGCCCTTTGCCATAGTTGCGGACCCAGGTGACGGCGAAATCCTTGTCGGTGCGGTGCACGCGCGGGTTGGTGAGATCCACCGAATCCGGGTCCACGCTCATCAGCACGCGCAGCTTCTCGCGCGAGTACGGCGCTTTGAACTGGTAGATCTCGTCGTAGAAGGGGAACCGGTCCGGGAAATGGGCGGTGGCGGGGAAGGTTTTGTCCTCGGTGCGAATGATGCAGTGCACCTGCATCCACGGATGTTCGTTGAAGTATGCCCCGATCAAATCGCCGTAGTCGGCCCAGTTGTAATAGGTGTCGGTGGCGCTGTGGGCGCCCAGGAAGCCCTTGCCATCGTCGCGCACGAAGGAGAGAAGATCCGCCTTCTGCTGATCGGTGAGGCCGAGGTCGCCGGTAGTATAGAACCAGACGGCGTCGAAATAGTTCAGGTTCTTCGCATTGTTGCCGAGCTTGGCCTTGGTGAGGAGTTCGGCATCGGTGCGGATGTAGGTCTCCCACAAGCCGGTCTGGCGGCCCAGCTTTTCGATGGTGGCCATGGCGTGCGACACCGAATCGTGCTCGAATCCTTTTACCTCGCCGATGACCAGCAGTTTCTTGGCGGGCGGCTGCACCTGCGCGAAAACACAGGCGGAGAGCAACAGCCAAACGAAGGCGGACAGGGATTTCGTTCTCATGGCGCTTCTCATAGCACACACGATGATACCCCCTGGCGCGGAGTTCTACGCGGAAGCGGCGGCAGCGGCGGGGACTGGCGGGTCGCCTGGCACCGGCGGATTCCGATAGAGGTTGCGGAGGGCCGCCATCAGAAGCAGGATCACGGCGACCTGCAACGAGCCGGGCGGCAGGATGGGGATGAGCGCCACCATGGCGAGCGCGCGTGCAGGGGCAGCGGCGAAGCGGCGCGCCTCCAGAATGAGCGGCAGGAAAAGCAGACCGTCGGAGATGGTGTTGTGCGGGACGATGAGAACGCCGCCCGCCAGCACGGCGGCCAGGGCCAACTCGAGCGAGGCTCTGCGGTTGACGAAGTAGACCAGCAGTGCCACCACCACGGCGGCGGCGATCCATACGGGATGGCCGTGAAACAAGCCGTTGAGGTTGTCCATGTTGCGGAAAGCCGGATTCCCGCGCGCGTCGCGCAGGGCGTTGCGGTACACAGCGAACCAGCCCGGGCCGTAGGCCACAAACGCGATTCCCAGCAGCAAAGCGATGGTGCCGGCGGCGGCGGCGATGGTTCGCCACAGCTTGCGCCGCAACACCACCAGCGGCAGCAGCAGGAAGAGATGAAACTTGATGGCGCCTAAGCCAAAGAGCACGCCGGCGGCCACGGGGCGTCCGGCTTTCAGGCAATAGTAAGCGCCGGCGACCAATGCCAGCACGAGCGCGACGTCCTGGCCGGCGGTGAAGTTGGAGGCTTCGGGCAGAAACCAGGCGCACGCGGCAGCGGCCACCAGGCGGTCGCAGGGCCAAAGCCAGAGGAAGACGCCCAACGCCGCCAGCCCGAGGATCCGCCACAGCCAGAGGGCGGCAGCGAACGGCAGCCGCGCCAGCGGCCTCATCAGCGGTCCGTAAAAAGGCGGCTTGATGAAAATGAGGTAGTCTTTGTGGCAACCCATGGCGTGGTCTTCAGCGGCGAACACCGCCTCGGGCGAATACATGTCGAGGCTGCCGGCCAGTTTCCCACCGGCGTAAAAGGCGCCGAAATCCACGCTGCACACGCTGAGATCGCGACTGAGGTGGCTGAAGATCCAGAAACGCAGGAGGATGCCGGCGACCAGGAAGGCGATCACAACCGCGTGGCGCAGTTTCATAAGGCGGGTAGGGCATGCTTCAGCTTGCCATTTGCTGTGCCGTCTCCCGAGAAAGATCCAGTATAACGACCGTACGGGCCGCCTGCGGTACGCTGGAAATTGGTCATGATCGGCATGGCGGTGGCGTTATTCGCGGCGACGTTGCCGAACGCAGTGGTATTGCGGCCGGTGGCAAATATGTTTTCCCAGCCGTCGGAAGCGGCCGACGTAGTCTCGCAGGCAATCTACGGCTCAAATGTGGCCGTGCTGGAACAGCGCGAAGGCTGGGCGCGGATTCGCACAGCGGACGAATACACCGGCTGGGCGCCGCTGGCAGCGCTGAAGATCGGCGCGCCCTATGCCGCCGGGGGCCGAGTGGCAATGGTCTCCAGCCTGTTCGCGCACGTGTACCGCGAGCCCGATGTCAAAGCGCACGCGGCGCTGCTGACGGTGCCATTCGAAACCAGGCTGGAGATTGCCGGCGGCGGCGAGCAGGGGCGCTGGCACCAAGCGCGGCTGGCGGATGGGCGCATGGGCTGGGTGCAGGCGGGCGATCTCACTTTCGACGCCGCGCCAATCAGCACGGTGCAGATGCTGGCGCTGAGCCGGCGCTTTCTCGGTCTACCATACACCTGGGGCGGAACTTCCAGTTTCGGCTACGACTGTTCCGGCTTCGTGCAAATGCTCGAGCGCCGCCATGGAGTGCCGCTGCCGCGCGATGCCCAGCCGCAGGCGGATTGGAGCGGTCTCAAGCCGGTGAGCCGAACGGAGCTGGCATCTGGCGACCTGCTGTATTTCGGCGCTTCGCCCGAGCGCATCACGCACACGGGAATGTACCTGGGCGACGGCCAATTCATCAGCGCGACCACCTACCAGACGCCCATGGTGCGCATCGACAGTCTGGATGATCCGCACTGGTCGCGCCTGCTGGTGGCGATGAGGAGAGTGAAATGAACCGGAGAGACTTCGTGACGATCGCGGCTGC
>CAWJLI010000203.1:0-26659 GCA_963843095.1 Bryobacterales bacterium
ACGCGCTGTACACCGTCAGCCAGGGCAGCACGATCTTGCCGCCGATGGATCCCACGTTGACGATGGTGCCGCTCCGCCGCGCGCGCATGTGCGGCGTCACCAGTTGGATCATGCCGAGCAGCGCGAAGAAGTTCAGCTCCATGAGGCGGCGCACTTCGACTTCCGGCGCTTCCCAGGAGGGAATGTATATTCCGATGCCGGCGTTGTTGATCAAGAGGTCGATCGCGCCGAACCGCTCGATCGTCCGCTCCACCACGCGGCGCCGCACGGCTTCGTCGGTCAGATCGCCGGCCGTGATGAGCGCCTGATCGCCTGCGGCGCGGCGCAGTCCTTCTTCCGAGCGAGCGCACAAGGAGAGCTTCGCGCCGGCGCGCGCAAACTCTGCGGCGCACGCCGCTCCGATGCCTGCCGAAGCGCCGGTGACGATCACGACTTTGCCGTCGATCTTCATAACACTGGTCTGGGCAAGCTAAAACATGCCCCACCCGAGAAACGCCATAATAGTACCATGCCTTCGCGGCTGCTCCCGTTGTTTCCTTTGCAGGTTGTGGTGTTTCCGCGAACGTGTTTGCCGCTGCATATTTTCGAAGAGCGATACAAGCTGATGGTGGGGGAAGCGATCCGGCAGGAAGACGAGTTTGGCATCGTGCTTGCACGGGAGCAGGGGATTGCCAGCGCCGGTTGCACTGTGACGGTGGAAAAGGTCCTCGAGCGTTATCACGACGGGCGGATGGATATTCTGACGCGCGGCCGGCGGCGTTTCGAAATCGTCTCGCTCGATGAGGAGCTGGACTATCTGCGGGGTGAGGTCCACTACTTCGACGATGAGGATACGGCCGAGCCGGAACCCGAGGTTCACAAACAAGTGCTGCGCCATTTCCGTTTGCTGAAGAAACTGGGCAGCGCTCAGGGCCGCGGCGAACCCGACCTGGCGGACCCACAGCTCAGTTTTCAACTGGCGCAGAACCTGCCGGACCTCGATTTTCTCAGCGAGCTGTTGCGGCAGCGGTCGGAAGCGTCCCGGCTCAAACGCCTGAACCAATACCTGGCGGATTACATTCCGCGGCAGCGCGCCATTGAGCGTGTGCAGGGGGTCGCGCCGACCAACGGGTTCGGCGGCAAACGCAGGGAGCTGTAGGGTGAGGATGCTGATCCGCCGCGACGGGACGCGCCGCCGAACGCCGGCGTTCGCGGTTTCGGCGCTGTTGCACCTGGCGGCGTTGCTGGCGGTGGTGCTCAGCCCGGTCGCGCCACCGGAAGATCCGCGTCCGCTGTACAACCACGAGGTCCGGCCTTACGAATCGCATATCATCTGGTACAACCTGCGCAAGAAACTGCCGGAGGTGAAGCCGGCCGAAGCGGCGGATGCCGAAGCCACCGCGCGCGCTCCGGCGGTTTCAGCAACAGATTGTGGCGGGGCAG
Organism: Bryobacterales bacterium; assembly: GCA_963843095.1. GTDB lineage: Bacteria > Acidobacteriota > Terriglobia > Bryobacterales > Bryobacteraceae > Bog-375. Next base: position 1,423 of record CAWJLI010000203.1, read on the forward strand.
ATCGAACTGCTGCGTCCGCCGCAACTGATCCGCGTTCCCGCCCCGGAGATTCCGCTGGCGCAGCCGCTCGAGCTGCCCAACCTGCTGGCCGTCGCGCCGTCCAAGCCGGTGCGTCCCTTCGCGCCGCCGCCGGAGCGTGCGCAACCGCCCGAGGAGCGCCCGTTGCCGGCCGCGCCGCAGGTCCACGACTCTGCCTCGCCGCGCGAGTTGGCGCTCGATCTGGCGATGCCGCGCCCTCGCCCGCTGCCGTTCATCCCACCGGAGCCGCGCAAATCCGAGCCGGCGCTGACTGCGTTGCCGGCCGCGCCGGTGGTCGCGGTGGCCGCGCCAACGGCGGAAATGCCGCGCATTCCGCGCGGCTTTAGCGTGCCGCCGGAGAAAAAGGCGAAGCCCGCGCCGCCGCCGAGCCGGCGCTGGCCACCGAGGGCGCCGCGGTGGTGGTGCCGCCATCCCCGCAATCCACTTTGGCCATCGTGGGTCTCAACCCGATCGACACGCCGGAAATCCCCAAACCGCCTGGCTCGCATGAGACCGGCTTCTCGGCCGGCCCGCGCCCCAAGCCGGAAGGCGGCGCGGCGGCTCCGGCCGGCGCGGCGGTGGTGGTGCCCGACCTGATGGCGCACGGCGGCGCGCAGGATGCCAACTCGGCGGTGCTGGCCGTGCTTCAACCCTTGACGCGCGAAAGAATCGTGGCGGAGATGATGGCCGGCCGCGGCGCGGCGAGGCCGCCCGCAGCCGCGGAATCCGCCCGCACCGTCAAGGCGCCCGATCCGCGTCTGGAGGGTCGCGCCGTCTACACCATCTCCATCCAGATGCCCAATGTCACCAGCTTTTCGGGAAGCTGGATGGTGTGGTTCGCGAGCCGCGAGGCCGACACCGGCGACACCTCCGTGGACATGCGCCCGCCCCTGCCGCTGCACATGGTGAGCGCCCGCTACATCCACACCGCCGAGGAAGAACGCGTGCAAGGCAAGGTGCGCCTGTGGGCGGTGATCGGCAAGGACGGCCATGTGGGCGACATTTCTCTGATGCAGCACTTGGACGACCGGCTGGACCATAGCGCCGAAGAGGCCCTGGGCAAGTGGCTGTTCCAACCGGCCGTGCGCAACGGCGTGGCTGTGGACGTGGACGCCGTATTTGAGATTCCCTTCACTCTGGCCCCTCTATCGCGAAAATGATGACACAATTCCTGCTGATTGACGCCGACGACACGCTGTGGGAGAACAACATTTACTTCGAGCGCGCCTTCGACGAGTTCGTCGAGTTCCTGGACCACTCGGCGCTGGCGCCGCGCGAGGTGCGGGCCGTGCTCGACGAGATCGAGGAAGTCAACGCCCGCGTCCACGGCTACGGGTCGCTGAATTTCGGCCGCAATCTGCGCCACACCTATGAGCGGCTGGCCGAGCGCGACGTGCGGCCGGAAGATCTGGAGACGGTAATGGGGTTCGCCGAGCGCATCCTGGAATGCCCGATGGAGACCATCGCCGGAGTCCCCGAGACCCTCGCCTACCTGGCCGCACGTCACGATTTGACGCTGTTCACCAAGGGTCATCCCGACGAACAGACGCTGAAGATCGACCGCTCCGGCCTGGGAGAATACTTCCAGCACACCGCTATCGTCAGGGAGAAGGACTCCGACGCGTACCGCCGCCTGGTGGCCGAGCGCGGCATGGATCCGGCGCGCACCTGGATGATCGGCAACAGCCCGAAATCCGACATCAACCCCGCGCTCGCGGCGGGCTTGCATGCGGTCTTCGTTCCCCACGCTCACACCTGGGTGCTGGAAAGGCAGGAGATCGCCGAAGCCGACGGCCGTCTGCTGGTGGTCGACCGGTTCGAGGATCTGCGCAAGCACTTCTGAGACCCGTCTCCTGGTGGACGCCGGGCCGTCCCTGCGATCAAGAGAGCTGGTCGTCCGCCGAGGCCGGCAAACCTGTGACGACGGAGGACAGGCGTAACACCCTGCGCTGCCGCCGGATGCGGGCGCGAGCCATCACGCGGGCAGCCTGGGTGATCGCCGCGCAGGCGACCAGCAACACGATGCCGACGGCTACCAGTGCTGATATTTGGGTCATCCCGCAGATAGAGTACCAGGGAGACTGCTGGTATTAAAGTGCCCGGAGTACCCGGCCCGTCCTGGTACTCCCTGTGTAAAGAATTTCGACTCCTGAGTCGTCCAGCATGATTAGAACATGGCGCGCTTCGGCTGGCGCGCGCTTCGGCTGGCGCGCGCTTCGGCTGGCGCGCGCTTCGGCTGGCGCGCGCTTCGGCTGCGCGCGCTCGGCTGGCGCGCGCTTCGGCTGGCGCGCGCTTCGGCTGGCGCGCGCTTCGGCTGGCGCGCGCTTCGGCTGGCGCGCGCTTCGGCTGGCGCGCGCTTCGGCTGGCGCGCGCTTCGGCTTGCGGCTACGGCGCCGGCGGCCGGTACGCGGCCAGGCTGGGCGGCTGAGCATCCGGTTCCAGCACCAATGCGGTGCGGTCCGGGTAATACCGCAGCAATCGCTGATTCTCCGCATCGCCCAGGTCGCGTGCCCAGGCGATCCGTGCTTGGTCGATTGCGGCGCGGTTGTACACCCACTCATCCTGGAAGATATGCCGCGGCGAGTAGCGGACGAAGACGAGCACTTTTCCGGGCACGCGGTCGAGTTGCCGGTTGACGAAGATGCGGCGCTCCGGATTGCCGTGGTTGATCGAGTCCCAGGTCTCATAGCGGCGCACCGCCGCAGACCACTCGGCCGTGTCGAAGAACGCGTGCAGGCTGTACCAGAAGACGAACTGCGCCGCGCATAACAGCGCCACCACGCGCGCGGCTTCCGGCAGCCGGCGCGCGATGCGCTCCAGGCCAACCACCGAAACCAGCACAAAGAGGCAGGTGACGCCGGCCACGTAGTGCAGTTGAAACGCGGGGAAGAAGTTCGTCCCCAGGGCGAACAGCGCCAGCGTCAGCGCCACCCATTGGAAACGGCGCTCGCGGAGCGCGGTCAGAAACGCAGCCAGAGCCAGGTAGAGCGGCGCCAGAAAGAAAAACCGGTAATAGCGCACGCGGTATTCCAGACGCAGCAGATATGACCCAACGGTTTCGGTGCGCTCGCCCAGGAAAGACCGCTGCATCTTGTAGTCCATCAGTTGCTGTTCGGTCATTGGCAGGTGGGGCGTGACCTTAGCCTGGAACGTCAGCGCCGAGGGCACGCCGTATTGGTACTGGCTCAGCGCCTCCGGCATGGTGGTCCAACTTCCAGTGACTTGCTTGTTTTGAACAGCCAGCAGGGCCACGGCGGGCAGCAGCACCAGGGCCACTTCCGGCAGGAACCTGGCCGCCGCCTTCAGTTCGGCCGGCCGCCAGGGCGCCCAGAACAGCGCCGCCGCCAGGAACAGGAAGATGGATTCATAGGGCCGCGTGATCAGGTGCATCGCCAGGCCCAGCCCCAGCAGGATGGCATCGCGCCGCCGCGGCGCGGCACGCAAACGCGGCAGCGCGCCGAACACCAGGCAGCCCGACGCGGCAATCCACTCCCCGCCCCAGTATTCGTTCATCCACTGGTTCAGCGGTCCGAATTCGATCACCGCCAGCAGCCCTCCGGCGAGCGCCCATCGCGGGCTCACCCAGCCCCGCAGCATCCAATAGCAGAGGCCGCAGAAGGCCGCCGTGGCCGGCAGCACGCCGGCCCAGGGATGGCCGAACAGCGTCCACCCGATGGCCAGCGCCAGCCCCTGACCCGGCGGATAAATGGAGGCATACGTCGGCCGCTGCAAGACGAAAAACGTCTCGAAGAACTGCGGCAACGCGTGCGGCGGATTGGCCAGCCGGAAGTGGCGCAGCGTGTCCGCCGCCAGCAGGTGGCTGAATTCGTCGTAGAGATCCGGCGTTGGCACGGGATGATGTGGCAGCAACGCCAGCCGCAGTGCCACAGGCAGCGCCGCAAAGAGAACCATCGGCCAGCCCGTGCGCGTTTCGAAGCGCCTCGCCAGCGGGGTCAGCCACGGGTGCCAGATCAGGACGCCCAGCGCCAGCAGGGCTACCACGACCAGTTCCACCAAGTCAGCCGGGCTAAGACCCTGGTTGGCGAGCGTCATCCGCGGCTCCTATCGGCTTAGAAGAACCCACATCCTGCCCGCGCCACGTTCATCCCCGCGCGTTGGTGGCTCGTTTCGCCCATCGCTTTCCTACCACGAAGTGCGCGGCGCCTACTGCGAACAGGACCAGCGATATCCACTGCGATGCGTCGAGCGGCGTGACCCACAGGTTGCCTTGCAGGTGGTCGCGGAAGAACTCCACCACAAAGCGCGCCGCACTGTAGAGCATCAGGTACAGGCTGATGATATCGCCGCGCCCGTGCGGCCGGCCGAAGCGCCAGTAGAGGATGCCGAAGATGGTGAATTCCGCCGCCGATTCGTAAAGCTGCGCGGGATGCAGCGGTACTCCCAGGGGCACTCCCACAAGCTGGTAGGCAACCGGGTTGGTGAAGGTGACGGCCCACGGCAGGTGGCACACCGTCCCCCAGCAGCAACCGGCGGCGAAGCAGCCGAGTCGGCCGATGGCGTGGCCGAGAGCGATGGCTGGCGCAAACGCGTCCGCCACCGGCAGCGCCGGCAGACGCGTCTTGCGCAGGTATAAGGCCGACACTGCCAGCGCGCCCAGCAATCCGCCGTAAAAAACGCCGCCTGCCTGCAATGTTTCGAGCGAAAAGATGCGGCCCGGGTGCTCCCAATAGTATCCCGCATCCACCACCAGCATCATCAGTTTCGCCCCCGCGAGCGCCGCCAGCGCGCAATAAAGGCCCAGGTTGGTGATCTGCTCGGCATTCAGGCCGGCGCGCGCGCCCAGCCGTCCTGCCATCCACAACCCGGCCAGGAAGCCGAGCGCCACCAGCACACCATAGGTGTGCAGGAACGAGATGTGAAACAGTTCAGGGTACATTCGCCGTCCGTCGCTTCGATAGAAGCATATCCAACAGCAACAGCCCGCTGCCGACCACTACGCCCGAATCCGCCACGTTGAAGGTGGGCCAGTGATAGTCGCCGATGTAGAAATCCAGGAAGTCGGTGACGCGTCCCGATACGATGCGGTCGACGGCGTTGCCCGCCGCGCCGCCCAGAATCAGCGCCAGCCCCCACAGCGTCGCGGTGTCGATGTGCCGCGCTCGCAACAGGTATGCGCCGACAAAAACCACCGCTACCACGGCCACCACGATCAGCACGAGACTCCGCCACTGGAAGGCGGAATCGTTGAAGATGCCGAACGCCACCCCGCGGTTCTCCGAGTGCACGATATTGAAAAAGCCCGGGATCACGCGGCAGGTGGCGCTTTCGGAAACCCGCTGCTCGATGATCACCTTGGTCAGTCGGTCGAGCCCGAATACCGCCGCAGCCGCCGCGTACGCCTTGAGCCGGCCCTCAGGCATGCCGCATCTCGTCGACCGCCCGCGCGCAGCGGGCGCACACCGTGGGGTAACGGGCGTCGGCGCCGGTATCGGTCGTGTACTTCCAGCAGCGCTCGCATTTCTCTCCCGCCGCGCGTTCCACGGTAACGGCCAGGGCGCCTTCCGCGACGCGCTTCACTTCCACTTGAGACACGATGAAGAGCGACGGCAGCTCACGTTCGTATCGCTCCAGCAGCGTTGCTGTGTCGCCGGTGGCGCTAAGCACGAGGCGCGCTTCCAGCGGCGCGCCGATCAGCTTCTGGTTGCGCGCGGCTTCGAGGCACTGCAGCACCATTCCACGCATTTCCATGAGCCGCTCCCACTCGTCGTGGCTTGCGCGCGCCGTTTCGCCGAGACCCGCCGTCAGCTCGCCCGGCTCCGGGAACAGCGCCATGTGCACGCTTGCCGGCCGGTTCATGTGCGTCCACACTTCTTCGGTGGTGAAGCTCATGATCGGCGCCAGCAGCCGCACCAACGCGTCCAGCAGCCGATAGAGCGTAGTCTGCGCGCTGCGCCTCGTCGCCCAGTTTGGCGCCGAGCAGTACAGCCGGTCCTTCAATACATCGAAATACACCGAGCTCAAATCCACCGTCGAGAAAGCGTAGACGGCGTGATAGACCTTGTGGAACTCGTAGTTGTCATACCAGGCGCGGCAGCGTTCGACAAGGTCCGCGGCCCGCACCAGAATCCACTGGTCGATCTCCTGGAACTGGTCCGCCGCCGTTGCATCCTTCTGCGGATCGAAATCGTGCAGGTTGCCGAGCAGGTAGCGGAACGTGTTGCGCAATTTGCGGTATGCATCCACCAGGCGAGTGAGAATCGTCTCCGACAGGCGCACGTCTTCGCTGAATTCGACCGATGCCGACCACAGGCGCAGAATTTCGGCTCCGTGGTGCTTGATGACTTCTTCCGGCTCGATCGCGTTGCCCAGCGATTTGTGCATGGCGCGGCCTTCGCCATCGAGCACCCATCCGCTCAGCGCCGACGCCCGGTACGGCGCTCCGCCCTTCAGCCCAGTTCCCACCAACAACGAGCTTTGGAACCATCCGCGGTATTGGTCGCCGCCCTCGATGTACATGTCGGCGGGCCACTCCAGGCCGAAGCGCTGGTTCAGCACCGCCAGATGGCTCGAGCCGGAATCGAACCACACATCCAGAACGTCGCTTTCTTTGCTGAATTCCGTCCCGCGGCACTTGGCGCATTTCGTGCCCGCGGGAAGCAGTTCGGCGGCCGTGCGCTCATACCAGACGTCGGCCGTGTGCTCGTGAAACAATTGCACGATGCCGTCCAGGATCTTGCGGTCGGCGATCGGCTCGCGGCAAGCTTCGCAATAAAGCACGATGATCGGCACACCCCACACTTTCTGCCGCGAGATGCACCAGTCCGGCCGCGAGGCAATCATGTTGGAGATGCGTTCCTGGCCCCATGCCGGAATCCACCGCGAGCGCCGCACCGCTTCGAGCGCCTGCTGGCGGAAATCGTTGCGGTCCATGCCGATGAACCACTGCTCGGTGGCGCGGAAGATCACCGGCTTGTGGCACCGCCAGCAGTGCGGATAGGAGTGCTCCAGCTTTTCCATCTTGAGCAGCGCGCCGTGCGCCCTCAGAATCTCGATCACCAGCGGGTTGGCGTCCCAGACCGATTTGCCGATCAGTTCTTCCGGCAATCGCCCGGCCGCTCCCGTAGCGTGAAAGAACTTTCCCGCCGCGTCCACCGGGCAGTAGACTTCCAGGCCGTACTGGCGAGCACTCACGTAGTCTTCCTGGCCGTGTCCCGGCGCCGTGTGTACCGCGCCGGTGCCTTGTTCGAGCGTCACGTGATCGGCCAGCAGTCCCAGCGAATCGCGCTCCAGAAACGGGTGACGGAAAACCGCGCGGTCGAGCTTGGCGCCGGCGAACTTGGCCAGCACGCGTGGCTGGGTCCAACCGCACTTCTCCGCCGTGACCTGCAATAAATCGGCGGCCACGATATACACCGCGTCGCCAACTTCTGCCGCTACGTATTCGAACTTGGGGTTGAACGCAATCGCGACGTTGGACGGAATCGTCCACGGAGTGGTGGTCCAGATCAGCCCGTAAAGGGCGCGCCCTGCGAGCGCCGGATCGATCGCCGCCGGGTCCGAAATCAGCCGGAAGCGCACCCAAATCGACGGGCTGGTATCGTTCTCGTATTCCACTTCGGCTTCGGCCAGCGCGGTGCGATCCTTGATGCACCAGTGAACCGGCTTGAGCCCTTTGTATACGTAGCCCTTCTCCAGAAAATCCACGAAGGCGCCCGCGATCACCGATTGATAGTGGGCGCTCATCGTCAGGTACGGGTCTTCCCACTGCCCCAGCACGCCCAGCCGCTTGAAATCGGTGCGCTGCAAATCGACGTACTTTTCCGCGTAGCGGCGGCACACGCGGCGGATCTCCACCGTCGACATCTGCGCTTTCTTCGCGCCCAGCTCGCTATCCACCTTGATCTCGATGGGCAACCCGTGGCAGTCCCAGCCCGGCACGTAGGGCGCGTCGAAGCCCGCCATGGTCTTCGACTTGACGATGAAATCTTTGAGGATTTTGTTGAACGCGGTGCCCAGGTGAATGCGCCCGTTGGCATACGGCGGCCCATCGTGCAGAACGTAGCGCGGCCGGCCGGCTGCGACGCCGCGAATCTGGTGGTACAGCCGCTCCTTCTCCCACCGCGCCAGCGTCTTCGGCTCGGTCTGCGGCAGGTTGGCCTTCATCGAGAAGGCCGTCTTCGGCAAATTGACGGTTTGCTTGAGGTCTACGCTCTCGGGATCATCCATTGTCGGGAGTAAGTTCTATCGTACCAACCGCGCACCAATCGCCGCTGGGCGCTTGAGCGCGCGGCGAGCGCCGGTTCCGCGGCAGCGGCTCCAAATCAACCGGTTACGCAGGTTTTCGGCCCCGGTAAGTCACTGCGTTGTATGATGAAGAATAAGCACCAGGTGTCTTATCATGATGTCGGTCGGCGAGACTTTGCGCCAGCAGCGGTTGCGGCGCAAGGTGCAGTTACAGGAGGTTTCCGAAGAACTGAAGATCTCATCTCGCATGCTGGAGGCGATTGAGGCCGACGACTACGACAAGCTGCCGGGCGGCGTTTTCGCCAAGAGTTTCGTGCGCCAATATGCGGGCGTGCTGGGCCTGGACGAGGGCGAAGTGGCCGCGCAGTTCGAACAGGCCGTGCGATCGCCCGAGCTGACGCGTTTGGAGGAGCTCAGGCGGCCTCACGCCGTGAGCTGGGATGCCCAGGATGGACGAGCGGCGCTTCAGCAGCGGCCGGCCGCGGAGTATCTTGCCATCGCTGATTGCGGTGGTGGTGGTGATGCTGATCTGCTCGGGAGTATACGGGTGGTGGCAGCGAACCGTCAACTCGCGGCGACGCGGCAGCAGATTCCGCGGGCGACCGCAGCCCGCCGCGCAGCGCCGCCGCCGGCGACCCAAACCCAGCAGCCGCGCGCTCCGATCCAGCCGCAACCGGCCGCTGGCAACCACGGCCGGCCGGCAGCGCGGCGCCGGCGCCGGTACCGCGACAGCCGCTCCGCAGCCCGCCGCGTTCCAGCCGGGCGTTCCGCAGCCGCTGGTGCCGGACACCGAGCCAGCCGGGACCGGGGCCGTGCAGGTGGAACTGGCTGGCTACCGAGCCGGTCTGGGTGAGCGTGCAACGGGACGGCCGTTCCATCTTCCAAGGCGAGCTCAAAGCGAACGAGATTCGCACCGTGGCGGCTAACACGGAAGTCACCTTGAAGCTGGGCAATGCCGGAGGCGTGACGATTCTTCTGAACGGCAAACCGATTCCTCCGCCCGGGCCGAAAGGGCAGGTGCGGACGGTTCAGCTGACTTCGGGGGGTTTCCAGATCGTGCCGCCGGTGCGCCCGGCTCCGGCTCCGCTCCCGCGGGCGCCGGCTCTCCTGGAACCTCTCTGACGCATCGATTCCCGCTGGCGTTTTCTTTCCAGCAGCAGCAACTCGCGGCGCCGGCGCAGCTTGACGTGCTCATCCACTTTGCGCCAGAACTTGCGGAAATAACTGACCGCGGAAAGCAGCGCGAAGAAGATCACGCCCCACATCATCCAGATGCCGGGCTGGTGCAGGCGGGATGGCGGGTGCTGACCAGCAGGCAGGAAATCGCGACTACCTGCGACAGCATTTTGGTCTTTCCCAGATCGCTCGCCTTGATGGTGTAGCTTTCCGCCGCCGCGATGGCGCGCAAGCCGGAGACGGCGAACTCGCGGCCGATCACCAGAATCGCCATCCAGCCCGGCAGAACCCGCACCTGCACCAGTGAGATCAGTGCCGCTGATACCAGCAGTTTGTCGGCGATGGGATCGAGCAGGGTGCCAATCGTGGTCTCCTGTTTCCAGCGGCGGGCCAGATAGCCGTCCAGCAGATCGGTGGTGGCGGCCGACAGGAAGATGGCGAGCGCCAGCCATTCGTTGGTGACCTGCCAGGGCCCGATCCGGAATCCGACGTTTTCCTCCAGCAGCACCGCCACCAGCAGCGGGACGAAGAAGATTCGCAGAATGGTCAGCGCGTTTGGAAGATTCATCCGCTTGAGACCATTATGCACCACGCAAACCGCGCCAGGATCTAAGGGCCTGTCGGGAGCCCAGCTATTAACGTAACGACACCCTAGCGGTGGGGCTATCTGGGAGATTGCGGAATTATGCAAATAAAGTCGCCGCAGCCCCGGAACAATCAGGGGTGGCCGCTCGTCTTAACTACGTGCCCCGGCGCAAGAACCAATGGAGCGCCTCCCTGTGGGAGGCCACCCGCATCGCCCTCGATTCGCTGCGCAAGAACAAGCTGCGCAGTTTTCTCACGCTGCTGGGAATCATTCTGGCCACCACCACCCTGATCGCCGTGACGGCGCTGATTCACGGTATGGACCGGTACATTGCCGACAAGGTTTCCAACATGGGCGCGGACGGCTTTCGCATCGTGCGCATGGCGTGGTTCGGGGAATGGAATCCGAAGAAGTTTTTCGAAATGGACAAGCGCAACCCGCAGATCCGCGTGGATGAGTACGAATTCATCCGGTCGAAGGCCACGCTGCTCAAAGACATCGGCATGATGACGCGCGCGCCAGGCGCGGGTGGCCTACAAAGGCAACTCGGTGGAGGGCGTGACCGTCAACGGGATCACCGACAACATTCCGGCCATCAATAATGTGCAGGTGGGAATCGGGCGCGGCATCACGTATGACGAAGTGCGGCGGCACATGGCGGTGGCGTTCATCGGCAACGACATTTTCACGCGCTTCTTCGATGGGCGGGATCCGCTGGGAAAAACCATCTCGATCGAGGGCGACCCTTACGAAGTGATCGGCGTGGCGCAGGCGCTGGGCAGCGTGTTCGGCCAGTCGCAGGACAACTTCGTGATGATTCCCGTCGAGAGCTATTTCAAAACCTACGGAGCGCGCAACGGGATTCGGCTGGTGGCGAAGGCGATGGACCAGCAGCACCTGACAGAGGCGCAGGACGAGGCGCGCGTGCTATTGCGCTCCTATCGCCACCTGGGCCCCGCGCAGGACGACAACTTCGTGGTCTTCGCTTCGGAAACCTTCGTGACCCTCTGGGAGAGGCTCACCAAAACCATCGCGACGATGGCGGTGGGAGTGGTTTCCGTGTTCATGGTGGTGGGCGGGATCGTGATTATGAACATCATGCTGGCGGTGGTGACGGAGCGCACGCGCGAGATCGGCATTCGCAAATCGCTGGGCGCGCGGCGGCGCGACATCCTGAATCAATACCTGGTGGAATCCGCGGTGCTGGCTGGCGTAGGCGGTCTCGTGGGCGTCGGAACGGCGTGGCTGATCGCGGTCGCCGTTCGCAGTTTCACCTCGGTGCCGATGTCGCTGCCGCCGTCGTCAATCGCTATCGGGGTGGGACTCTCGTCGGTGGTAGGGCTCTTCTTCGGCATCTATCCGGCGCGCAAAGCGTCCAAGCTGGACCCGATCGAAGCACTGAGGGCGGAGCGCTGACCGTGGGGAAAACCGCCTTACTCAACGGCCTGAAGCTGGCCCTCGATACGATTCGCGGGCACAAGCTGCGCGCGTTTCTCACCGTGCTGGGCGTGATCATCGGCACCGGCACCATCATCGGCGTGAGCGCCATCCTCACCGGGTTCGATGCCTCCATCGCCAATGTGCTCCGCAGTTTCGGCCCGAATTCGATTATCGTCTTCAAGTTCCCGGTGGGCCCGCGCGTGGGCAACCTGAGCCCGGAGGAACGCACGCGCAAGGATCTGACCTACGAAAACGCCGTCGATATCAAGGAACGCTGCAAGGCCATCGAGGACGTTTCGCCGATGATCTTCCCCAACAAAAGCGTCAACGCGCGCTTCAAGGGCAACGACATGTACGACGTCAACCTGATGGGCGTGGAGGAGGCCTACGCGCGCGGCGGGCAGGTGGACATTCACCTGGGCCGCTTCTTCAGCGACGAGGAGGGCCGGCACCGCATGCCGGTGGCCGTGGTGGGCGCCGACATCGAAAAAGGGCTCTACGCCAACATGGACGCGATCGGCAAGACCATCCTGGTGGACGGCCACGAGTTTCTGGTGGTCGGCACTATGCTGCGTCCGGCCGCTTCTTTTTTTGGCGACACCGACAACCGCGTGCTGGTCCCCTACGGCATGATGCGCAAGATGTACCCCAACGCCAAGGAAATCGCCATTGTGGCGACGGCTTACGACGGCAAGCTGCCGGAGGCGCTGGACCAGGTGCGCACCGTGTTGCGCATCGACCGCCGCGTACCTTACAACAAGCCCGACAACTTCGCGCTTTCGACGGCCGAGCAGATGGTCGCCGATTTCCACCAGATCACCGCGATCACGTTTATTGTGATGATCGTGCTGAGCTCCATCGGCCTGCTGGTGGGCGGCATCGGCGTGATGAATATCATGCTGGTATCGGTCACCGAGCGCACGCACGAAATTGGCGTCCGCAAAGCGGTTGGCGCGCGGACCACCGACATCCTGATCCAGTTTCTGCTCGAGGCCGCCGTGCTGACCGGTCTGGGCGGCCTCGCCGGCATCCTGTTCGGCTGGATGATTTCGCTCATCAGCCGGCTGGTGTTCACCTCGATCCCGGCCAGCGTCCCGCTCTGGGCCGCCGTCACGGGCGTAGTAGTGTCAGTGGCCGTCGGCCTCTTCTTCGGCATCTGGCCCGCCAACAAAGCCGCGCGCCTGGACCCGGTGGAAGCGCTCAGGTACGAGTAGGGGTGGCGCGGGCTGTCCAGCCAGGCAGTCCTGCCTGCTGTGTCGAGAGTTATCTCGACATTTCTTTTCTTTGACGCAGGTGCGCTGCCTCTGGGAATATGGCAAGATCGATAGCGTGAGGATGCTCAGGTATGTCGAGCTGAAGAGCGGCCACTCCGATAACGGCCCCGCTTGGATTGGCTACGTAACCCCGTCGAAGACAGGCCGGACGGTCTATTTCAACGGCCGAGCGTTGAGGAAGTTAAAGGGTCAACAACGCGCTGAGTGGGGCGGAAATTATTGCGACACGGAAACAGGCGAGTCTTTTTGGGTATCCGGCGTCAAGAAGAACGGCCAGGACCGCCATTGGGCGGGGTCCGGCAAAGTCTTGATCGAAGCAGCCGCAGTTTCCGAATACCTGGAGACAATCGGCGCCAGCGATTTCCGGAACCCACGTTACGAAGTGACCCACACCATCGTTCCGACCGATATCGAAAAATTCGAAAAGCTGGCGAACGAGAGCTCCGACGAGCGATACATTCGCGGGTGGGAGAGGCTGCTGGCGCAATCGTCGAAACGTTCGCGACGGTCACTGAAGCTGCCGGAATTCGTCCGGACCGACTCCGAGTTGCGCAAGGACCTTGTTGAATAGGGGCGGTCCGATCTCGCACGGAACTGGGGGCACGTCACATCTTCTTCGATGGCGTTAGCTCTTTCTCCGGCCACACCACCGTGAATACCAGCGCCACCACGATTCCGATGAACACTTCGGCGCACCGATGAAAGGCGATCTGCCATGCGGGGCCGGCCCGTGGCACCAGCAGCACAATCGCCAGCGTAACCCCTCCGAACCGATATGCACTTCGGTCCGAGCGTGCCGCGGCGCAGAGCAGTCCCAGGAGGAACACGCCAGCACCGAATACAAGCACGCGCGGCCCGAAGCGGCTCGCCACAATCGCGCCGACCAGCGCTCCAAGCGCCGTTCCGGCGATGCGCTGCCAGGAAACTTTGAACGCCGCACCCAACGATGACTGCGTAATGACCAGGGTTGTGATCGGCGCCCAGTAAGCCTCCGGCAGCCGGAATGACCGCGCGACCAACAACGAAGCTACAGCCGCCACGGCCGTCCGCGCGGAATGCACCACGACCGGCAACCACGCCCGCTCGATAGTATTCCATCCAAACCTGTTAGTTGTGGGCAAGACACCCCCCATGACTTATCCTTTATCACACGGGATCTCGTAGGTGCGGTAACCCATAGCTCAACCGGAGCGCAAGGGCGGTTCAAACCTGCCAACCTCGCCGCGGCGCAGCGCTATGCGGCGACTTCAATGTAGTTTACAGAGGTGTGTGGTTCGGGGATTGGCTCGCCCACTTCACGCATGGCCTCGAAGTGCGCAGTCAGAGCGCCCTGAAAGTTGCGGCGCGTCTCTTCCTCGGTATCGCCTGCCGCCGCACATCCGGGAACGTCCGGCGAATACGCGGAGTAGCCCGTCCCTGTTTGTTCGATGACCACTGGATAGCGTCTCGCGCTCATTTCAGCCCCGCCCTTGAGTATAGCGTTCAGCGTACCTGGCGCGAGTTCCTTGCCTTCGTTGCCTGGCACTGTGATCACCATCGTCTGGTCGGGATGCTTGAAGTGACGATGGCTGCCCCTTGACCGCATCTCGATCCATCCGTGCTTCTCAAGCAGACGAATCACTTCACGCACCTTCATCGGCATCAGGCCCATGGTACACGCTATTGCCGTCGCCAGTGCTATCATTCTGGGGACCGCGCATTACACGTTAACCGCGGCGTACCCCATGCCTTCCAATCATCCCCCGCAGTCAGGTCCCACGCGTTATATGCCGGTGCTGCTGCTGTTGTTTGGCTTGAGCGGCTGTTCAGCATTGATCTATGAAATCGTCTGGTACCAGTTGCTGCAACTGGTGATCGGATCGACGGCGGTTTCGCTCGGCGTGTTGCTGGCCACTTTCATGGGCGGGCTTTGTCTGGGCAGCCTGGCTTTGCCGCGGGTGGGCGTGGCGCGCCGCCTGCATCCTTTGCGCGTCTATGCGTACGTCGAGCTGGGGATCGGCGCCGCTGCCGTGCTGGTGTTGCTGGTGATGCCGCTCGCGAATTACGTCTACGTTGCGGGCCTGGGTCACGGCATGCCGGCCATTCTGTTGCGCGCGGTGGTCGCTTCCCTGTGCCTGCTGCCGCCGACGCTGCTGATGGGAGCTTCGCTGCCCGCGGCTTCGCGTTGGCTCGAATCGACGCCCGAGGGAATCTCGCGAATGGGGCTGCTCTACGGCGCGAACACCACGGGCGCCGTGCTGGGTTGCCTGGTGGCCGGGTTCTATCTGCTGCGATTCACCGATATGACGACGGCAACCCTGGGCGCGGTAGCGATCAACGTCGCGGTGGCGTTGATGAGCTTGTCGCTCGCCCGGCGCACCGGGGACCCTTTCGTCCCGCCGGGCGCCCCGGTGGACGCGAAAGGCTACTGGCCGGCTCACGTGACCATCGCGATTTCGGGCGCTTGCGCGCTGGGCGCGGAAGTTGTATGGACGCGGCTGCTGGGATTGCTGCTCGGCGCTACCGTCTACACGTTTTCCATTATCCTCGCGGTGTTCCTGGCGGGTTTGGGAATCGGCAGTGCGGCGGGCGCGCTGATTTCGCGCTCGGCGAGGCCGCGCCTGGCTCTGGGCTATGCCCAGGCGATGCTGGTGGCGGCCATCGCCTGGACGGCGTTTCAGATCTCGCAATCGCTGCCATGGTGGCCGGTGAACCCGCTGCTGGCGACGGGCGCGTGGTATATGTTTCAAACCGACATGGCGCGCGTGCTATGGGCGATTCTGCCGGGTGCGTTGTTGTGGGGCGCGAGTTTTCCGCTGGCGTTGGCGGCGGCCGCCGCACCGGGCGAAGATCCGGGACGGCTGGTGGCGGGAGTCTACGCGGCCAACACGCTGGGTGCGATTGCGGGCGCGCTTGGCTTCAGCATCGTTCTGATCCCGTGGATCGGCACCGCCGGCGCGGAGCGTGTGCTCATCGCGCTGGCCGCCGCCGGCGCCCTGTTCATGCTGGCGCCGGCGGTCCGCGCGAAATCCGGTGCGGCAACCGCGCTGGTGGCGGTCACTGCCGTGGCTGGCGCCTGGTTTTTCGCGGCGCGCATTCAACCGCCGCCGCCCATGCTGATCGCTTTCGGGCGGCGCATTATGACTTCCGCCAACCGCGCGAAAATCCTCTACTGGGGCGAAGGCATCAACTCGTCGATCGCGATCTCGCAATGGGACGACGGCGCCATCCAATTTCACGTCAGCGGGAAAGTGGAAGCCTCCACCGAGAGTTACGACATGCGGCTGCAGCGCATGCTCGGCCACCTGCCGGCGCTGCTCCATCCCAACCCGCAATCGGTGCTGGTGGTCGGCTTCGGCGCGGGCGTCACGGCGGGTACTTTCGTGGTGCATCCGGAGGTGCGGCGCATCGTCATCTGCGAAATGGAGCCGCTGGTTCCCCCCACCGCCGCGCGCTACTTCGGCCGCGAGAATTTCGACGTCGTGCAGGATCCGCGCACACGCATCGTCTATGACGACGCGCGCCACTTCGTGCTCACTACTCCGAGCAAGTTCGACATCATCACTTCGGATCCCATCCATCCCTGGGTGAAAGGCAGCGCAACGCTGTATTCGCGCGAGTATTTCGAGCTGGTCAAGCAACACCTGAATCCGGGCGGCATCGTCACCCAGTGGGTGCCTCTGTACGAGAGCGATGCGGATACGGTGAAGAGCGAGATCGCCACGTTTTTCGAAGCGTTTCCGCAGGGAACGGTGTGGGCGAACGAGCTGAATGGCGGCGGCTACGACCTTTTCCTGCTGGGCCAGGTGGAAGCCATGCGGATCAATCTGGATCGACTGGAGGCCCGGCTGGCGCGGCCGGATCATGCGCGGGTGGTAGCCTCTTTGCGCCAGGTGGGATTCCATTCGCTGCCGGATCTGTTATCGGTTTACGCGGGCCAGGCAGCCGAATTGCGGCCGTGGCTGGCGGGTGCCCAGATCAACCGCGACGGCAACTTGCGGCTGCAATATCTGGCCGGATTGGCTCTGAATTACAGCCAGGAAAACTCGATCTACAACGAGATCGGAAGTTACCGGCGCTTTCCGAGCAACCTGTTCGCCGGTTCCTCGGAGGCCGAACTGGACGCTCTGTTCGCCGCCATGGCAGCCGGCCAGCACCGCTGACAGGATGCCGCGGCGGGCGGAGAAGGAATCGCCCGCCGCGGTGTGACCCTCCAGGGTGAGGCGGCTAATCCCGCTCGGGGCGCGGCGGTGGCGGCGGCATCATGTGTTGGCCGCCGGGGCCGCTGTGTCCGTCCGGCGCGTGAGGACCGTGTTCCTCGCTTTCGAGCATCTTCCATTGCTCCGGCGTCAGCACATGGCGCAGCCCCAGCAGCATCCGCGCGTTGGCCTTCTCCAGTTCGGCGCGAGCCTCCGCCACGCGGTCGATCTGCGGCAGAACCTTTGCGTCATCGGGGTTGGCCGCCTCGTGCAGCGGCTCGAGAATCGGCTTCCTCCTTTTCGAGCGCGGCGTGAAGATCGATCAGCCGCAGCCGGTGTTGCTGGAACACCTCATCCATTTTTTTCTGCTGTTCGGCAGTCAGGTTGAGCCGCCTGGCCAGATCGGGATTATCCCACCATTTTCCGGCGGGACCCGGCATCATCATGCCGTGGCCCGGAGCGTGGCCCATTTGCGGGCCTCGCGGCGGAGCGGGCGGCGCCGGCGGTGCGGGGGCGGCCGGCGGCGCTGGAGCGGCTGGCGGTGCGGCGTCCGGCGAGGGTTGCGCCAGCGCCCATCCGCTCAAAGCGGACACAAGCAGAGTAGTCTTCAGAATCGTCAGTTTCATTTTTCCTTCCTTGTTTTGAATTATTGGCTGGAAGCGGATTGCCCGGAGGGCGAGTTCCAAGCCACCAGTTTTTCGAGCGGTTGCATCGGCTCTGGAGCCGAGCGCGATATTTCGGTCTGCACCTGTTCCAGCAGGGCCTCGTCCTGGCGGGCCGTTTCGAGGGCGCGCTGGTGCTGGCGGTATACCGGCGTGGCCACCATCAGTACCGCGGCGGCAGCCAGCGCGACCCGCATCATGGTGACGCGCCGCCGGCGGCGCGTCGCGAACACAACCGACCCCAGCCGCGGAACCGGTGTTTCGGCCGCGCACCAGGCACGCGTCGCGGCACCGAACCGGGCCAGCGGCTCGCTCGCCCGCTCCAGTTCCGCCGCGCAACCGGCGCACTCCGCCAGGTGCCGTTCCGCGCCGGAAGCGCGAATCCCGGCCAGCCATTCCGATATCTCGACCGACGACAAGTGCCCGCTCATGGTGTCTCCCTAAGTTTCCTCCGCACCGCATCCACCGCGCGAAACAGGTGCGCTTTCACCGTGCCTTCCCGTAAACCCATGGCCGCGGCGATTTCCCGTATCTCCATCTCTTCCACGAACCGCAGCAGAAACACCGTGCGCTGCCGCTCGGATAGCGCCGCCGCGGCCCGCCAGACTGCCTTGACCTGCTCGCGCGCCGACGCTTCGGCTTCCGGGGAACTGCGCCGGTCGGCCAGCCAGTCGCCGGTGAACGCCACATCCAGGCTGGTTTGCGCGGCCCGCCGCCAGAAGCGCAGGCGAGCGCTCTTGCGATGGTCGATTCACCAAATTCACCGCGATGCGCATCAACCAGGTGCGTACGCTCGCACGCCCTCGAAAACTGCGCCGCGCCTGATAGGCGCGCAGGAAGCACTCCTGCGTCAGGTTCTCCGCCGGCTCGCGTTCGCGCAAAGAGGCCAGCAGAAACCGGAACACCGCCGGCTGGTGATCCCGCACCACGGCATCGAAATCCGCGAGTTGCCCCGCGGGCGTCGCCGTCACCGAGCCCGGTTCCGCCGCCAGCGTTGTCTCCATCCGTTTATATAGACCGGAAGGCCGCGGTAAAGGTTTACAGGCGCGCGAAAGAAAAGTCCGGCAACGCCGAGCGCGCCGGGATTCCCGCACGCTACTGCACGGCGATCGTCACCTGATTCGATGCTGCGCCGCCCACGCTGAGCGCGACCGGAACCGCGTCTCCCACGGGCGCGTTGGCGGGCACTTGCACATTCACCTGGTACAGGCCAACCCATCCCGGCGCTAATCCGGCGAAGCTGGGAGTAGCGGGCACGCCACCAATAGTGACGGTTACCGTCGCCGTAGTCCATGAGAGCGGACTTGCCGATGCGGGCGCGCCGCTGGCGGGCTGGTTCGTCACCGGCCCGAGCCCCGTGGCGTAGATGTCGATGAAGGTGCCGCGGCTGGCCGGCTGGCCCGTTATCGGGCCGCTGACCGGTGCGGCCAGCGTGGCAGTGCCGTCGATGAGAATGGCGCCCTGGCCGGATCCGGTGCCCGTCGCCGTATAGATGCCCGGCGAGAATTCGGCGAGCGGCACGCTGACGGTGTTGCCACTCAGATCGTCGGTCACGATGGTGAGTGGTGCGGAAGTCTGGCCGGCCAGTTCCCAGGGAACCTGCGCATCCACCTGAGTCGGAAATGCGTGGATCAGCGGTACCGGAACGCCGCCGAGCGTCAGCGTGGTGGTGCCCAGCACGACCGGAAGAGACGGGCCGGGGCTAGCGTGGCGTCTCCGGCGAGTCCGGTTCCGAAAATCGACACCAGGCTTCCCGGCGCAACCGGCGTGTTGACCGCGAAGCTGGCGTTGTTGATGGTGCCGCCCGCGCTCAGGCTGGGCGGCCCGAAGGCCAGGCGCCGCTGCGCCATGGCCAGGTTGGTCGAGCGCACCTGGTTCACCAGGTCGTACTTGGGACGGTCGGCCACATCGACCATCCCGAACGCGTAGTCCTCGCCCTCTACCAGATCCAGGTCCGTCTCGCCGAGGAAGCCGCGGCCCGACACCGGCTCATCGCGATACTCGAACCACGCCACGCCGACGCACCAGGGGTTTCGGGCGGCTGATGCCAGGTTGCTTTGATACATCGCGCCCGCATCGGCATCGTCGGTCGAGCTGGCCGCAGCGTAAACCTCGTAGCCGCGCAGCAGATTGTAGCTGGGAGGGAACGAGAATTCGCCGAGAAAGATCGGTTTGCCGGTGGATTTTGGCCAGGCCCTCCAGCAGACTGTCCTCGAAAACCGGAGAGTACCGGTCGTAGCCGATCACATCGACGTGCGCGGCGTTCAGTTGCCAGTCGGTCGCATTCACCCACCAGCCGGGGACGATCCAGATGCCGAAATACAGATGATTCGGGTCGATACTGTTTGATCGCCTGATACACGAATCCGAGATAGCGATCCTCGTAATACTCGCGCAGAGTCTCGATGTCCGCGGCCGGCGGCGTGGGCGACGCGCTGTAAAGGGCGGCGGTGGATGTGGCTTTGACGCCCCACGCGGCCGCCATGGCGGCGACACCGTTGGCGTAAATGGCGCTGAGCGCCTGGTTCACCAAGGCTTGTTTGGCGGGCACGGTACTGCCCAAATCGAGGATGGTCTGCACTTCGGCCGGCGTGATGAGGTCGTCGTATTCATTGCCAAACGACCAGCCCAGGATTCGCGAATCGTTGACGCCGGCTTGGATCTGCTGCTGCAAAGAGGACTGGAGCACCTGCTGCACGACGGGATCGAAAATGTCCGGGTGCACCGCCACGATTGGAACGTGGTTTGGTTCCAGCACGGGCAGTATCGGCAGGTTCCCTGTCTCGCTCGACCACTTGCCTAGCCCCGAGAACCCCCATGCGTTCATCCGCTGGACAGTCAGGTCAGTAGCGATGGTTTGCCAGGAGCTGCCGTATTTCCGAATCATGTTCCAGGTGTCGAAAGAGACACTGACGATTCCGGTGTTGCCCCAATCTCCACTGGACCAGGCCACATTATAGGGAGCGGCCGGCGGCGGCAGCGTGGCGAATTCCCACGTGCGATAGGTCGTCGGCGTGTTGTTGCCCGTGATGAGCGGACCGGTATCGAGACCGATATAGAAACACGGATTGCCGGCCGGCGAGATCAGCCACCACACACTGTTGCGCTGCACCACGTGGAAGAAGTTGGTTGCCGCGTCCTGCCAGCCCGCGTTGAGGACACCGCCCCACGCGTCGTACCCGCTGGGCGTTCCCCACGCGGTCAGTGCCTTCTGCTCTTCGGTGGCAGCGGCCTGCAGGTCGGCGTCGGCGGAAATCTTTCCCGCGAAACTCGAATGCGCGCTTTGACCATAAGTGTCCACGTACGGCGCGTAGTCCTGCGGGTTCGCCGACGCTGCGGTCAAGCTGAACACCGCAGTGAAGGTCAACGACTCACCCGCGCCATATTGGAACGGGAGGCTTTCGGAAATGGACGCCGGCGCGAGCAGCATCAGCGGAACTGGCCGCGTGTCCACAGGGAAAGTGGCCGAGGCCGTGGCTCCGCCGCTCGATTCGGCATCGATCGAGCTTTGCGAGGGGAGATAGTTGCCGAGCCCATTCGCCCAGGACGGCACCGCATCCACCACCAGATCCTGGTTCGGCAGACCCGAGAATCCGCCGGTGCCCTGGCCGAGCAGTTGGCCGTCCAGATACAGCTCAAAGTAAGTCGGTGTGACCACGGCCTTCGCTGTGTAGGTATGATTCGGCATCCAGGCGGGCTGCGGTTGAGGCACGATGAACCGCCACTTGGTGCCGTCCGCGACTCCCACCGCAATCGTCATATTGGTTAGCTGGCAGTAAGTCGACGATCCGGTGGGGCTGTTCTCCAGGTCCATGTAGAACCCGGTATTGGCGTCATAGTTGGACTGATCGACGAGGGTGAAGCGACAGTCGGTGGCCAGTGCGGCGGCGGGAAATATGATGGCGGCGGCGAGGAGACGTTTGAAGCGCCCAAACGTCTCCGTGGTTTCCATGCCTTCAACGTAGCACTCTTCATCGGAGCGGGGAATTGTGCGCCGCCGCTCGGGAGACCGCGCCAGACGCCTCATGCGAACACTGGCGCAAGCATGGTTGGCGGCCGCTCAAGCATCCAGCGAATCGGTTAGCCATCCCAACTGATTCCGCAGCCGAACGCCGAGCAGCCTGACAATTTACTCTTCGGCAAGTGCAGGCAGGGCTTGAGTCAACTCCGCGTTATCGAGTTGTACTAGGCGTTCTACGATGGCTCGCATGACGCCGCCTTTGGCGTCGCCGGCGGCGCATAAAAGCGCTTGCCGCAAAAGCGGCAGTGCCGGGGGACGCGGCCCAAGCGAGCCACCAGCGCGTCGATGAACCCGCGAGGCTGGGAAGGAACAACATCCTTCCCGAAACACCGGGGACAACGCAGTTCCCCTGGTTTCAAGTCGGGCTCGTCCTGGGTTTCCAAACCGTGATTCTAGCACCGCCTTGCCGCGCGTGTTACCGGCCTTTGCGCGGTGTTAGCCTGTTGGTCGTGCGCCCCGTCTTCCTGTTTCTGTCGCGGTTGATCTGGCTGCGAAGCTGGTTGGAGACTTCGGCCGCCGCGCGGCGCCTTGCCTCTCGCTTCGTGGCGGGAGAGACGCTCGAAGACGCGCTAAACGTCGGCCGCCGGTTGAAGGCGGAAGGCATCGCTCTCACGCTGGATCGACTGGGGGAAAGCGTCACCTCGCTCGACGAGGCCGCGGCGGCGCGCGACGAGTATCTGCGCGCGATCGAGACCATGCAAGAGTCCGGCGCCGAAGCCAATGTGTCGCTCAAGCTGACCCAGTTTGGGCTGGATCTCTCGGGTGACGCGTGTCGCGCCAACGTGGAGCAATTGGTGCGGCGCGCGGCACAGCTCGACGGTTTCATACGCGTCGATATGGAATCGAGCGGGTATGTGGATCGCACGCTCAGCCTGGTGACGGACCTGTACGCCCGCTACCGGGCGGTAGGCACGGTAGTCCAATCCTACCTGTACCGCGCGGAGAGTGACGTGGAGAATCTCTGCGACCTGGGCATCCGCGTACGTTTGTGCAAGGGCGCTTACCTGGAATCGGCCAGCGTGGCCTTCGCGAACAAAGCCGACGTCGATCGGAACTATGTGAAGCTGATGAAGGTCCTTCTTGAGCGAGGCAACTACCCCGCCATCGCCACTCACGACGAGAAGATGATCGCCGAAACCAAGGCCTTCGCCGCGGCCAGGAAAGTGCCGCGCGAGAATTTCGAATTCCAGATGCTCTACGGCATTCGCCGCGACCTGCAAAGTCAACTGGTGGCGGAAGGCTACCGGCTGCGTCTCTACGTGCCGTTCGGCAAGGCCTGGTATCCCTACTATATGCGCCGCCTGGCCGAGCGGCCGGCCAATCGTGCTTTTCATTTTGCGGAATTTGTTCCGGCGCTAAGGGCAGAAGTCAGAAGTCAGGAGTCGGAAGACAGGAATTGTCTCGAGGGCATCAGGCATACGGCCTCTCTTCTGACTTCTGTCTCCTGACTTCTGTCTCCTCGCCCCTTAATCGCCCGGCACGCGCTCGGGGGTCGGAGCATACCACCAGCCCATATCGGCGAGCGCGGTGCGCACGCGGGCCCAGTTGGTGCGCAGAGCGGAGATCGCCAGCATGAACAGAATCACGCCCACCGCGGCTACCGCGGTTTCGGCCACCGTCAGGTTGTTCTTCAGGAACCAGAGCCAGCGGCCGTAGACCAGCTCGATATGCACCCAATAGACCAGCAGCGAAGTGACGCCGAACTGCCGCACCCAGCTCCACGCGCCGTGGCGCTCGCCGTAGCGGGTCCACAGGTAGGCTCCCGAGAGCATCACCAGCGTCACGCCCAGCTTGGTCAATACCTGGGCCGGGCTGTTGAGCCAGAAATCGGAGGCTGCATAAATCGAGCGGGAAGACGCCGCGCACGCTTGCGCGATCACGATCGTCAAGCCGCCGCCCGCCGCGATCCAGCGCATGGCGCCATCGGTCGCTTCCGGCGTGAGCGAGCGGATCAGGCTGCCGGCGCCGATGCCGAACGCCAGGTGCGACGCCCATGGAAAGAAGCCGAACGCCACTCGGCTGGGCGCGATGTAGTTCGCCAACGCCTGCGGAACGCGCGACCAATTGAGCAGCGCTCACCAGCGGTCCGGCCAGCGCAATGGCCAGCCCCATCGCCGCCGCGGCCACCACGCGCTGGCGCGTGCGGAAAACGGCCATCACGGAAAGCACGGCGATCGAAAAACCCATGCAGTTGAGGATGTCCACCTTGAGCAGATCGGTCCACGCGGCGGGGAAACCGGAAAGGAACATCTGCGCGCGGAAGGCGAAGGCGAGAAAGAACAGGTACCCGGAGCGGCGGAACGCGGCGAAAACGCGCTGGCCGGGCGTCAGGCCGCGGCGCTCGCTCGAATCCATCAGGAACGCCAGCGTCACGCCGGTGAGGAACAGAAAGATGGCCGGCGGCATGCCGCCCGCGAATTGCGAAAGCACCCACGTGTTGCCGGGACGCAGCTCCGGCTTGAGGAACGAATCGAACACGTGCCCCTGCAGCATGATGATGGCGCCGAGCCCGCGCAGCCAATCGAGATACTCAAGCCGGTATGTGCTGGTCCTGGTCTTCATGCCGGTTATGGCCAATGCCTATTTGTTCAGAATGTCCTTATGAGCGTCCTTGGGAATATCCCACTTCAATTCCTGAGGGACAGGGTTGAGCTTGACGTTGGTGTACGTGGTGAACTCGTAATCGCCGCCCGGCTCCCAGAACTTCTGTTGCACGGCGATTCCCAGGGAATCGGAGATCCACAGCTCCACCTTGGTCAATTTCGCCAGCACTTCGGGGGATTTGGGGGTGAGCACCAGGCGCACGGTCTTCTGCCCGGCCACGGTTTCCGGCCCGCCGAGTTTCACCTCGTAGGCGTTTTGAATCTCGGCGGATGTGCTGCCGAAACCCAGCAACAGAAACTGGTCCACCATTCGCTGCCCTTTTGATCCAGGTCGATGATCTGCTTGGTGTTGGTCTTCGGATAATACACTTCCACCTTGTGGCTGGTCAGCAGAACTTTCTTGGGGTCGGGATGCAGGATGTCCACCACGGCGCGGAGATCACGCTGTTTGGGACCGCGCCGCACCGCCATGCTGCCGGAGAACGAATCGTCCTCATTGAGCAGCGCGATTGTGCGAGATCTTGGTCACGTCGGTCGCCAGGCCCTTGAATTTGGCGGCTGCTTGATCCATGCGGGAAAAAGTAGCTTGCAGTTCATCCGTGCCGGCCGCCGACGCGGCTCCGCAGATTCCAGCCATCCACAAGGCAAGTGCGGCATGGCGCGGCGAAATTGATTTGGGGAAATGCATAGGGGGTTAGCGTCACGGACGCACGAAAGCCATATAGCCCTGCAGTTCCCCCTCCGAATCCAGAATCGGCTCCACGCGCGTGACGCTGACGTTGGCAGTGCTGGGCTGCGTCTTGAGAAAACCGCGCAGGCGTTCGAGACGCTGCGGCTCGGGCACGCCGGCAAGCACCTCGGCATCCACGAACAGCACACTACCGCCGTTTTCCGCCGGCCGCACGATGCTGGCGGCGCGCGGAATCCGGGGCTGGTCGCGGAACCAGTCGCGTGGAGTGAGGAAGATGAAAGCGAGAATAATCCCCACCATCAAGTCATACTGCCAACTGGCACGCGCGTAGTCCCAGAGGATGAAGCGCTTGAACATCTTCCTCTATTTTAACAGCAATGGTT
>CAWJLI010000204.1:0-51900 GCA_963843095.1 Bryobacterales bacterium
CAACTGCGCAAGGCGCGCCCAGGTGGGCGTGTTAACAAAACCGCGTACTTAGAACGATCTGTGTTTGCAATCCGGGGCGCTGCTCTGATACTATCGGTGAGGCAGATCGGAATCCCCCCAGTGTCTGAAATCCAACCACGGAGTCACAGAATCAACTGAATGAGCTTTACCGTTTTTCTTGGCAACCTCCCGTCATGGGTCACCGCCGATGACATCAAGCAATGGCTCGCCGCCGAAGATCTGGTGGCCGACGCCGTCAAAGTGATCCGCAATCACGAAACGCAGGAATCGAAGGGCTTCGCGTTTGTCGAAGCTCCAACCGCCGACGAAATGGCGTCGATCATTCGCCGCTTCGATCGTGCACCCTTGGAAGACCGTCTGTTGCGAGCCAATCCGGCGCAGCCCCCGAAGGGCAAAGAGAGCCGTGGAGCGCAGCCGATTCAGCGCCCAATGCCAGTGCCACCCGCATTGTCAGGCCCGACCGCAGAAAACGCAGCGGCCGCGACCGGGAACAGGCGCCTCGCAGCGCATTCGCAGCCGAGCTGGCGAAGGTTCTTTAACCCGCCGGGCCGCCTCGGCGGGCGGTGCGCCGCCTCCGCGCACCCCACACCTGTGACGTCAAGTCACAAGCGCTGCTTCTTTATTCCTCTTGTTTTCATAAGTTATTCGTGGCGTCTCAAGTGCTTTTTGGCCAGGCATGAAATACGTCTGGCTCAGCCTGCTGCTCGTGGGAGGGCTGATGGCCTCGGGTAATCAGGATTCGGAAACTAACGTGAACAGCCGATACACCGTGGAAACGGTGGCGGTCTCGGGGGAGGGATGGAGCACGGGTCCCGCGGTGGATCGCGATCACAAGCTCAGCTCCGGGTTGCGCAAGGAGATTGCGTCGCTGGTTGGGGAAAAGCTGAATCCGGCGCGGCTCGACGATCTGGCCAGGCGTCTGCGCAAGGAACTCCGCGCGCGCACGGTCGAACACCACGTGCTGCGCGGCAAGAGTCCGGAGTACGTGCAGGTGGTTTTCGAGGTGAAAGTTCCGCCCACGCGGTTCGACGCCTCGGTGCCCAAGTTTCTCTACCAGGGGAAGCAGGGCTGGAGCGGCGCGGTCGAGGGGACGGCAACGGTGCACAACAACGGCTTTACGGCGGGCCTCGTGAGCGATGGCGACGAGCTGGTGGAGCGCTACACCGGCGTGGTGGCCCGCTACGAGAGCGAGCCGTGTGGGACGCAGCGGGCGCGCCTGCGCTTCGAATTCGCGAGCTACCACGAGCTGTGGAACCGCGCGGCTGTCACGGCCGCCGGCGCCGATCCGGCTCTACCGCACGCGCCAGGAGTTTCAACCGGTGCTGTCGGTGCGCGTGGCGCGGCCGCTCGAAGTGAGTTTCGGCGCGAGCTTCGAGAGGCTCGGCCAGCAAGTGCCCGGCGCGCAGCCACTGGCGGCCGATGCCTTTGTCGCCGGCGCGCGGTATCACCAGGAGATGGAGGGATCTTCGGATCAGGCGCTGGAGGCCGACTACGATTTGCGCGCCGGCAGCCACGCGCTGGCCAGCGACTTCGCTTACAGCCGCCACCGCTGGGGATTCCGCTACCGGCTCACCCACGGCAAGCAGGAATTGGTGGATGATGGTTGGGGCGGCGTGATTCTGGGTACGGCGCCGCTGTTTGAGCGTTTCGTGCTGGGCAACAGCACCAGCCTGCGGGGATGGAATAAATTCGATCTGGACCCGCTGGGCGGAAACCGAGTGGTCCACAACACCGTCGAGTATCATTACGGCGTCTTTCAGGTTTTCTGCGACTCGGGTGCGATCTGGGACTCCGGCCAGGCCCCGGTCGCCAGGAGTTCGGTCGGAGCCGGACTGCGCCAGGGCATTTTTTCGCTGGCCGTGGCGTTTCCGTTGCGCAACGGGCGGATGGATCCGGTCTTCATGGTGGGCATGAACTATTGATGGCGCAGTCGCGCGTAGTGAAGATGGGCCGAAGAAGCTGGCTGTTGGCCGGCCTTGCCCTTCCTTTGCTCGTCGCGCCCGCCGCCACGCTGGACGTTGCCTTTGACGGCGATACGCTTCGCCCGGCGATGCCCGATTTGCACTTTATCTCCGGCCGCGCTTTGGAAAGGCTCAAGGACGCGCGCACGGTGGTGTTCCTGTCGCAGATCACTCTGCTGCGGGAGGATCACGTTACGCCCTTCCGCCACGCGCCGCAGCGGTTTTACGTGAGCTACGACATCTGGGAGGGGCGATTCAAAGTCACCATTCCGGGCGCCACGCCGGAATCGCGGCTGGGACTCACCGCCGAGCAGGCCGAAGCCTGGTGCATGGAGAACATGATGGTGAGCGCGCTGGGCGTGCCGCCGGACCGGGATTTCTGGATGCGGTTCGATCTGCGCACGGCCGATCCGAAGGACATGGCCAGCATCGTGAGCGAATCCGGCATCAGCATCAGCGGGCTGATCGAGATCTTCAGCCGCAAACCGGACGGAGAACCGCACTGGGTGATGGAGAGGCGGTTGCGGCTGGCGGACCTGCGCCGTTCGCCGAGCCGGCGCAACTGGTGAACCGGCTTCGCAACAGGCTCATCCTGATTTTTCTCGCGGCCACCTTGCTCCCCCTGCTGGCCACTTTGTGGATCACCTCGGCCGGCTCCAAGTACCTGCTCGATTTTTCCACCACCCGGGAACTGGACGCGCTCAGTCAATCGCTCGAGCAAACCGGCCGCCAGTTCTACCAGCGTGCGATGGACGAACTCAAGCAGCGGGCCGCGCGCGGCGAGGCGCCTGCGGCGGAATATCTCGCGGCTCAACGCTTGCAATGGCCCGAAGCGATCAAGAACTTCGCCGGTGGCATTGAGGGCGAGCGCTGGGTGCGCAACGGCGCGCAAGGCGACCGGCTGGATTACCTGGTGCGCCACGGCGACGATGTCCGTGTGTACTCGGAGAACTTGGGCGTGCCGATGGACCGGCTCAGCCGGCAGATCGGCGACGCGCGGCGCCTGGTGGAAGACGCGCGGGAGCGCGATCTGCGGCGCGGGTTCCGCGTCACGTACATCCTGCTGGCGGCTTCGTTCTGGCTGATCTCCTTGGCGCTGCTGGTGTTCCTGGCGCATCACGTCAGCCGGCCGATTCAGCAGTTGACCGAGGGACTTTCCCGACTCGCCGCGGGCGATCTGAACGCGCGCGTTCCCACCGATCGCGATGACGAGGTGGGGCGCGCCATTCAGGCATTCAACCACATGGCTACGCGGTTGAAACAAAGCACGGATCGCCTGGTTTACCTGGGGCAGATGGCGAGCTGGCAGACCCTGGCGCGCAAGATGGCGCACGAGGTGAAGAACTCGCTCACGCCGATCCGGCTGACGGTGGAGGAGATGCTGGCGCGCTACCAGGATGCCGACCGCGGGTTCATGGCGCAGGCCACCGACATTGTGGTGGACGAGATCGAAACGCTGGAGCGGCGCGTGCGCGCGTTTTCCGAATTTGCCGCCGAGCCGCCCGTGCTGCCGTGCGAGGTGGACATTAATTCGTTGGTCGAAGAGCGCGTGGCGCTGCTCAAAACCGCGCATCCGGAGGTGGCTTACGACTGCCGGCTGGCGGCGGACATCCCTCGCGTCACGGCGGACCAGGACCTGCTGAAGGGTATCCTCACCAACCTGTTCGAGAATGCGGCGGAAGCCGCCGGAGAGGGCGGCCACATCCTGGGCGTGACGGCGGCGGAGGACGGACGGGTGGCGATTGAGGTGCATGATTCGGGGCCGGGCTTGAGCGAACAGGCGCGGGCTTCGCTGTTCCAACCGACCATTTCGTTCAAGAAGCATGGCATGGGGCTGGGGCTGTCGATCGCGCGCAAAGGCGCGCTGCTTTCCGGCGGGGACATTGTCGCAGTGAAAGGAGAACTCGGCGGCGCGGGCTTCCGCGTGCTGCTGCCAATCGAGACGAATGGCGTCCAAACGCTTGCTGATCGTGGATGACGAAGAGAACATCGGCCGCTCATTGCGCATGATTCTGGAGCGCGAGGGCTACACCGTGAACGTGTGCCGGTCGGCGGCGGAGTTCCGCCGGCATCCGGATGCGGATCGGGCCGATGCCTATCTGTTCGATATCAAACTGCCCGATGGCAACGGCATCGAGCTGCTGAAGGCGGTGCGGCAGAACGCCGCCGCCGCGCCGGCCATCATGATTTCCGGGCACGGCACCATCGCCGACGCGGTGGAAGCCACGCGCGCCGGCGCCTTCGATTTTCTGGAGAAGCCGCTCAGCCGCGACCGCGTGCTGGTAGCCGTCAAGAACGCGCTGGAGCAGGCGGGCCTGCGGCGCGAAAACGAGCGTCTGCGCGAACTAGTGGGCGGCAGCCCGAAGATGATCGGCTCCAGCCCGTCCTGGCAGCGCGCCGTCGAGCAGGCAACGCTGGCCGCGCGTTCCGACGCGCGGGTGCTGTTGATCGGCGAATCGGGCACCGGCAAGGAACTGCTGGCGGCGCATATCCACGCTCTGAGCCCATTTTCGAACGGCCCGTTCGTCAAGGTGAACTGCGCGGCGATTCCCACCGAGTTGCTCGAAACCGAGCTGTTCGGGCACGAAAAAGGCTCTTTCACCGGCGCCACCGGGGCGCGGCGCGGCAAGTTCGAGCTGGCCGACGGCGGCAGCATATTCCTCGACGAAGTGGGCGACTTGCACGGCGCATCGCAGGCCAAGCTGCTGCGCGTTTTGCAGGAAGGCGAGTTCCACCGCGTGGGCGGCGAGCAGATCATCCGCGTCAGCGTGCGCGTAATTTCCGCTACCAATCGCGACCTGGGAGGGTTGGTGGCGCAGGAGAAGTTTCGCGACGACCTGTACTATCGCCTCAACGGCGTTCCCATCCGCGTGCCTTCCCTGCGCGAGCGGCCGCACGACATCCGGCTGCTGGCCGAGTATTTCCTGGAAGAATTCTGCGCGCGCAACAACTTCCGGCCGAAGAAAATGGACGAGACTGTTTTTCCGGTGCTGGAAGCCTACGCCTGGCCGGGCAACGCGCGCGAGCTGCGCAACGTGGTGGAGCGGATGGCGATTCTCACGGCGGGCGAAAGGCTCTCGCGGGAATCCATCCCCGTCGAAGTGCGCGTGCAGCGCGAGACATCGGCCAAATCCACCATTCAGGAAGCGCGCGAATCCGCCGAGCGCGAGCACATCATGCGCGCGTTAGAAGAAACCAACTGGAACGTCTCCGGCGCCGCGCGGGCCTTGGGGATGGAGCGGACGAATCTGCACAAGCGGATTCGGGCGCTGGGGTTGAGCAGGGGGAGATAGACGGGCGGTTCGTTGCGCGGGCCGGGCCTTCGGCCGATGTCCCAGAAGCGGACTTGGGGACAACCTGCGCGCCAAAACCCACCTGTGTACGAGTGGCGCGTCACTCAGGAATTGAAAGCAAGCCCTCAACACCGGACCCCACGAAACGGTCGCGCCGCTTAATCACCGTGGGACGACTGGTGGACAGTCACTGGGCCAGCTGGTTATTGGATGCGCCCTCGCCGGCCCAAAAATGATCATGGCGCGAAAGACGACCTTAATCGCTCGGAACTCTCCGTGGCGTGCGATGTGAGAAAATGAACCGCATGCTGAAGATCCTGACCTCCGCTTTTATCTCGATCACGCTGCTCCTCTCGGCCGGCTGCCAGGCGCAACTGAAGAGCCCGGCGGCGTCCGCCGTAAACCCGGCCCAATACCAGGCCGTGCTGCTCACCAACGGCTCGGTGTATTTCGGCCAGTTGGAAGGGTTGGGCTCGCCCTACCCGGTGCTGCACGACGTCTATTACGTGCAGAGCAACGTCAACCCGGATACCAAGGCGGTAACGAACGTGCTGGTGAAACGGGGCAAAGAGTGGCACGGGCCGGACCGGATGATCATCAACGAGCGGTCCATCGTCTTCGTGGAGCCTGTCGGGCCGGACTCGAAGGTGGCGCAGCTCATTGCAGAATCGAAGAAATAAAGCGCCAGCTAAACCAGTACTAACTTAGTACCAGGGCGCTGGTACGGCAGCGTGCCAAACCCAACGCCAATGTTATAATTTGCCCAATATGGCCAAAAGAGATCTGTTACTCTTTTTGTGCGTTTTGTGCCTTTTTCTGCCGTTTCACGGCGCCTACGGCGCGGAGCTCGGCGTCACATGGAACGGCTCTGCCGGCGACTTTTCCTGGAACACCTCCACTAACTGGACTCCTGGCGATATGCCCAACAACAATGGGACCAATACGTTCGGGGTAACGATCGGCCTACCGGGCACCACCGTAAACCTGTCGGGGGGTATCACGATCGACAACCTGACGATGAACTCCTCCACGCTCAATATGTACACGGGCGGGCCCAACTCGCTGACGCTCGCGACGGGGGCATCGTCTCTGAGCAACTCGAGTATTGTGAGCGGTACGATCACCAATAACGGCACGCTGACTCTGAACAAGACAACGTTCTACAGCTCCGTGCTGGTCAATAACGGGACCATCAACACGGGCAACACGGCCGGTGGCCCGAGCGTTCTCAGCGGGACGCTGATCAACAACGCCGGGGCCAGCATCAATGTCGTCAATGGCTCGGTGCTGGAGCTCGAGGGGGGCGGGACGTACACCAACAACGGGACCATTAATTTGGGTTCGACCGGCGCGCCAGCCGCGCTGGCATTGGACGCATCGAGCGGGACAGGCAATACCATCACCTTGGGTGGCTCGGGCACCCTGACGCTCAGCAACAACGTTAACAATTCCATTCAGGACACAATGAGCGGTCTGACGCTGGTAAATGGCGCGAATCACACCATCCAGGGCGCGGGAACGGTTGGCGACGGGGGGCTTACGTTGGTCAACCTGGGCAACATCACCGCCAGCGGGTCGGCGGGCATGTCGATAACCGCCGGATCGATGACCAATAGCGGGCAGATAACGGCGACGGCGGGCAGCATCCTCGGCATAACCTCCGGCAGCATTAACAATGCCAGTGGCACGATTCTAGCCAACGGCGGCATGGTGCAGCTTCCGGGCCCGGGCGGAGGCTCGGAAACAATCACGGGCGGAAATATCTCGGTAGTCAACGGTGGCACGCTGACGGCTTCGTCGTCGACGACCCTGAACGGCGTAACCATGAGCGTCGATGGGAGTTCCAGCGCCTCGCTCGGTGGCCACGTTGGGAACGGCAGCACGGTAACCGTTTCCGGCACGCTGACGCTGGACGGCGCAACGTTCAACAGTTCGCTCCTGAACAACAGCGGAACCGTTAAGACGACGGTCTCCACCCTGAGCACGCTCAGCGGGGCGCTGATCAACAACGCCGGGGCCAGCATCAATGTCGTCAACGGCTCGGCACTGGAGCTTGAGGGGGGCGGGACGTACACCAACAACGGGACCATCAATATCGGTTCTACCGGCGCGCAAACCGAGCTGGCATTGGACGAGTCAAACGGGGCGACGAGCAATACCGTCACCTTGGGTGGCTCGGGCACGCTGACGCTCAGCAACAACTCCAACAATTCCATCCAGGAAACAGGGAGCGGCATGACGCTGGTGAATGGCGCGGGTCACACCATTCAGGGCGCGGGAACGATTGGCGACGGGGGGCTTACGTTGGTCAACCTGGGCAACATCACCGCCAGCGGGTCGGCGGGCATGTCGATAATCGCCGGATCGATGACCAATAGCGGGCTAATAGCGGCGACGGCGGGCAGCACCCTGGGCATAACCTCCCACAGCATCACCAATACTGGCGGCACGATTCTAGCCAACGGCGGCACGGTGCAGCTTCCGGGCCCGGGCGGAGGCTCGGAAACAATCACGGGCGGAAATATCTCGGTAGTCAACGGTGGCACGCTGACGGCTTCGTCGTCGACGATCCTGAACGGCGTAACCATGAGCGTCGATGGGACTTCCAGCGCCTCGCTCGGTGGCCAGGTTGGGAACGGCAGCGGGGTAGTCGTTTCCGGCACGCTGACGCTGGACGGCGCGAAGTTCAACGGCTCGCTGCTGACCAACGGCGGGACCGTCAACACGACGGTCTCCACCCTGAGCACGCTCAGCGGGGCGCTGTTCAACGGCGCCGGGGCCAGCATCAATATCGTCAACGGCTCGGCACTGGAGCTTGAGGGGGGCGGGACGTACACCAACAACGGCACCATCAATATCGGTTCGACCGGCACGTTGACCGCGCTGGTATTGGACGCGTCGAACGGGGCGACGAGCAATACCGTCACCTTGGGTGGCTCGGGCACGCTGACGCTCAGCAACAACTCCAACAATTCCATCCAGGAAACAGGGAGCGGCATGACGCTGGTGAATGGCGCGGGTCACACCATTCAGGGCGCGGGAACGATTGGCGACGGGGGGCTTACGTTGGTCAACCTGGGCAACATCACCGCCAGCGGGTCGGCGGGCATGTCGATAATCGCCGGATCGATGACCAATAGCGGGCTAATAGCGGCGACGGCGGGCAGCACCCTGGGCATAACCTCCGGCAGCATTAACAATGCCAGTGGCACGATTCTAGCCAACGGCGGCACGGTGCAGCTTCCGGGCCCGGGCGGAGGCTCGGAAACAATCACGGGCGGAAATATCTCGGTAGTCAACGGTGGCACGCTGACGGCTTCGTCGTCGACGACCCTGAACGGCGTAACCATGAGCGTCGATGGGAGTTCCAGCGCCTCGCTCGGTGGCCACGTTGGGAACGGCAGCACGGTAACCGTTTCCGGCACGCTGACGCTGGACGGCGCAACGTTCAATAGTTCGCTCCTGAACAACAGCGGAACCGTTAAGACGACGGTCTCCACCCTGAGCACGCTCAGCGGGGCGCTGATCAACAACGCCGGGGCCAGCATCAATGTCGTCAACGGCTCGGCGCTGGAGCTCGAGTCGGGCGGCACGTATACCAACGCCGGGACCATCAATGTTATGAATACGGCCCAGCTTTCGGTACTGAATGGCGCCGATCTGACCAACTTCCAGAGCGGGACGCTCACCGGCGGGACTTATAACATCGCGGGCACAATGAACTTCGATATTGGCGACCTGGTGACCAACCAGGCCGCGATTACGATGTCCGGCAGCGGCAGCGTGTGGGCGGATGCGTCCGGCCCGAACGGTCTGAGCGATTTCTCCACCAACGGCGCGCAGGGGCAGTTCTCGCTCCTCAATGGCGCCTCGCTCCAGTCCGGCGGCGACTTCACCAACTCCGGTGCGGTGACGATCGGCGCGGGCAGCAGCTTTACCATGGGCTCATCCGGCACCAACAACTACACGCAGACCGGCGGCAGCACGGTGGTCGATGGCACCCTGCAAGCCACCACGGTGAATCTGAACGGGGGAGACATTTCCGGCACCGGCGCGCTAGTCGCTAACGTGGAGAACGAGGGTAGCGTGGACCCGGGCGACGCTCCGGGCACGCTGACCATCGAGGGCAACTACACGCAGGGCAGCGGCGGCGTGCTGGACATCGAGATCGACGGCGCCAGCGATTACGACCGATTGATCGTCACCGGTGCTGCCCAGCTCAACGGCACGCTGAACGTTACCTTCGGTGGGGGGTTCTCTCCTTACGATTTCGAGACCTTCAGCGACGTCATGACTTTCACTTCCGTGACCGGCAATTTCTCCAGTGTGGACCAGCCGGGGAACTGGGTGGAAATCTGGAGCTCCAACACCCTCAGCCTGGAATTCGTCACGCCGGAGCCGTCCACCTGGGTCCTGCTCGCGGCGGGGCTTATTGGGTTCGGCTGGTTTAGACGGCGGGCGGGCGCGCGAGGATAGCCGCCCCGGCAATATCCGCGGAGGCTTCCAGCACCAGGCTCCGGATCGAAACCGATGCGGCGTTCGATGAGCTCCCGATTTGGTGGAATGCAGAGAGCCCCCCTCCTGGCGAACCTATTCGAACATCCGCAGGACCGCTCTGTTCCGCCAAAGGCCCCCGACGTGGCTGCACTTGCCGCAGCCGCCGGTCTGGAACGGGGCAGCCGATGTATTCTCTGAGAACGGCGCGATTAGTACCGGGAAGGCGCGTCGACTGGCGCAGATCCGCGGGTTCGCGCGTTTACACGTCAAAGTGGACGCCTTCCACACGGGCCGTTTTTCGGCGGGATGGGCGGAGTTCGTGGGTCACAGTTACCGGGAGCGGAGGTTCTTGGAATCAGTATCGAGTTTCCCGACGCACCGTCGCCTAGGTTGGCGAAAAAGGACGCATCGCTAAGCGCCCCCGCGATCAGATTGTTTTCCACGCGCACCTGAAGCACCTGGTTTCCAGTCGCGGTATCAAACCCGGCCACCACGTTGATGCCCTTGATTCCGGAGCCTGGCGCAATACCAAGAGTTGCAGCCTGGTCTATCTGGTTGCAAAAGATCTGCGGATGAGCCACGACATTACTGTTGGCCGGGGAGGGGGGATCATCAGGCCCTTGCGGGAATCCCGATCCCCCGACAATGCCGATTCCGATGAGCGGCGTATTCACGTCGTTATTGGCAATCGTGATGCCCTTAATGCTATTCTCCGGTTCCTCCCATCCTGCCATGACATCGATTCCCGCGTTTTGGATTGCGGCTGGAAGTGAGAAGTGTGGGTTTCCGGGAAGGAGTGAACTGTGGACGGTGTTAGCCTGGACCAGCACGTTGGACAGCATATTCCCGGTCGAGGGCCTGCTGAAGAACCCACCGCTGGCGCCGCCTGTGAGTTCCATACCGGTGATCGTATTACCGAGTATGGAGAGATGGTCGATCGTGTTGTTAGCATTCCCGCAGCATGCCGCTTGAGCGAAGATTCCGAAGCTACCGGCTTCTCCGATGGTGTTCGAGAGAATGCCGATATTACGAACGATGTTGTTCTCCGAATATTGGATCGGCAGCAGGTTTGGGTTCGCATCGTCGCTGGCGGCATCTCCGACCGCTACGTTAATGCCGATCCCGAGTTCACTTGCCGACGCGGACTGGTCAATCAGGTTAATCTGGTTGGCGATCACCTGCATGCCGTCAATCAAGTTGGCCGATGCACTGCCGACGCCCGCCGCAATGCGAATCCCAAATGAGCCTGGAGCGGCTGAGATGGCATTGTTAGCGATCAAGGCATCGAGTGCCTGGTTGTTCGTCGACGCGATCCCGCCTCCGACGGTCATCACAATGCCTCCCGCGGCTGCCCCGCCCGCCATCGGCAGCACAATGTTGTTATTGGCGATGACGATGTGCTGCAACGTGTCGCCGACCGTGCCGCCGAGTCCGACATCGATACCGAGCAACGGGCCGGAGGCGCTGCCGGTAATGGTGTTGCCGGTAATCAGTATATGATCCCAGGTGTTATGCGTAGCCACGGCCGGGCTGGAGCCTGAGAGACCGGCCTCGCCGATGACTGGAGACAGCACGATTGCCTCAGTTTGGATGTTCGTCATCACCAGA
The DNA here is from genome assembly GCA_963843095.1 of Bryobacterales bacterium. Lineage (GTDB taxonomy): Bacteria > Acidobacteriota > Terriglobia > Bryobacterales > Bryobacteraceae > Bog-375. The sequence continues at coordinate 11,381 of CAWJLI010000204.1, forward strand.
TTGCTGACGGTAATGTTGGAGAAAGTCGTCCCGGTGGCCGCGTCCGGACGCTTGATCAGAACACAGATCCCGCAGTTCTGGAGAGCCAGCCCGTAGACAGTGTTGCCTCCCGAATCAACAAAAACAGTCGTGGCCGGGCCAGACTGGCTGGTGAGCGTGATATCGGGCTGTCCGTCGCCATCGATGTCGCCGTTGATGGTCACGTTGCCCCCGGATAAGGGGGACAATCCCTTGATATTGGGTCCGGAATCGACGACGATGGTGGAGCCCTTCAGCGCAGGGGCGAACTGGATGTTCCATGTGCCGGGGTCGTTGTTGGTGGCGATGATGGCTTCCTGGAGAGAAATTCCGTCCGGGCCGGGATTGGCCACCAGCGCGGCCACCGAGGACGTGTCGCCATTAATCGCCATCGAGGCATTCGTGACCGTGATCACCGTGCCGCGATTGAGAACCACAGCGGGAATGGTCACCGCGGGAGGGGTATAGCTTTCCGCGCCGACCCCGCCACAACCGATTGGCAATTGGTCCGTCAGGGCCGGAAGTGCACCGATGGCCAACAGAAAGGGGATAGCCGCTATCGCATGCCGCATCTTCAGGTGTCCTCTGAGCCGCAGGGGCATTTCAACCGCAATTCCCATTCCGCCGTACGGCACAATTTAGATTACTCCCAATCGTCTTCATTCGTTGTTGATACTTCGTCTGTTTCGCCTCCCTTCCAAGGCAAAGCGGCCGCAAACCCAGCCCAGGTTCCGCGTCTGATTCGAGGAACCGGTAACCCGTCAGGCCCACCACTTGGACGTAAGTAGCCATCTGTGACTTCTGCACTCAAGGGGTCCCCAAACGGCGATGTGGGAAGTGTGCGCCAGCCCAGGCGCGACCGGCTTTCGACAGCCAGAGTCGCCAGTTCGGACTTGGACAGAACCTTCAGAATGGCGAAGCCATCCGGCACTCTGACCACTTGGGCACGCCGGTTGCTTTGGCCGTCACTGAGAGGCGTGCGCCCGAAACGGGCGCCTGCGACGGATCCTGAATCCTTCCACTCAGCGTCGCGAAATTACTCTGCGCACTTCGAGACGCGCATGCGATGACAATAACTGCTGTAAGTCTAAACAATAAGGCCTCACTAGTTCACATTAGTCGAGCGGGACGTCCGCAACGAAAAAGCGAGGCCCGTGACTGGGGGTGGCACCCTGCGAACACACGACTTCCTCGCCCACTTGCAGCGGGTGTCCCGGCGTTAGGCGAACTGCGGCGTTCGCGGCGGCCATGACGCTATTGATTGTGCCTAACCTCAGCCACATGGCGCCTCGCGGACTACGCGACGTTGATCCGGCCTTCTGGACTCCCCGATCGATCGCCGCCCGGGGCCTGGAAGTGACGACTGCCGGAGAATACGTCCCCCGGTGGGTAACGGCGGCGGTGGCCTACCGTCCGCGGGTAGCGGCGGTAGTGGAAGGCGATGCCGATGTGGAGCAGACCGGACGCACGCCGGTTTCCTGGTCGGCGGAGGTGACGGCTCGCAGGCCTAGCGCAATCCAACTCGCAATCGCCTACTTCCCGGGCTGGCAGGTGCGGATCGATGGCTTGGATGGGAACGCGAAGCCCGCTGCCGGGACCGGGCAGATGCGCTTCGACGTGCCCCAAGGCGAGCATCGCGTGGAAGCTCAGTGGACGCGCACCGGTCTCGTTTGGCTGGGAGACGGAGTTACCTTGGCGGCATTGGCGGCGCTAGCGCTGGCCGCGCGATGGTCAGGAAACGGCTGGGGCCGAACGCTTCGCCAGGACGCGCCGCCCAGTCGCGGAGACCCCGAGCCGGAATAGCAACTCAACTCCCGCCAGCGAAACCAACTATTACTTGTAGCAGTGTGTTGGGCTGCGGCCACGCCCAGGCTCGCCCGAAAGGTGGAATCCGCAGCCAGGTTGGCGTCGGCCAACCAACAGACTCCCTGATTTGCATCATGGGCGATCATGTCGGAACCTCCCAATTCCGATTCGCACGTTGGATCCGAACGCATTGTCGCGCAGGGGCCAGAATCCTGCCTTCTTGTCTGAGCCGTGGCCGTCGAGGCGCGTGGATCCCAGGCCGAACGCCTACCGATATTGAACCTTATCGCTCGCGCGTAAACGGGCGGCCGCTCTTCACCAAGGAGGCCGTTCCATCGGCGATCGCGCAGTTCTTCCCAGAGGGATCCGCCAGTGGCTGCTGGCCGTGATAATCTTTCCGCATGCGTTCTGTCACACGTACCATTGCCGTGTCTTTGCCGTGGGCTGTGCTCTGGGCCGGGGCGCTGTCGGCGCAAGGTGGCCGCGGCAATTCCGAGGCTTACCAACTCGACCTAGACGGCAAGGGCGCCGAAGCCCGCGTGCTTTTCCAGAAGGACATCGATTCTGCCTCGAGTCCCACAGCCAAAGCCAATGCGCAGCGCGCCATGGCCATGTCGTGGGCGTTCGAAGGCAACTGCGGCAAGACCGGCGAATACGAGCAAATGGTCATCGACTATTGGGTCAGCCAGGAAAAGGGCGCTCCGCACAACGCCTTCTACCAGGAGGGCGAGATGGCCGATGAAGCCGCCCGCGTATGCATCGATTCCGGCGATTTGGATGCCGCGACGCACTGGTACAAGAGGGGTCACGATCTGGGTCTGAAGGAACCCGAGCCGATGACCCCGCCCGACCGCAAAGAACTCTGGGAATACCGCTACGAGCACGGCCTGGCTCGCATCGCTGCTCGCCACGGCGACAAAGTTGAGGCCGAGCGGCACGTCGCCGCCGCCCGCGACGCACTGGACAAGATGTCCCGGCTAAAGCCGCAGCAGGAAGCGTTCTTTCCCTACCTGACCGGCTATGTGGCGTATTATCTGGGTGATTATGGGACCGCTTTGGCCGACTTGCAGAAGGCCAACCAGAACGATCCATTCATCCAATGCCTGCTCGGTCAGACTTACGAGAAGCTGGACCAAAAGGACCAGGCGATGGAATGCTACAAGAAAGCCGCGGCGACCAAAGCCCACAACCCGCCGGCAGCCTTCGCGCGCCCCTTCGCCAGGAAAAAGTTGGGCTAGCCTGCCTGTTGTCGACCAAGGGCGGATGTTGCGGGGCTAATCCGCGGGCGTTCTGCCGGCCGGATAGCTGCCGATCATGGTAGACAAAGGGTCCTTACTGCGTCAGCCACAGCAGCGGCGTGAGCCCCGCCACCGCCAGGGCGGCCAGCAGGCTCAAGCTCAACACGCCGGTCTTGCGGTCGCTCAGGGAGAAGGAGTAAATTCCTTTGACCAGGTTATTGCTGGAGGCGGCAATCAGAATCGCCGCCGCCGCCACGCCCAGCGGTGCGTTGGTTCCGGCGGCCTGCGTCATTCCCATGATGAACGGATCCACGTCCGTCACGCCCATCAGGGCCGCCAGCGAGTACACCCCCGCCTTGCCCAGGTAAGTCACCACCAGGTGCGTGGCCACCAACATGGTGACGAAGAGCACCGCGAAACCCAGGGCGGCGCGCAGTTCCAAGGGGTTCTTTGGCTCGAACTCACGCTCGACGTCTCCCGCCGTGGCATCGGGAACCCGGCTCCACAGCCACCCGCACGCGATGCTAGCTCCCGCGAGGACCAGAAACGGCACTCCCAGAATCGTAATCAGGTTTCCGTTGAAGATCATCACCAGGCCGGCCAGGCGCAGATACATCATGCCGGAGGCGACCAGAGTGACTCCGGAAAACAGGTGCGGCCGATTCTCCCGTTTGGCGCGCTTGGCCAGGACCACCGTAGTCACCGTGGAAGAATAGGCGCCTCCCAGCAATGCCGCCAGCATCACGCCGCCCTGTCCCTTGGTGACCTTCTGGATCACGTAACTGCCGTAGGAGACGGTGCTCACCGCCACAACCACTAGCCAGGCCTTGGCCGGATTGATGGCGAACGGTCCAAATTCGCGGTTGGGAAGCACCGGCAGAATCACCGCCGTGAGCAGCAGGAACTTGGTGAAGGTGAGGATCTCTTCCGGTGCGATGCGCTGGGTGAGACCCTCCAGCGCGCTCTTCAGCTCCAGCAACAGCATGCTGGCCACGGTGAGAGTGGTGGCGATCCAGAACTGTTCGCGATACACCAGCGCGGCTGCCACGTAGGTGGTCAGCGCCGACAGCTCGGAGGTCACGCCGGCCGTTCCGGATTGCAGCTTGTTGCGGTACGACAGCATCAGGAAGCCTGCCACCACCGCGAAGCCCAGGGTCACCGGCAGAATCTCTCCTCCCGCCAAGAGGGAAATGCCATAAGCGATGAGGCCGATGAGAGGATACGTGCGCACGCCGCCGAACGAGAACTGTCCGGTGCCGGTGCGGCGTTCCTCACGCTCCAACCCGGTCAGGAAGGAGAGAAACAGGACCAGCAGAATCTTGACGCCTTCCGGCGGCAACAATCGATAGAGATCGGTGAACACGAATCAGTACAAGCATATCCGATTTCCGTACGGCGGATAGAATAGGTGGCGTCGTGATCGGATTGGCACGTGCTGCGCACGTTGGCGCCGGCGCGCCTTGCTCCAGATCCGCAGATTCGGCGGCCCACAACGTTCAAAAGCTTAACCGCATTCCTAGTGCCGATATTGAATAATATCGCGCGCGTGGAACGGGCGGCCTTTGTGCTCGGGCAACAATGCGCGATCCTGAGGGAGGATGATGAAGGAATGAATGACGTCTACGTTTACGTGCAAGATCTTCGCCAACAAGCGAAGGTTCCAGAGGACGGAATACTAAGCCAGACCCTGCAGAACGACGACAGAACGAGAGTGATCCTGTTCGGCTTTGCGGCCGGGCAGGAGCTTTCCGCGCACACTGCTCCCTTTCCGGCCATGCTGACGTTCTTGAAAGGAGATGCCTTGCTGAAGCTGGGCAGCGAGGAGCAACGGGCGACAGAAGGCACTTTCGTTTACATGCGCCCAAACCTGGAGCACGGGATCAAAGCGCAAACGGAAGTCGTCATGCTCCTCACCATGATCAAGAACACGCCGGCGACACCGGCATGAACCCAGAGGTTGCCGCCACCGACAATGGCTCGTTGAACGGGCGCCGTTCACAGCGTTCTCTCAGGTCGTCGCCAAGCATTTAGGATCGCACTCCATTCCAACGATGCCGACCACTCGGACGCAAAACGCCCAGATCATGGATAGGCTCGGGCTGACGGCGAAGGGCTACCGATATCAGGTCATAACGTGCTGCTCCGTTTGGATTGCTCTATCCGTGAATGCAATCGGTGTCAATGCAATCGGTGTTGCACGTGCAGCACGGAGTTGATAGAATCCGCCTCCTGGAGGACCGGATGCCCCAAGAGCCGACGAAGGGCCAATTACTTGTGGCCGCGTGCGTTGCACTTGTGTTCTTTGCTTCGACGGCACCGAAACGGGTGCATGGGATGAATATGAGCGACGATCAGAATCCGCAAAACGCTGATGCTGCGACCACGACCCGCATGGCGATCGATCGCTTCAACGAAGCATTCAATCGGCATGACCCCGACGCCCTGGCGACAACGCTGACTGACGATACGGTGTTCGAAGATACATCTCCCGCGCCAGATGGTCGGCGCATCGAGGGGAAGGCCGCGGTGGTAGCGTTCTGGCGGGATTGGTTCGCGCGCAATCCCGATGCGCGGTTCGATGCCGAGGAAATCATCGTCAGCGATGATCGCGCCGTGGTGCTGTGGGTGTATCGCAAGATCCGCAACGGGCAACCGTGGCATCTGCGTGGCGTAGACGTCTTCACCATACGCAATGGCAAAGTGGCGGCCAAGCGCGCGTATGTGAAAGGGTGAAATTCGAGCCAAGCGCCCACGACAAACGATACCGATAAGGCGCGATAACGTCCGCCGCAATCGACTGCGCTGTTCTATGCCGGGCGTGCCTGGTGGTTTGGCGCAACACTATTCTTCGCGCAAAACAATCGCTGGATCCACACGGGTTGCGTGGCGCGCGGGGAAGTAACAGCCGGCCAGCGCGGATGCGGCCAGCACCAGGCTCACGACAGTGTAAACCAGCGTGTCGGTGGGTCGGATGGCAAAGAGTAACGTCGTCAGATATCGCGTTAGCAAGAAGGCTGCGCCGAGCCCGATAGCGACTCCAACGGCACAGAGAGCAAGGCCTTCGCGCAAGACCTGTCGCAGAATCGCCCCAGGCACGGCGCCGAGGGCTATTCGAATCCCCATTTCGCGGGTGCGCTGTTCCACCGAATAGGAGATGACCGCAAAGATCCCCACCGAAGCCAGCAGCAGCGCGATCCCGCCGAAAATGGCGAATATGGTGGCGTCGAGCCTTGGCCGCGCCAGAGAATCGCTCATCACCCTTTCCATGGTCTGAACTTCCTCGATCCCCTGATGCGGGGCCACGACGTGTATCTGCTGCTTGACCGCGGCCACCACTCCAGCCGGATCGTCGGCTGTGCGAACCAGCAGCGAAGCCCATCCGGCAGGTCGCTGCGCTTGGGGGAGGAATAAGCAGGGATCGGGGGAGTTTTCCAGGCCGTTGTGTCGGACGTCTTTGGCCACGCCGACGATCTCGACCTCGGGCGGTCCGGTCCAGTCAACGTGCATTCGCTTTCCGACAGGATTCTCGCCGGGAAAATTCCGCCGGGCGGCGGTTTGGTTGAGGATCGCGACTTGGGGAGAGCCGCTGCGGTCCCGCTCTTCGAACTCGCGCCCGGCTACCAACGGGATACCCATGGTGCGAAAGTAGCCGTCCGAGACGACTGAGGTATCACCTCCCGGCATTGCGCCGAGGGGTGGTGCAGGACGATCGGTGCGGTAATAGGCCGTGCCCGATTGCGAGCCGCTCAGAGGAAGAAAACTGATCGAGCTGGCCGATGTGACTTGCGGAAGTGTGCGGATCCGAGCCAGCATCTGCTCGATCAGCGCTGCCCGCTGCGTCAGCAGCTCGTCGAAAGTCTTCCAGCCGGAAGGGACCAGCACCATGCGAAAAGTGAGCAGCCGGTCTGGACGAAAACCGGGATCGACGGCATTCAGCAGCGCGAAGCTGCGCAGCATTAGGCCGGCGCCGATCACCAAAAGCATGGCGAGCGAAAACTCCGCCACGACCAGCGCGTCGCGAAGGTACCGGCCAGACGCGCTGCCGTGCCGGCCGCCCTGCTGCAGCGCGTCGTTCACGCGCCCGCGACTCAACTGTAGTGCCGGGAACGCCCCAAAGACGATGCCACACCCGAGAGATAGCGCCATCGTGAATGCCAGAACGCCTCGATCGACACCAATTTCCACCAGACGGGGCAGCGGGAATCCTTCGGGCAGCATGTGAATCATCGCGGGCACGCCCCACCAGGCCAACATGGACCCCAAAAACCCGCCGATGCAAGCGAGGAGCAGGCTCTCGGTGATCAACTGATGCAACAAGCGCCACCGTCCCGCTCCTAACGCAACGCGGACCGCTATTTCCCGGCGCCGCGCGTGGGCCCGTATCAGCAGCAGGTTGGAGACGTTGGCGCAGGCGATCAGCAGAACAAAAGTGACGGTGCCAAGCAGAACAAGCAGCGTCGTCCGTGTGTCGCCTACGGTTTGTTCCATCAGAGGAACCACCGTGGCACTCCACTTGGCGTTCATGTCCGGCCGTTCCTGGGCGGTTTGTGCGGCGATGGCTTCCATGTCGGATTGCGCCGCACTCAGGGAAACGCGCGGCCGCAAGCGCGCGATGACCTTGTAGTTGCGCCCGTCGTGCAACGCCTCATCCGGGCGAATGCGAAGGGGCAGGTACAGATCCGCCCGAGCCAGCGACGGAACATAGAAACCGGGCGGCATCACTCCGATCACTTCGAACGCGTTGCCTGGGCCGGCGATTTTCCGGCCAATTACGTCGCGGCGTCCGCCAAACCGGCGCTGCCAGAGACCGTAGCTCAGCACCACTACCCACGGCGTGTCCGCCACGTCGTCCTCAGTCCTAATCGACCGGCCCAATAGCGGGGACGTCCCCAGGATCTCGAAGAATCCGGCGGTCACACGCAGGGCGGGAATTTGTACCGGCTCGCTCGAACCTTCCAGGTTGAAGGGAATCTGAAACATGGCGGCGACATTTTCGAAGGAGTGGTTGCGTTTGCGCCAGTCGAGGAAGTTCCCGGTCTGCACCACGTTCCTGTGGCTGCTTCGCGGCGGAAGTTCCCAGATCATTACCAGGCGGTCGGGGTTCGGGAACTGTAGCGGGCGAAGCAAAATCGACCTCACCACGCTGAACATGGAGGTAGTAGCGCCGATGCCGAGGGCCAAGGCCGTCACCGCGAGCGCCGTGAACGCCGGGCTCTTGCGCAGCATTCGCGCCGCAAAGCGAAGGTCTTCGACGGCGCGCTCCAGCCAACTCCATCCCCACATCTCTTTGGTTACCTCCTTTGCCAGCGCGTAGTTGCCGAAAGCCTGGAGTGCGCTACGCCTGGACGCTTCGGTCGGTTCGCCGCGGCCCTCGCGCAGGCGAGCCTCCTCCGCCAGGTGAAACTGCATCTCTTCTTCGATCTCGCGGTCTTCCTGCGAGCGCCGCGCAAACCAACGCCAGAAGTTCATCGCCCCTCCTCAATCGAACGCGTCTCAGTTCTCGGCCGGCCGCATCACCCTGCCGATCGCTTCCACCATCCGGTCCCAGCGCGACTCCTCAGCCGCCAGCCTCTTCTTGCCTTTCGCCGTCAGCCGGTAATAGCGGGCGCGCTGGTTGTTCTCCGAGATTTTCCATTCCGCCTCGATCCACCCCTCCTTGCGCAAGCGGTGAAGCGCTGGGTAAAGTGAGCCGTGCTCTACCTGCAGCACGTTCTGCGAAGTGGCGCGAATGGCCACGCCGATACCGTGGCCGTGCTGCGGGCCCCATTGGAGGGTGCGCAGGATCAGCATGTCGAGCGTTCCCTGCAAGAGCTCGATCCGGTTTTGGTACGGTTCACGGTTGCCCATAGGTAGAAGATACTCTACTACATTTGGTAGTCGAGCGTCTACTACCATTGACGCGCTGGCACGGAATCGGTTAGGCACAACTCCGGATTGGGGACGGATAGCGGTGCGAGGGATTCCTGCATCCGGACAAGAAAGTCGTGCTCGGAGAGGTGCGCGGGAAGATAGCTGCCGATAACCCGCAATAACGCACTCTTGATACAGTCCTACTGCTGGATCCGGAGGAAGCTCTGGTAGCGCCTCTGCAGCTCTGGCAGCAACTGCATCGCTCGCTCCCACGCCCTGAGCTCTTGTGATTCCGCTGCTGCCCCGATGGTACCAGCCTTAACGGAGTCGCAGAGAACCGGCACAAGGTGTCGATAGTCGGCTTCACGCAGAATTAGACGTTTGTGACGCATGTCTTCCGGGTCTTTGAACTGGCTGATCAGAAAGGAATACGCCTCCAATTCGCTGATCAGAATCACGATGGTGCGTTCCGTCTGTTCTGGTTCGAACTCAACCAGTTCGCCGACCGCCTGGCGCGCACTCTCCAGACCAAGAAACATCATGTAAACGACATTTCGCGCCGCCTCGTGCCAAGACCCAACCGGTGGCGGCTGGTTAAACGGCGCCTTCAAATCAGGGGGCTGGTGTCTGGTCTCGGTCAGCGTCCGCAGCGAATCTCGAACCGACTTCATGAACGTATAGAATTCGGTTATGTTGATGACGACTGTGGCTTCCAACGTCTGCAGATCTCGTGTGCAGTTCTCAAACACCGGGAAATAGTTCTCCTGGGAGGTGAACTGGTGCGCCGGCATGTGCAACCCGCCTGCGCCGGCGACTTCCGCGGGCGGCTGGTTGAACCGATCGACATATCGGCGGACCGTGTCGACAATGGTGGCGACCTTGCAGAGCGTGCTGATCTCACAGGCGAACAAATCGACCACGCCAAGCCGCGCACAGCCGACCTGGTAGGCCCATGTTAGAATCGCACCGCAAATGGCGAGCACTGGTGCGAGAGAAGTGAACGAGGCGAGGAAAACAGCCAGGAGAACGAGCCAAAAGTGGAACGAGTGGGTACCCTTGTAGGTCGCGTACGTGCGTTCGACCGACAGTATCGCCAGCGCAACGTCAGTGAGAAAGACCACGAAAAGGCCCACGAGGGTGGTCGCGGTGATCACCTGAAGATCCTTGACGTGTTGAGAACGGAATAACCGATCCACGGTGGCGTGGGGGTCGCCGGTTCGCAGCACGCTCGCCAAGGGCTTCAGCATTTGCCTGGCGAGGCGGGATGCCGGGGACGCACGAAAGTTACTCTGCATTCAACCCTCCTGATGATCCCGGATGTAGACTATTACTCCCTGTTCCAGGCTAGAATCAGTGCCGTCTGATGCTCACTTGAAACAGATTTCCACTCGATTCTGAATCGGTCCGCCCAGAATACCGCAGGTTAATCCTTTCCATTGAGAGTTGCCCTCGCTGCAACCCCACCGCCCTGAGTGTCAACAGAAACGGCTGCGTGCTGACCAACGCCTGGGCTCGATAATCCGTGGAACGAGACACAACCCCGCGTTGACTTGCCTGGCTCAGGCCAAACGGCGCCGACGAGTTCTGCATTAACCCTGGCGCATTCTGGACGCACATTTCAATACGTCTGTAAGTGCTGCTATACGGTTGGTAGTGTCAGCAAGGTCCACAACGTTTCGGTTGATGGGAGGTTTTCTTGAGTGGCACGGCCGCATCGCCGCCTGACTACACTTCGACGCCGACCTGCCACGAGCCGCCTGATGGAGAAAACCATCGTTCTTAACGGACGACGTTTGACTCTTGTTGTCTTCTTCTACGCCAGTAATCCTGGTTTACCGAACGAACTGGCTGCACCCCGCTCGGCAACATCGGTCACTTGCAGCCACAGAGCTTCTGCGCGCGGGAGCGGGCGTGGGATTGAGACTATGCTTCTGCTTGATGTCCCTGCCGCCCCGAGGTAAGGTCCAAATGGCTACCGATATTGCCCATTTATGAGGACCCTAAATGAATGATTTGATTGTAGTTCCGCAAGCCAACCAATGGCGGAAGCTCAAGGCGTTGGTCCTGGACAGCGTCTCCTCCCCGATCACGCGCCGCGTGTACAATCTTGGGCTGGACGAGTTCTTCGCCTGGCTGTCCGTCCAGGAGCCTCGGCCCGGCTTCACCAAGGCGACGGTTAGTGCCTGGCGGGTGGCATTGGAGGCCCGCGGGCTCGGCGTCGTATCGATCAACGTGCGGATCACCGCCGTGCGCAAGCTGGCAGTGGAAGCGACAACGGGTTGCTGGCGCCGGAGCTGGCCAACGGCATCACGCGCGTGAGGGGGGTGGCGTCGAAAGGCGTCCGCCTGGAGAACTGGCTGTCGGTCAAACAGGCGCAGACGCTGCTCAACGCTCCGGACGTTATGACCACCAAGGGCCTCCGCGACCGCGCCATCCTCGCTGTTCTGCTCGGCTGCGGACTCCGGCGCTCCGAGGTGGCAGCGCTGACGATGGGGCATATCCAGCAGCGGGACGGGCGCTGGTGCATCGTGGACCTCCTCGGCAAGCATGGCCGCGTGCGGACAATCCCGATGCCAACGTGGGTGAAAGTGGCCATTGATGCCTGGACGGCTAGCGCCGGCGTTTGCGACGGCCCGGTGTTCCGTTCGGTGCACCGAGGTGATCAAGCGCAGGCGGCCGCGCTAAGCGAGAAGGTCGTCTGGCAGTTGCTCCAGCCATACGCCGCGGCCGCCGGCGTCCCCGGAATAGCGCCCCATGACTGTCGTCGCACGTGCGCGAAGTTGTGCCGGGCGGCCGGCGGGGAGCTTGAGCAAATCCAGTTGCTCCTGGGCCATGCCTCCGTCCAGACGACCGAGCGGTACCTTGGCACCAAGCAAGATCTCGTGAACGCACCCAACGACGGGATCAAATTGAGGCTGGCGGTGTAGCCACATCCGTCGGTGTTGCGCCATCACAAGAGAGTTTCTCGCGGGTCACGGCACGGACGGGGTGCTCCCCGGAGGCTTCGGCTCACTGCGGACAACCACGATAGTGAACTTGGCAACTAGGGCAGAGATCGCGCCCATAGCGGCGAGGAGCGGAGCCACGATGACGCCAACGGCAGCGATGGTCACGGGAATCTCGACGAACGTGTTGCCATGCTCGTCCTTTACCACGATGCGGCGGACGTTGCCTTCGTGGATCAAGTCGCGGATCGTATCGACGAGGTCGCGGCCCAAGACATGAACTTCTTCCTTAAGACTCTCGATGCTCATAGTAAAGAGTACGTTGGTGCCTGTCGGTAAGTTCCCGCGTGAAACAGTCCAAATGGACCCCGGTTTGCAACTCGCCGGCGCCACCAACGGGGTTCCGATAATCACCTGCGCGAAGCTGTGCCGGGCGGCCGGCGGCGAACTGGAGCAGATCTAGTCGCTGCTGGGCCACGCCTCTGTTCAGACAACTGAGCGGTACCTGGGAACGAATTAGGATCTTGTGAACGCGCCGAATGACGGATTCAAACTAAGGGTGGCGGTGTAGTGGGCTCTTGAGGGTACTTCCGACCTGTCGTGTCGTGAGCCGACTTGACGGAGTTGCTGCGCTGCAGATCTGTCCGTGTCTGAAAATCCTCAATTACGTTTGGTAGAGAAAACGGGGGCAGGTCAGAGGTCGGCCATTCGTGTTGTAGCCTGTTCTTAGAAGATTTTGGGATTGGGGTCTGCCCCCGTTGTTGGTGTAGGGCCGATGGTTTGGGATTCGGGTTTGCCCCGTTGTTGGCGTAGAGCCCGCGTTGTTGGCGTAGAGCCTCAATATCGGGACAAGTTGTTCAGATTGTGTTGGATAAGTGGTAGCGCTAACGGGAATCGAACCCGTATTTAAGCCTTGAGAGGGCTCCGTCCTAACCGTTAGACGATAGCGCCACGCGCGCAGAATTTCATCTTATCAGAATCCGGGGCGAACCGGACGTGTTGCGCAACTTATGTCGCAACTTATTGTCAGCGCAACTTGTCGCCGCAACGCGACTCACACGGCGCGTGTCCCAGTTCCTTCGCCCTCACCTTCCGATTCCGGGGCGTCGCGCCGATTCCCGCTGTCCGAGCGGTCTCGCGGCATAATAGAAGAGCTATGCGGCGGCTGCCTCTCCTCGTCCTGCTCCCTTGTCTCCTCGCCGCCGAGGATCACTGGATCAAGTTCACGTCTGGCCCGTTCGAGGTGTTGACCGACGCCGGCCAGCGCGGCCGCGAGACGATGGTTCGTTTCGAAGAGTTCCGCCACGCGCTGGGCGAGGTGGTGGGGGAAACGAACCTCCAGACGCCGCAGCCCGTGCGCATTCTGCTTTTCAAGAACGCTCGCGGCTGGATCACGAACGATTCCGTCATCCAGGGCCGCGACCGCTACGCCATCGTGCTCGAGGATAAGGCCCCGGTTTCGCCGGCTGTATGGAGCGAGCTGACCCGCCTGTTTCTCGACGACCAACACGGCGCAAATGCCGCCGGCTTTCGAGCACGGTCTCATCGAGTTTTTCTCCACTTTCGATGTCAAGCGCATTCAGATCATCGTGGGCGCGCCGCCGCCCCAGCCGGATCTCGATTGGGCCCGCATCCACCTGCTGGTCACCGCCCCGGAATACTTCGGCCGCCTCAAGGTGCTGTTATACAACCTGCGCAAGGGCGTGGATGAGGATCCGGCTTATCGCAACGCCTACGGCAAATCCGCCGCGGAAATCGAGGCGCTGGTCCGGCGGCATTTCGAGGCTGGCAATTTCCAGCCCGGCACCATTTCCAGTTTGCCGATGGCGCCGAAAGATTTCCTCGAGCGGAGCGTCTCCGACACCGACGCCCGCCTGGCGCGCGCCGACCTTCTGGCCGGCGATGCATCGGCCGCCGAGTATGAGACGCTGCTGCGCGCCCACGTGAAAATCGCCGAAGCCGAAGAAGGCCTGGGGTTGCTGGCCCTGCGCGATCATCGTCCGGATGAGGCCCGCCGCCACTTCTCCGCCGCGGTGGACGCGCCGAGCTCGAGCGCGCGCTGCTACATCGAGTACGCCAAACTCGAGCCGGACAACGCCAAGGCTACCCAGGCCCTGCTGCGCGCCGCCGGCATCAACCCAAGCTCGACGAGCCATTCGCGCTGCTGGCCGCGCGCGATACCGATCCCGACAAACGCGCCGCGCACTGGAAGGCCGCCGCCGAGCGCAATCCGCGCAATCCCGCCTACTGGAAAGCGCTGGCCGAATGCTACCTGGCCGACCACAACTACGCGGAAGCCGCCAAGGCGTGGAGCGCGGGCGAGCAGGCCGCCACCGATCCCGCCGAGCGCGAGCGCATGCACCAGGCGCGCGTCGCGATCGAACAGCAGCGCGGGGATTACGAGGCCGCCGAGCGGCAGCGCCAGGCCGAGGAGGACGCCCGCGCTCTTGCCAAGCTCAAGCAGCAGGCGCTCGCCAACGTGCGCGCACTCGAAGCCAAGTACAACGACGGCTCCGCCAAGCCCGCCCAAAATGCCGTGCCGTGGTGGGACGGTCCCACTCCCGGCGGCAAGCTCCACGGCATGTTGAAGCAGGTGGAGTGTCTCGGATCGCAGGCGCGCGTCGTGGTCGAAGGGGACGATCACAAAACGGTCAAACTGCTGATCGCCGATTCCGCCAAGGTGGCGATCCTGGGAGCCGGCGGGCAGACCCTGGGCTGCGGCCGGCAAACGCCGCGCCCGGTGTCGATCGCCTATTTTCCCAAACCCAACGTCCGGCTGGGCACTGCCGGCGAAGTGGCCACCATCGAATTCCAGTGACCCATTCCGATGACGCGGCGCCCGCCCGCTGGCTGCTGCTGGCCGTCTTCCTGCTCTCCTCGGCCATCAACTATCTCGACCGCCAGTCGCTGGCCACGCTGGCGCCTTTGGTGCGCGCCGAGTTTCATTTATCGAACGCCGACTACGGGTGGATCCTCGCTGCGTTCTCGATCACGTACGCCGCCAGCGCGCCTCTGGCCGGAATGCTGATCGACCGCAGCGGTCTCAACCGGGTCATCAACATCGCGGTCGGCGTGTGGTCGTGCGCCGGCATCGCCACCGGCTTGACTCACGGATTCCCCGGCCTGCTGGGCTGCCGGGCGGTGCTCGGCGCCGGCGAAGCGGCCGGCATTCCGGCGGCCGGCAAGGCCATCCGCCAATTCCTGCGCCCCGCCGAACGCGCCCTCGGCAACGCCCTGAACCAGGCCGGCATCAGCCTGGGAATGGTGCTGGCGCCGCCGGTGGCGACCTGGATTGCCATCCAGGCCGGTTGGCGAGCCGCTTTCGTCGCGACCGGCGTGCTCGGCCTGCTGTGGATCCCCGTCTGGAATTGGGCGGCGCGCCGCAACGGACCCGCAGCGCCCGTCGAAGCCGAAGCCGCCGGCGCTGCCAGCCTGCTGCGCGACCGGCGCCTGTGGGCCTTCATCCTCGCCAACGCCCTCAGCATGATCGGCTACTCGCTCTGGACCAACTGGACTACGCTTTATCTTGTGGATGTGCACCATCTGACGATCGCTCAAGCGGCCTGGTACGCCTGGATTCCGCCGCTGGCCGCCACGCTGGGCGGATTCGCGGGCGGCTGGCTGTCACTACGCTTAATCCGCGGCGGCACGCCGCCGCCGCGCGGCCGTTTCCGCGTGTGCCTGCTGGCCAGCGTGGTGGCGCTGGTCACCGCGGCAGTGCCTGCCGCGCCCACCGCCGGCTGGGCCGCCGCCGGAATCTCGCTCAGCATCTTCGCCGTGGCCGCCTTCAGCGTCAACATGTACACGCTGCCGCTGGACGTATTCTCCGGCGCTCACGCGGCGTTCGCGGTGTCCTGCCTGGTGGCTTCCTACGGCGCCGTGCAGGTCGTCGTCTCGCCGGCATTCGGCCGTCTCATCGATCTGTACGGCTACGCGCCGGTCACGGCCATCGCGGCAGTCATGCCGCTGGCCGCTTCTGCGGTCCTCTGGAGCACGAGGTCGGTCGAGTGAAGCAGCGGCTCAAACGCTGGATCTTCGGCCTGCTCGGCAAGGATCCCGAGGCGGTGGTGGTGACGCTTTTCGACCGGCGATGCCGACCTGTGCCGCCGCATGGCGGAAGAAGTGCGCGCGCTCGTGCCGGATCGGCGCCATTTTGTGGCGACCGAGAGCCAACTGGCCCGAGCTGCGGCGCGAGTTGCGGCGCTATCGCATCGGGCTCGCCCCGGTGATGCTGACTCGGCAGCCCAGCGCGCTGCGCCGCGCGGCGTACCGGCTGGCCCCGCGCAAAATCCTGGCATACAATTCGCGCCTGGAGCGCCATCACCTGCGGCCCAGCCTGGCGTCCTTTCTGTTCTGGCGCGGCGTGCCGCTCGATCGCATCTACCTGCGCCCCTGGTGGTGGCCCTGGCCGAAGCGCGAACGCACCGTGACGCCCACTGGCGACCGCGTGCTCGAGGGCCGGCCTTGCTCGCCGGAGCGCCGCCGCGTCGCCGTGCTCTCGCCTTACTTCCCATACCCGCTCGCTCACGGCGGCGCGGTGCGCATCTTCAACCTGCTGCGCGAGGCCGCGCGCGAATTCGATGTCGAGCTGTTCGCCTTCACCGATGACGATGCCGAGCCGCCGGCCGCCACCGTGCTCGAGTTCTGCGCCCGCGTGGTGCTGGTCACCAAGCCGCGCTACCGCGAGCCGCGCTGGTCCACGCTGCTGCCGCCCGAGGTCCACGAATTCCGCTCGCCCGCCATGCGGAACGCCATCGCGCGCGAGCGCGCCGCCTTCGGCTTCGAGGCGCTGCAAGTCGAGTACACGCAACTCGCCCGGTACTCCGGCGACGCGCTGGTGGAACACGATGTCACCTTCGATCTGTTTGCACAGATCGCGCGCCGCGAGCACACCCTCGCCGCTTGGTGGAACTGGTTTCGCTGGCGCCGCTTCGAAACCCGAGCCGTCCGCGCCGCCCGCCGCGTGGTCGTAATGTCGCCCAAGGACGCGGAGATGCTCGGCCCCAAGACGGCCGCCACGGTGATCGAAAACGGTGTCGACCTGGCCCGCTTTCAGCCGGCCGCGGAAACGCCAGGTGAGCGCCTGCTGTTCATCGGCTCTTTCCGCCACTTTCCCAACGTCGCCGCGTATCGCTTCTTCACCGAGCGCGTGTGGCCGTTGCTGCGCGACAAGTTTCCGCAAATGGAGCTGACCGTGGTCTGCGGCCCCGATCACTCTCACCTATTGGCGCGCCTTCGCCGAAACGCCCGAGCCCGCCGCGGACCCGCGCATCCGCCTGCTGGGATTCGTTGCCGACGTCCGCCCACTCTACTGCGAAACCAACCTCGTCGTCGTGCCCACCACCGTCTCCGCCGGCACCAACGTGAAAGTTCTCGAAGCCATGGCCATGCAGCGGTCGGTGGTCTCGACCAGTTCCGGGTGCGCCGGCCTGGGCCTGCTGGATCGCCACAGCGTCTGGATCGGCGACACGCCGGAATCCTTCGCGGCAGCTATCGCCACCCTCATCGCCGACCCCGCCCGCCGCGCGCAAATCGCCGACGCCGCCTTCTGGCATGCCAAACGCAACTTCGACTGGCAGGCTATCGGCGAAAAGCAGCGCGGGTTGTTGCGGGAATTGCTGAAGGGACGGGCGGGCTGACAGACGCTTTCGACCAGTGCCACCCAAGCAAGCCGAATCCGGAGCCAGTGGCGCAGTCCAATGAGCGCGGCTCGGAAGGCGCTGATTTGGGGTGAATTCGCCCCACAAAAAAACGCAAGCACCTGATTCCATTGGATCGCCTCTTCAAGTTGTGGGGCGATTCGCCCCACATTGGCGCCTGCAGCGGACGAAGGATCCGCCTCCCGATCCGATTATCTCGCGTGAGGTGCTTCGGGTGGCTCTGGTGGCCGGGCAAGCAGGGATTAAGTCACTGGTCATCGATGAGTTAAGAAAATGTGGCGGGCTGTGATTGGCGGAACGGACCCAGAAAAACGAGGCGCGCAAATGCCAGATGGATTGGAATGCTATCCACTTAAGCAATGAAAAGAAAAGCCGAGATGAATCGCGGCTGTGCAGCCTGACAGGCCGCGCCACGACCGAGATGAGCGGCTACTCGACGATGGCCCCGGCTTTGCGGAACGCTTCCTCGACGGCTTCCTTCTCCCATCCGCAGCTCACGAACAGCTCCTGCCGCGCGCCGGCGCTGAGCGCAATCGCTTTCCATCCGTTTTGCGTCGGCACCGTCACCCGCACACGCACTTTGCCCCTGGCGTCGCGCACCGGCCGGATCACGCCCGGAATCACCGAGCGGATTTCCGGGTTCGCCCGAAGCAGTTCTTCCAGCATCGGGCGCACGCCGTCGATGATGCTGTGCTCCACCTTGAGCCGGTCGTGGGCTGTCCTCAGGCGCATTGTGAGTTCGGCGCCGGTGTCTTGTGGGGCAGCTTGCCAAGCTGCGGTCCGATTGGCAATCGGACCGCGCGGTGGTTGGCAACCACCGCGCAGGATGGCATCCTGCCCCACCGACTCCGCCGGCACGCCGCGCTACTCACGCCCATCCCTCGCCGCCGCGCAGCGGCACGAAGCGGCACAGCGTCGACACCCGGCAATCGGTGTGTCCGCCATGCCGGTGCATCACGCGCAGCTCCTGGTCTTCGAACTCCCCGACCGGTATCACCAGCCGCCCGGGGTCCCGCAGTTGATCGAGCAGCGCCGTCGGTACGTCCGGCGCGCCGGCCGCCACCGTTATGGCGTCATACGGCGCCAGCGGCGCATATCCCAGCGACCCGTCGCCCACAATCACCTCGATGTTGCCGTCGCGCCCGGTCCGCCGCAGGTTGTAGCGCGCCATCTCGGCCAGCTCCGGAATCAGCTCGATCGAAACCACGTGTCTCGCGAGCGCTCCCAACACCGCCGCCGCGTACCCGCAGCCTGCACCCACTTCGAGCACCGTCTCCGTGCCGCTCAGTTCCAGCTCCGCCGCCATCAGCGCCGTCATGTAAGGCTGCGAAACCGTCTGCCCGTACCCGATCGGCACCGGCTCGTCACCGTACGCCGTTACGCGCGATTCCAGCGGCACGAACTCCTCGCGCGGAATCTCGCCCATCGCCCGAAGCACACGCGCATCGTGGATGCCGCGCCGCCGCAGTTGCTTTTCGACCATCGCCTGCCGCTCGCCGGCCCAATTTGGGATCACGCTTCCGCCTCAACCTTATAATAGCGATGATGGCTCATCAGATCACGCTGATTCCGGGCGATGGCATTGGGCCCGAAGTGGCGGATGCGGCCGCGCGCGCGGTGGAAGCGACCGGCGCCGCGGTCGAATGGGAACGCGTGGATGCCGGAGCGCGGGCGCTGGCCGAGCAGGGCCAGTTGCTGCCCGACGATGTTTTCGCTTCGCTCGAGATGACGCACGTAGGGCTGAAGGGTCCGACCACCACGCCCATCGGCGGCGGCCACCAAAGCATCAACGTCGTCCTGCGCAAGAAACTGGGGCTCTACGTCAACTTCCGCCCGGTCATCACGCTGCCCGGTCTCAAAACGCGCTTCGACGATCTCGCGCTCGACATCGCCATTTTCCGCGAGAACACCGAGGATCTTTACGCCGGCCTGGAGCACGAGGTGGTTCCCGGCGTGGTGGAGAGCCTCAAGATCATCACCGAAAACGCTTCTTTGCGGATTGCGCGCGCGGCTTTCCAATTCGCCCGCCGCGAAAGCCGCAAAAAGGTCACCGCCATCCACAAGGCCAACATCATGAAGCTGAGCGACGGCCTGTTCTTGAAATGTTGCCGCCAGACCGCCGCGCAGTTCCCCGAAATCGCGTACGCAGAGCTGATCGTCGATAACGCCTGCATGCAGCTCGTGATGCGCCCGCAGATCTTCGACGTGCTGGTGCTGCCGAATCTGTATGGCGACATTGTCTCCGATCTCGCCGCCGGCCTGGTCGGCGGGCTCGGCATCGTACCCGGCGCCAACATGGGCGATCACCACGCTATCTTCGAGGCGGTTCACGGCACCGCTCCCGATATCGCCGGCAAGGGCCGGGCCAATCCTACAGCCCTGATGCAATCCGCCGTGCTGATGCTGTCCCACATCGGTGAGCGCGATGCCGCCAAACGCCTCAAGAACGCCGTCGCCCAAGTTTACGCCGAGGGCAAACATCTCACCGGCGACGTCGGCGGCCGCGCCGGGACCGCCGAATTCACCGAAGCCATAGTGCGCCAGATCGTCGGCGACGCGTAGCGGCAGGCGTGGCTGCTGGAACTTCTTCCCGTCAAGTCAGAGGTAGGACAGACGATCGATGTTTGTCGTCTGTCGAGGTTTCGTGCTTGAGCGAAGAGCGACAGACCACGAAAGGCGATGGTCTGTCCTACCTGTTTGTCGATGCCCACGGCTCCGAAGATGTTGCGGTATCGAGGAACTGCCTGACCATAGCCAGGTACTCGTCGAACCGCAGAAACATGGTGCCGTGGCCGCCGTTGTGGAAGGTGCGGACTTCGGCGGTGGGATAAGTTTGCCGCAAAGCCCGCCGGAGGCGAGGGCCGAGGACATCCGTGTCGGATTCGGCGATCAGTACCTTACCGGGCCAATCCTTCAGATCCTCGGGCATGAAGTGGAACCGGCGGTAGTAATCATGCTGGATGCGGAGATTCGATACCAGATCTGCCTTGGTGAGCCTCGATGCGAACAGCTCATCGAGATACGCTCTCCAGAATGTCGTGGCTTCGCCGGATGGGTCAACCACCTTGATCAACGGCTTGCGCAAGAGACTGGTTGCCAGCGACCAGGGCGTTGCGCGAAAGATCAGTACGAGGAGTTGCTTCGCCGGCGCCAGATAGCGCAACGGAACACCCGTGTTGGACAGTATGAGCGCACTGATCCGGTCCGCATGCCGCCGGACACAGACTTGGGCGATGGAGCCTCCAAACGACGCGCCCAGGATCGCCGCCTGCTCGATCTTCTCGGCATCCAGAATGGCGCACAGACCATCGGCAAGCTCTTCGATGGAGGATACACGAGGATAGGCTGGATAGACCACACGGTGCGTGTCGCCGATCGCCAGCGCAAACTCGAACCCCAGATCGTTTACCAACTCGCCGCCAGGGATCGCCAACAGCACCCGCGCCGCAGTGCCCAACACCCGATATCGCCATTCCGCCGTCCCCACGCGGAGGGTCTTCTCGGGAAAGCGCCGGAATTCCTGAAGCGCAGCCGCCTTCGCCGATGACCCCGCATCGCGAGCCGGCCTGAGGCTGCCCCCCGCCTGCACTCTATTTCGCCGCCACGATGGAGCTGACCTGAATGATTTTCGCTTTCGCGTCCAGCGTGCCTTTCACGATCACTTTCTTGGCGGGGAACTTGGCAGCGCCCTTCTGATCGCTGAGGACATACGTCTGCTTGCCGTCCCACAGCGCGTACTTGGCTCCGCCACGCACGCACTCGATCACGCATTTCTCATCCGGCCCCATGTTCATGTCCTTGTGGCTTCCGCCGCACATGTCGTCGGTGACGATGCCGGTAAACGTCTGATCGGCGGCCAGCATCAGCGCCGCCGAAGCGAATATCATCACAACGGTCTTTTTCATTGGAAATCTCCCTTCTTCCTCTCCATCTCGCGTCTAAATCAATTCGAGGCCGAACCTCCTGCTGCAAGTTCACCGGGCCACAATCGAGATAACGCGAATCTCCATCGTTTTCGCGTCCAGCGTGGTCAGCACCTTCACCTTCCTGCCGGCCCACGGCTCGGCTGCTTTCTGGTCGCTCAGCACATACGCATTCCTGCCGTCCCACAGGACGTACTTGGCCCCTTTTCTCACCCGCTCCCGGACGCAACGCTCGTCACAGCCCGTCCTGCCACTCTTATGGCTGGCGGCGCAGAAAGCGTCTGTAATCGTCGCATCCAGCAGCCCTTCGTTGGCAGTCGCCAGCGGCGCCGCCGAAGCGAGGATCATAACGAGGATCCGCTTCGTGGAGTTATTCTTCATGGAATTTCTCCGGTTCTTTCCTTTCAATCCAAAACCGCTCGCTCGCCGTTCTTGCCTTCCGTGCTGCTCCAACCTGAGACTAACTCTTTTCGCCCGCCCTAGTGGCCGATCGGCCAATCGGACGTGGCGATCACCTGGTATGGAATTCTCCCGTTCTTCATTTCCACCTGAAGCCACAGCCGGTTGTAGCTGGCTTCCGTGATGGGATGTTGCAATTCGAAATTGAAATCCTTGCGCCCTCCGTAGTGCGCCGGCGCCAGTTCGAGCGTGGTGATGGTCAACTGAAACGGCCCGGAGCTGCTGATGCCGGCGATATCCGTATACCGCCAGGTGCGCGACTCGTCCAACGCCTGAGTGCGATACGCGATCGTCTCCGGCGTCAGTTCGAGCGTCCCCTGCGAACCCGCGCGGCCCACGTGCTTCACCGGCAGCGACCACACCGGCCCGCCGGCCGGCGGCTGCGCCAACTCCGCTACCAGCCGTTGGTCCATGCGATCCTTGAGCAACGCATACAGTTCGGCCGCCGGAACCGCGCCGCTGAATTCGTAGCTGCGTTCCGTCCCCGGCAGCTTGCCGTTTTGGTAGCTCGTTACCACGACGCGGTCCGGCGCCAGCTCCAGTTGCCGGATCTGGTCGAGCTTCCACTGCCACGCGTGCGCCTTTCGGTCCCGCGAATCGCACCCCGCTTTCGCCGACATCGAGCGTCCCCTCGCAGCTGCCGCGCAAGTGCCGGTGCCGCATCGGAAACTGCGCCGCCGACGCGGCCACGGCCCACGCCAGAATGCCAGAATCAAACCGCCTGTCTTTTTACCGAGTGCCATTTCCAAACCTCGTAAATTGCCGGGTACACCACCAGCTCCAGAAAGAACGATGTAAAGATGCCGCCGATCATGGGCGCCGCGATGCGCTTCATCACGTCCGCGCCCGTGCCGTGCGACCACATGATGGGCGCCAGGCCGACGAACATGGTGGCCACCGTCATGAACTTCGGCCGGATGCGCTTCACCGCCCCGTGCACGATCGCCTCGCGCAAGTCCGCGTGGGTGCGCATCAGCCCCGCCCGCCGCCGCTCCTCGAAGGCCAGGTCGAGATAGAGCAGCATGAACACGCCCGTTTCGGCGTCCACGCCCATCAGCGCGATCAACCCCACCCACACGCCGATGCTCATGTTGTAGCCCAGCAGGTTGAGCAGCCAGATGGCGCCCACCGCCGAAAACGGCACCGCCAGCAGAATGATGACGGTCTTCGCGGCGGAGCGCGTGTTGAGGTACAGCAGCAGAAGAATCAGGAACAGCGTCAGCGGCAGCACCACCTTCAGCCGCTCGCGCACGCGCTCCATGGCTTCGTACTGCCCGCTCCAGGCGAGCGTGTAACCCGGCGGCGTGGTGACGCTCTCGCGCACCGCCTGCTTGGCCGCCGCCACGTAGCTCCCCACGTCGCGCCCGGCCACGTCCACGTAAACGTAGCCGCACAGCATGCCGTTTTCGTTGCGCAGCATGGAGGGGCCGCTCGCCAGTTTCAGCGTCGCGATCTCCGCCAGCGGAATCTGCGCCTTGCCGCCCATCGGCCGGCACCAGCACGCGGCGCAGCCGCTCCAGCGAGCTGCGCGAATCGCGGTAGTAGCGCACGTTGATCGGGTACCGCTCCAGCCCCTGGATGGCCGTGCTCACGTTCTCGCCGCCGATCGCCGACAGTCACCACCGCTTCGGCATCCTCCACGCTCATCCCGTAGCGCGCCAGCTGGTCGCGCTTCAGATCGAAATCCAGGAAGTAGCCGCCGCTCACCCGCTCGGCGAACACGCTGCGCGTCCCGGACACCTGCGGCAGAACGCGCTCGATGGCCGTCCCGATGCGCTCGATCCCGGCCAGGTCCGGGCCGAAGATCTTGATCCCCACCGGCGTCCGCACGCCCGTGGTCAGCATGTCGATGCGATTCTTCACCGGCATCGTCCAGGCGTTCGACACGCCGGGAAAGCGCAGCGCATCGTTCATTTCGCTCGACCAGCTGGTCGGTCGAAATGCGATCCGGCGTGATGCGCCCGCACAGCGGCTTGATCCACTCCGGCCACCGGTCGTACCACGTCGCCACGCGCCGCCACTGGGATTTCGGCTTCAGCGTCATCACCGTTTCCATCATCGAAAGCGGCGCCGGATCGGTCGGCGTTTCCGCGCGCCCCGCTTTTCCCAGCACCCGCTCCACTTCCGGAAACCGCATCAGAATCCGGTCCTGCGATCTGCAGCAGCCGGCCCGCCTCGGCCACCGAAATTCCCGGCAGCGTGGTGGGCATGAACAGCAGCGCGCCTTCGTCGAGCGGCGGCATGAACTCCGATCCCAGCCCTTGGTAAACCGGCACGGTCACCGCCACCAGCGCCACCGCGCCCGCCAACACCAGCCACTTCCAGCGCAGCGTCCACTCCACCACCGGCGCGTACAGGCGCATCAGCACGCGGCTGATGGGATGCTTCTCCTCGGAGTGGATCTTGCCCACCAGCACGCCGTTGACGATCCACGCCAGCCAGCGCGGCCGCAGGCGGAAGCCGTCTTTGCGGAAGAACAGCAGCCGCAGCGCCGGGTCCAGCGTGATGGCCAGCACCGCCGCCACGATCATGGCGAAGTTCTTGGTGTAGGCCAGCGGCTTGAACAGCCGCCCTTCCTGCGCTTCCAGCGTCAGCACCGGCAGGAACGAAACCGCAATCACCAGCAGCGCGAAGAAGCTCGGGCCGCCCACTTCCTTCACCGCCGCCACAATCGCCCGCTGGTAGTCGCCGGCGCTCCAACTCGCATCCGCGCTTTCCAGTTTTTTGTGCGTCTGCTCCACCACCACGATGGCCGCATCCACCATCGCTCCCACGGCAATCGCGATTCCGCCCAGCGACATGATATTGGCGTTGATCCCCATCAGCCGCATCGGCATGAACGAAATCAGCACAGCCACGGGGATGGTGACGATCGGGATCACCGCGCTCGGCACGTGCCACAAGAAAATCAGGATCACCAGCGCCACCACCGCCAGCTCCTCGATCAGCGTGCGCTTCAGGTTGTCGATCGAGGCCAGAATCAGCTCCGAGCGGTCGTACGCCGTCACCACCTTCACCCCCGGCGGCAGCCCCGGCTCCAACTCCTTCAGCTTCGCCTTCACCCGCTCGATCACGCGCAGCGCGTTCTCTCCCTGCCGCATCACCACGATCCCCGAAACGGTTTCGCCCTCGCCGTTCAGATCCGCGATGCCGCGCCGGATGTCCGGCCCCAGCGTCACCGAGCCCACATCCCGCACCAGGATCGGCACGCCCGCCGCGGTGACTCCCAGCGAAACCCTCTCCAGATCGCTCACCGAGCGCGCATAGCCGCGCCCGCGCACCATGTACTCGCGGCCGGTGAATTCCACCAGCCGCCCGCCGACGTCGTTGTTTCCCGCGCGCACCGCCGCCACCACTTTGTCGATGCTGATTCCATACCCCGCCAGGCGGTTGGGATCCACGTTCACCTGGTACTGCCGCACGAATCCGCCCAGCGGCGCCACCTCCGCCACGCCCGGCACCGCCTGCAACTGGTAGCGCAGGAACCAGTCCTGGGTGGATCGCAATTGCGCCAGGTTGTTCCGCCCGGTCGTATCCACCAGCGCGTACTGAAACACCCAGCCGACGCCGGTCGCGTCCGGCCCCAGTTCGGTCTCCACTCCCTGCGGCAGCCGCGATTGAATCTTGGAAAGGTATTCGAGCGTCCGCGAGCGCGCCCAGTAAATGTCCGTGCCGTCCTCGAAAATGATGTACACGTACGAGTAGCCGAAATCGGAAAACCCGCGCACGTCTTTCACCCGCGGCGCTCCCAGCATGGCGCTCACCACCGGGTACGTCACCTGGTCTTCGATGATGTCCGGGCTGCGGTCCCATTTCGAATAGACGATCACCTGCGTGTCGCTCAAATCCGGGATCGCGTCCAGCGGTATGGATTGGAGCGACCACCAGCCCGGCCAGCGCCGCCGCGGCCACCAGCAGCAGCACCAGGAACCGGTTGCGCGCCGAAAACTCGATCAGCCCGTCGATCATTTCGCCGTCCCGCCGCCCGCCGCCTTCAACTGGCTCTCCGAATCCAGCAGGAAGTTGCCCGAGGTGACGATCCGCTCGCCCGCCTTCAGCCCTTCCAGGATCTCCACCCGGCCGCCCACGCGCTCTCCCACGCGCACCGGGCGCGGCTGCAGGTTGCCGTTTCCGAGATCCACGTAGACCACCTGCCGGTCGCCCGAATCGAGCACCGCGGATTCCGGCGCCATCAGCCGCCGCGCACCTCCGGTGTGGATCTCCACCTGCCCGTATTGATCCGGCTTGAGCAGTTCGCCGGGATTGGCGAACTCAATCCGCGCCTTCAGCGTGCGCGACGCCGGGTCCACGCCCGGCAGAATGTAGCTCACTCTGCCGTGGAAGGTCCGCCCCGGCAAGGCATCGAGCGTCAGCGTGGCCGCCTGGCCCAACCGCACACCGGCGGCTTCGTACTCGAAAACGTCTGCCACCACCCACACGGTCGAAAGGTCGGCCAGCGTGTACAGTGCCGTCTCCGGCGTGACGCGCTGCTTGGGAAACGCGTTGCGCTCCGTGATGTACCCGGAGGCCGGCGCGTAGACGGTCAGGTTCTCGATTGGTTTTCCCGTGCGCTGGACTTGGTCGATCTGCTGGTCGGAGATGTCCCACAACTCGAGGCGCTTGCGCGCGGCAGCCACCAGGTTGTCGTTGCCCGCCGCAATCGCCGGAAGTGCTCCGTCACGCATGACGTACTGCGCCCGCAGCGCCAGCAGATATTCCTGCTGGGTGGCCAGCGCATCGGGGCTATACACCGTCGCCAGCGCATCGCCCTTCTTTACATACTTGCCGGTGAAATCGGCGAACACGCGGTCGACCCAGCCCTCCAGGCGAGTCTGCACCTTCACAATCTTGGTTTCATCCAGCGTTACTCGCGCCGCGGCGCGAATCGTATCGGCGGTGGTCTCGTATTCCGCCGTGCCGAATTCCACGCCGATCAACTGCTGTTTTTCGGGCGACACCGCGACCGCGTCGGCCGCCGTGTGGTTCGGCAACTGCTCGCCTGCATACATCGGAACCAGCTTCATGCCGCAATCGGGCGCGATCCCCGGCTTGTCGGACTTGTACCAGGGATGCATCGGGTCCACCCAGTACAGCACTTTGCGCCCGGTCGATTCCGTCACCGCATGATGCCCGCGCCAGCGCTCGTAGGCCAGGCCGCCTAAGAAAGCCACTGCCGCCACCAACACCACCAAGGTTGGTTTCATCTTGGTTCGACTCCCGTCAATTCTTCCAGCTTGGCCAGCGCAATGCGAAATTGCGTGATCTCCTCGTGGTCCGCCAGCGTGTAATCCACAACGCTAATGAAATTGGTAAATGGCGCGACGAAATCGCCGCGCCCGGCCTGGTAGCTGGCCAGCGCGGATTCGTACGCCAGCCGCGCTTCTGGAATCACCGATTTTTCATACAGGTTCACCAGCTTGAGGGACGCCTCGGCCTCGCTGTATTGTTCGCGAATTTCCGCCTCCACCTCGACCAGCGTCGCCGCGTACTCGTGCCGCGCCTGGCTCGCGCTCGCCTCCTGCCCGGTCACTTCCGCCCGCTGCTTGCGCCAGAAGTACGCCGGCAGCTTGAAATCCACCTGCGCCTTCCACATCGGCGGCAGCCCGCCCTGGTTGAAATAGCCGCCCGTTACCGTGTAGTCCGGCGCATAATCCTTGCGCGCCAGGTTGGCCGCCAGTTCGTTGCTCTGGATTACATCCTTGTCGCGCTCCACCAGCGGCGAATGCGTCCTCGCCTGCGCCAGCATGTCTTCGAGCGACGCCGGCATGGGCACCACCGTCACCACGGCCGGCACCTCGATCCGCCCGCCCTGCGGCCGGTTGAGGAGAGCGTTGATTTCGATCTCCCTGGCCGCCCGCACCTGCTCGTACCGCACGCGCTGGGTAGCGTAGATTGCCAACTGTGTCTGTCCGCGGAGGATGTCCTGTTGCGACCCGCGGCCCGCCGCGTAACGCGACTCGGAAATGCGCAGCATGTTATTGAGCAGTTCGTCGTAGCGGTCGATGTAAAAGAGGGCGTCCGCCGCGTGATTCATTTCGTTATATGCCTTCTTGAGCCGCCAAACCACATTCAGCCGCGTGGCCAGGTACTCATTAAAGGCCGCTGCCGCCTCCTTGTCCGCAATTTCGCCGCGCAGCTTCCGCTTGCCCGGCGCCGGCACTTCCTGCGACACACTCACCCCGATGTTGCTGGTGGCGTAAATCCCCAGTCCCGACCCTGGCCACGGCGCGCCGTTCGAGGCCCACCCCAGCGAAAGCGTGGGGTCCGGCAGGCTGCTCTCGCGCGCCGGCCGTTGCCGCTGCGCTTCCACCTTCTTCTGCGCCGCCAGAATCTCCCGGTTGTTGCGCAGCGCCTCTTCCACCAGCGTAGATACCGGCTGCGCCGCCACCACCGGCGCCAGCCAAAGCCAAATCCAATGACGAACCTTCATTTCCGTTCACCAACTCTGTTTTTCCCAAGGATAGCTGGCTTTCGCCGCACAGCCCGCCTTGGGGACAGCACACCGCTCTTATTTGGGAAAACTTACCGGGTGAAGGGAAAGCTAAACGCGAAGCAGGGAATATAAGGAGAGCAAATCGGGCGGCGCCACATCCGTAGCGCGCCAGGGCGCCATCGCCGGCCGGCGAAACACCACTACCGCCGCAGTCGTCGGTGCCAGGCCTGTCACGGCGAACGCCGGGACGGTGTTTCCGCCCTGCGCCTTCATAAAATGGCTGAGCGACTGCGAATGGCATTCGACCCTGCCGGTTCGATGATGGCAGCAGCTATGTCCCGGCTGGTGGATTGCCATCGCCATTAACATTTGCGGGCAGGACAGGCAATTCCCACAAAACAGCGCCGCCACGATCAGCGCCGCCATAAGAACGTTGGAAACCTGCCGCATTCTTTTCTCAGAGTAACATCGTCGGGCCGAATTGGAAAGACTGACTTTCGGACGGCTCGGACGGCCCTTCCATGATGAGTGCCGCCGGGTGCACGACATGGATGTGGGAGTCGGGCGGCTGGCTTCGTATCAGGGCACGGCTTCAACCGTGCTCTGATACACGACCTGTCGCTTCATGGTCCACCGCAATAGGAATGCGACTTCGCCGAAGTTAACTTCGGAATCCAGGTTGAAGCCTTAGTTGTTTCACCCGATGGACGCAAGCGCCAGCGGAACGGCCGAAGCCTTGCCGGTGGCCCACTCGAGAAACAGCCGCATGCCCTGGTAGTCGCGAGGGCCGAGCTGGTGGACGATGTGGCGGGTGAGATACTGCCGCACCATTTCCGGCGCGAAGCCGAGGCGCGCCGATTCCGCCTCGACAATTTCGCCCATGTGCTCGAGGCCATAACGGCAGGAGTCGCGAAACGCCTGGGCGACCAAATCGTTCGCCAAGCCCTTGCGCGCGGCCCACACCGCGAACACCATCGGGTAGCCGGTCATTTCCACCCAGTCCGCGCCCAGGTCTCTCACCTGGTACGGCCGATGGGGCGGGTCGATGCGCAAGGCGGGATCGCCGATGATAAGCGCGGCGTCGGCGGCGGCAAGCATCGCAGTGAGATCCGGCGCGTGCGGCAACACTTCCGGCCGCGCGCCGTACTTGTGATCGAGGACAATGCGCGCCAGCTCCACCGAAGTGCGCGAACTCGAATCCGCAGCCAGCGTGCGCACTTCGCCCAGCGGCTTGGCGGACACCAGCAGAATGCTGCGCACCGGCCCATGGCAGGCGATTCCCGCGCCGGGGAGAATGTCCAGATCCTGGCGCGTGAGCTCGAAGGAAGGCACGATGCCGATATCCGCCTCACCCGATTCGAGCGCGTCGGCGCACCCGGAAGGCACGCGAAACTCCAGCTCGAACATTTCCCTTTGCGGCCCGTGCAACATGCCCCAGACGAGAGGAGAAGTGTTCAGGAAGCTGACCGCGCAAACGCGCGGCTTACTGGAGTTGGTGAGGCTCAATCTTCGAGTGTAGCGTAGCGGTCGCAGTCCGGCGCGTCACATCCGCAAGCTATAATGGATGCGGAAATCCAAAATCCATGTCCAGGCCTTCTTGGTTCGAGAAGTGATGCCCTCGGCTCGGCGGGTTGCATCCACGGCTGAAGTAGTCACGAACGCGCTCGTGCTCCAGTGCACGGAGCAGCCATAGGCGTCCCCGCATGGTCCGCGGCCTGATCGATTTCGCCCTCAATAATCGTTTCCTGGTTACCGTGGCGGCCTTCCTCCTGCTGATCTGGGGCGCCATCTCGTTCCACAACCTGCCGGTGGAGGCCTATCCCGACGTCGCCAACAACTACGTGCAGGTGATCACGCAGTGGCCGGGCCACGCCGCCGAGGAGGTGGAGCAGCAGGTCACCATCCCGATCGAGATCGTGATGAACGGCATCCCGCACCTGGAGCACCTGCGCTCGACCTCGTTGTTCGGCCTCTCCAGCCTGATGCTGATCTTCGACGACGAATCCGCCAACGACTGGAATCGCCAGAAGGTGCTGGAGCGGCTCTCGCAGCTCAGCCTGCCTGCCGGGTTGCAGCCGCAGATCGGCTCCGATTACAGCCCGGTCGGCCAGATCTACTGGTACACGCTCAAGAGCACCAACCCGCAATTACGACCTGATGGAGCTGAAGTCGCTCGAAGACTGGACGCTCGAAAAGCAGTTCAAATCGGTGCCCGACGTGGTGGATGTCGTCAGCTTCGGCGGCACCACGCGCGAGTACCAGGTGGCGCTCGACCCGAACCAGCTTGTGGCCTACGGCCTGAGCATCGCCCAGGTCGAGCAGCAACTGGCCAACAACAACGTCAACGCGGGCGGAAGTTTCGTCGAAGCCGGTTTGCAGCAGATCAACGTGCGCGGCGATCGGACTGGTGCGCGGCGTTCAGGACATCGCGAATACCATCATCAAGACGGTGAACGGCACGCCCATCCGGATGAAGGATCTCGGCACGATTGCGCAAGGGCCGAAAATCCGGCTGGGCCAGATCGGCAAGGCGATCCACCGCTCCGACGGCAAGGTCATCGACGATGGCGACGTGGTGGAAGGCATCGTGCTGCTGCGCAAGGGCGCCGATGCCGACGCCGTTCTCGACGCCATCCACGCCAAGGTCGACCAGTTGAACCATCACATTCTGCCGCGGGGCGTCCAAGTGGTTCCGTTCCTCGACCGCAGCAGCCTGGTGCACCTCACCACCCACACCGTGCTGCACAACCTGACCGAAGGCATCGTGCTGGTGGCGCTGATCCTGTTTCTGTTCCTGGGCAACGCCCGCGGCGCTCTGATCGTCGCGCTCACCATTCCGTTTTCGCTGTTGTTCGCCGCGATTTGCCTCAACCTGAACCACATTCCCGCGAATCTCCTCTCGCTCGGCGCGCTCGATTTCGGCATGGTGGTGGAAGGCGCGGTGGTGATCGTGGAAAACATCGTGCGCTACCTGGGCCGCCACGAAGGCGTTTCGCCGCTCGGGCCGGTGCGCGCGGCGGCCCATGAAGTGCAGCGGCCGGTATTTTACTCGATCGGCATCATCATCACCGCCTACCTGCCCATCTTCACGCTGCAGCGCGTGGAAGGGCGGCTGTTCAAGCCGATGGCGTGGACGGTCACGTTTGCCCTGCTCGGTTCCTTGTTGTTCTCGCTGCTGATCGCGCCCGTACTTGCGAGTTTTGTCTTCGGCAGGCGGGTTCGCGAGTGGCCCAATCCGGTGATGAACTGGATCACCCGCGTCTACGAGGCCGCCTTGCGCGCGGCTGTTCGCTTGCGATGGCCAATCGTAATGGTCGCGGCCGGCGCGCTGGGCGTTTCGATTTATCTCGCCACCAGCGGCATCATCGGCTCCGAGTTTCTGCCGCATCTGGACGAGGGCGCCATCTGGGCGCGCGCCACGCTGGCCCCCAGCACCGGCCCCTCCGAGGGCGAGCGCGTGATGCGCCAGGCGCGGCGCGTTTTCGCATCATTTCCCGAAGTGACCCAGGTAGTGAGCCAGGTGGGCCGGCCCGACGACGGCACCGATACGACCGGATTCTTCAACACCGAATACTTCGTCGATCTCAAGCCCAAGGCGCAGTGGCGGCCGATCTTCGCCGAAGACAAGGAAGAGCTGATTAGCGCTATGGACCGCGAGGTGGAACAAATCCCCGGCACCTTGTGGAACTTCTCGCAGCCGATTGCCGACAACATGGAAGAGGCGGTGAGCGGCGTCAAGGGGGAGCTTGCCATCAAGATCTACGGCGACGATCTGAAAACGCTGGAGACCACCGGCGACCAGATCGTCAACGTGCTGCGCACCGTCGACGGCATCACCGATCTCGGCCTGTTCCGCGTGATAGGCCAGCCCAACCTCGAATTCGAGATCGATCGCACCGCCGCCGCGCGTTATGGAATCAACGTGACCGACGTGCAGGATGCGGTGGAAACCGCCGTGGGCGGCAAGGCGGTTACCCAGGTGCTGCGCGGCGAGCAGCGCTACGACCTGGTGCTCCGCTACCAGGCCGCCTACCGCGGCGACCGCCAGGCTATCGAGAACATCCGCCTGCTGGCGCCCTCGGGCGAGCGCATCTCGCTGGCGCAGCTCTGCCAGGTCCGGGTACGCGACGGCGCCTCGGAAATCTACCGCGAAGGCAACTCCCGCTACGTGGCCCTCAAGTACAGCGTTCCTAAGCGCGACTTAGGCAGCACGGTGGAAGAGGCCATGCGCAAGGTGGACGCGCAGGTGAAGCTGCCGGCGGGCTACAGCATCGATTGGGCCGGCGAATACGAAAGCGCAGAAGCGCTCGCAAAGGCGGCTGATGATCGTGCTGCCCATCACCATCCTGGTGATCTGCATGATCCTGTACACCATGTTCAAGTCCGCCAAGTGGGTGTTGCTGATTCTGGCCAACGTCGCCATGGCGCCGATTGGCGGCCTGCTGGCGTTGCTCATTACCCACACCCACATGAGCGTATCTTCCGGCATCGGCTTTCTGGCGCTGTTCGGCGTCGCCGTGCAGACGGGCGTGATCATGCTCGAATACATCAACCAGCTTCGCGCGCGCGGCCACACCATCCTCAATGCCGCCGTCGAAGGATCCGTGCAAAGGTTGCGTCCCATCATGATGACCATGCTGGTGGCCAGCTTCGGGCTGTTGCCGGCCGCGCTGTCGCGCGCCATCGGTTCCGACTCGCAGCGCCCCTTTGCCATCGTGATCGTAGGCGGCCTGGTGGCCGCGCTGATCCTCGGCATCTTCCTGCTGCCGGTGCTCTACGTCTGGGTGGCGCGCGAGCAGGACAGCCTGCCGGAGCCAGATACGGCGGAGGAGTAAGCCCGGCGCGCGCGGATTGCGCATTTTTCATCAAGAGTAGTGGGCCGTACCGGTAACCTTGCCGTGCTTGCGCTAATCTATCAGATCGGAAGGCTTCGCGAGCATCCACGCGGGTGTCGGATGCTGCGCGGCCGAGAGGTGCCTATGTCGCTGAAACGGATCGTCTTAGTTCTGCTCTTGTTTGGCCTGCTGACGAGCATCCAGACGCTGGCTGCGCAGGAACCGGTGGCGCCGCCGCCGGACCAGACGCTGACGGCGGATCAACTGGAGAATCTGGTGGCGCCCATCGCGCTGTACCCGGATCCGCTGTTGGGCCAGATACTGGCCGCCTCCACCTATCCGCTCGAAGTGGTGGAAGCCTGGCAGTGGCTGCAAAAGAATCCCGGCCTCACCGGCGCGGTGCTCACTTCGGCGGTCCAGCAGCAGAACTGGGACCCCAGCGTGCAAGCGCTGGTGGTGTTTCCCGACGTGCTGAAGCAGCTCAACGCCGATGTGAACTGGACCACCAACCTGGGGAATGCGTTTCTGGCGCAACAGCAGGAAGTCATGGACGCGGTGCAGGCCCTGCGGCAGAAGGCGCAGCAGGCCGGCAAGCTGGCTTCGACACCGCAAGAACAGGTGGCCGACGATCAGGGCATGATCGATATCAACCCGGTGGACCCGAACGTGATCTACGTGCCGGAATACAACCCGGTGTGGATCTGGGGACCGGCGCTGTACTATCCCTATCCGGGCTGGTATTGGCCGCCGGATTCCATTATGGTGGGCGGGCTGTACTTTGGATTCTACCCGCCGATTTCGATGGGCTTCTACTTCGGCTATGGCTGGACCGGCTGGGGCGGCTGGGGCTGGCGTCCCGCCTGGGGAACCCACACGGTAATCGTGAATAACGCGTTTATTCACCGCTACAACTTCAACGAAGCCGCCGGCGTGAACCTGCACGGCACCACGGTTTGGGCGCACGATCCGGTGCACCGCATGGGCGTGCCTTACGCCAATGCGGCGCTGCGCACCCAGTACCGGGCGAGCGTGCGGAGCAACCTGGCCGCGCCGGCCGGGCGCACGCCGGCCCAGTATCGTACCGCGGGCGAGCCCACCGAGCGGATGGGCGACCGCACCGTGCCGCAGAACGCTCCCGCCGCCAATCGTAGCGCGTTCAGCGGCTATGAAAACGGCAACGCCACGCAACAGCACAGCGACCACGGCTATTCCAGCCTGGGTCCGGCGCGCAGCCAGCCGGCGCCGCGGGCCGCACCGGAACAGCGTCCGGCCCCGAGATCCGCCGCACCGGCTTCGGACAAGAGACGTTAGGAGGATGGAAACCACCATGCGAACACTCACGTTTGCCGCCCTCGTTCTGGCCGGAGCCTGCGTTTCGATGAAAGCGGCTCCGCAAGCCAGCCAGCGCAGTTTCGCCACGCCGCAGGACGCCGCCCACGCCCTGGCCGACGCGGCGGAAGCCAATGACACCGCCGCGCTCGTCAAGATCCTCGGGCCGGAGGGCAAGGATATCGTCTCTTCCGGCGATGCCACCGAGGACAAGTCGGGACGCGCCCAGTTTGCCCGCATGGCGGCGGAGAAACTGCAAATCCGGCAGGATGAGGCCGACCGCAACACGATCGTCGCCGGGAGCCAGGAGTGGCCTTTCCCCGTGCCGCTGGTCCGCGGCAAGGACGGCATGTGGCGCTTCGATTCCTCGGCCGGCCGCGTGGAAGTGCTGGCACGCCGCATCGGGCACCATGAACTGAACGCCATCGAGGTCTGCCGCGGCTACGTGGAAGCGCAGATGGAATTCGCCACCCGTCACAACGACGGCACGGCGGGATGCAATACGCCCAGAAGATCGCCAGCTCGCCGGGCAAGCAGGACGGTTTGTACTGGGAGGGGGATCGCAACTCTCTGGTTCCCAAGTCCTTCGCCACCGCGGCCGCTGCCATGTTCGCGGAAGGCAAGAAGCCGGTTCCGTACCATGGTTACTACTTCCACATCCTGAAAGCGCAGGGGCCGGATGCCGATGGCGGAGCCGCGGACTACGTGGTGAAAGGCCAAATGATCGGCGGCTTCGCGCTGGTGGCCTTTCCGGCCGAATACGGCGTGTCCGGTATCCAGACTTTCATCGTGAACCAGCGCGGCCTCGTCTACAGCAAGGATCTGGGACCGAACACCATGGCACTGGCCCGCCAGATGACCAGCTTCAATCCCGACAAGACCTGGAAGCCCGCGCACCTGGAATAGGTGGGGCATGCTTTAGGCCGCCCGCTTTTTCACGACTTTTTCACAAACCGGTTCAGGTCGCTCGCTCTCCGGACGCTCTGAGGGCAAGCTAAAGCGCCACGCCCATAAGAAAATCCGATTCCCGGAATAGAAACTTCTGTTTTGGCGACCTCGCGACGGTAGGGGAGAATCAAGGGAGTGCCTTGTGTGCACTGCTCCCCGAAATGAGACGCCTAACCCCGTTGTTTTTGTTTGCCTCCGTCTTCGCGCCTGGTTTGCTGGCGCAAGGCGCTTCGGACCTGAACGCCCGAATTTCCGCTGTAGAAGCTGCGGCCCAATCCGCGCAGAGCGCCGGCGATAACGCCTGGATGTTGGTGAGCGCGGCACTGGTGCTGCTGATGACCGGTCCTGGCCTGGCCTTGTTTTATGGCGGTCTGGTGCGCCGGAAGAACGTGCTGGGCACGATGATGCAAAGCTTTGTCCTGATGGCCGTGGTGACCGTCATCTGGGCCGTGGTTGGTTACAGCCTGGCCTTCGGTGGCAGCGGGTCCTTTATCGGGGACCTGAAGTTCGCGTTTCTGCGCCACGTGGGCGCCGCGCCCAACCCGGATTACGCGGGCACCATCCCGCAGCAGACCTTCATGATTTACCAGTTGATGTTCGCCATCATCACGCCGGCGCTGATTTCGGGAGCATTCGCCGAGCGGATGAAGTTCAGCGCCATGTTGCTGTTCACGACGCTCTGGTCGCTGATCGTCTACTTCCCCATGGCGCACATGGTCTGGGGCAAGGGCGGGCTGCTCAACGCCTTTCTCGGTGGCAGGTTTCCGTGCTTCGATTTTGCCGGCGGCACGGTGGTGCACATCACCTCCGGCGTTTCGGCGCTGGTGTGCGCGCTGTACCTGGGCAAGCGCCTCGAGTTTCCCAGCCCCGAGATGAAGCCGCACAGCATGGTGTTGAGCTTCATCGGCGCCTGCCTGCTCTGGGTGGGCTGGTTCGGATTCAATGCCGGCAGCGCGCTGGCGGCGTCCAGCCTGGCCACCAGCGCGTTCGTGGCCACCCATTTCGGCGCTTCGGCCGCCGCACTTGCCTGGATGCTGGCGGAGTGGCTGCACTCCGGCAAGCCGAGTGTGCTGGGAGGCATCTCGGGCGCCGTGGCGGGACTGGTGGCCATCACGCCCGCTTCCGGTTTCGTTCAGCCGTTTCCCGCGCTGGCGATCGGTTTCGCGGCCGGCGTGGTCTGCTACTTCATGGTGGTCAAGGTAAAGAATATGTTCGGCTACGACGACGCGCTGGACGCTTTCGGCGTGCATGGCGCGGGCGGCACATTGGGCGCAATTCTCACCGGAGTTTTCGCCACCAGCGCGATCAACAGCGGTCTCAAGGATTCCGGCGGCCACGTTCTGCCGCTCGGCATGGTCGATGGCAAGGCCTCGCAGGTGGTCAACCAGATGATAGGATGCGGTATAGCGTGGGCCATCGCCATCGTAGGTACGCTCGTAATTCTGAAGGTGTGCGACGTTCTGATCGGCTTGCGCGTATCGCCGGAGCAGGAGATGGAAGGTTTGGACGTCTCCCAGCACGGTGAAGAAGGGTATATCTTCGAATCGTAAAGTCCCAGGAGACTCATTCCATGAAGAAGATCGAAGCGATTATCCAGCCGTTCAAGCTCGATGAAGTGAAAGAAGCGCTGAAGGCCATCGGTATCGATGGCATGACGATTACCGACGTGCGCGGCCATGGCCGCCAGAAAGGCCACCGTGAAGTGTACCGGGGCCAGGAATACAATGTGGACCTCCTGCCCAAGGTGAAACTGGAGATGGTGGTTCCCACGGCCCGCTACGAGGAAGTACTGAAGACACTGACCGCTGCCGCGCGCAGCGGCAAGATCGGCGACGGCAAGATCTTCGTGTTCGACGTCGCCGAAGCTGTGCGCATCCGCAACGACGATCGTGGGGAAACCGCTCTCTAGTCTCGCACCCAGTCCCGCGCCGCCCGTGCTTCTCGACACCGGCGACGCGGGCACCGCTTTGGCCGAACGTTCGGCGCACGTCGATCGGACGGTTTCGGCCGCGGCGGCCCAGATCCTGTTTCCTGCGTTTCCCACCGATGGCCCGGCACTGGTCGCCGTGGGCGGCTACGGCCGCCGCCAGATGTTCCCCTATTCCGACGTGGACCTGCTGCTGCTCTTCCGCTCGACCGAGCAGGCGGTCCAGCGCAAGGACGCCATCTCCGCGTTCCTGCAGCAACTGTGGGACTGCGGCCTGCGCATGAGCCACTCCGTGCGCACGCCCGAAGAGTGCGCGGAGGTGTACGACCAGAACACCGAGCTCAACATTTCCCTGCTCGACCAGCGTTACCTGGCGGGCGACCGCGCGCTCTACGCGGCGCTGGCCGCCAAACTGCCGCGCTTCGTGCTGGCCAATCGGGACGCGCTGTCGCGCAACCTGGCGCGGCTCACGCGGGAACGCCACGCCAAGTACCGGGACACCATCTATCACCTGGAACCCAACGTCAAGGAAACCCCCGGCGGCTTGCGCGATTTTCAACTGGTGTGCTGGCTGGAGCAACTGAGGAACACCGAAAGCCAGCGCCTGGGCGTGGCCGCACCCACCGCGGAGTTGGAACAGGCCTTTCGCCACCTGGCGCGGCTGCGCACTTACCTGCACACGGCCAGCGGTCGCGACAATAACACGCTGAGCTTCGAGGCGCAGGACTCGATTGCCGAGCAGGCCGGCGCCACCGACACGGCGGCGTGGATGCGGGAATATTTCCGCCACGCCCGCGCCATCCATCGCGCCGCCGTTCGGCAGCTCGAGATCGCCGAGTCGCAGAACAGCGGGCTTTTCGCTTCTTTCCGCGACTGGCGGTCGCGCCTCGGGAACGCCGAATTCAGCGTCCACCGCGAGCGCGTCCACGTGCGCGAGTCGCAATCGCTCGATGCGGATCCGGGCGTGGTGCTCCGTCTTTTCGAGTTCGTAGCCCGCCATGGCATGCGGCCTTCGGCCGAAGCCGAACAGCAGATCGCCGCGCGCCTGCCGCGCCTGCGCGAACACTTCTCGCGAAATCCGATGTGGCGCGCGCCTGGAGCCCATGCTCTCGCTGGCGCACGCGCCGCTCGCCGTTCGCTCGATGCACGAAACCGGCGTCCTCACCGCCCTATTCCCCGAGCTGACGGCCACGGAATGCCTGGTGATTCGCGATTTCTACCATCGCTACACCGTGGACGAGCACACGCTCGTCGCCATGCAGAACGTCTGGAATATTCAGGGTCCGTACAAGGACCTTCGCTCGGAAGTGAAACAGCCGGCCCTGCTGCTGTTCGCGCTCCTCTTCCACGATGCGGGCAAAGGTTCGCCGGACGAAGGCCACGTGGATGCCTCGCTGCGGCTGGTTCACGCGGCGGCTCACCGCATCGGCATGCCCGACCAGGAGCGCGAGACGGTGATGTTTCTGATTGGCAGCCATCTCGAGCTTTCCGCGACTATGCACTCGCGCGACGTTTTCGACCCCGCCACCGTGGCCGCCGTCACCCGCCAGATGGAGACGGTCGAACGACTCAAGCTGCTCACCCTGCTCACCTATGGCGATATCAGCGCGGTCAATCCCGCCGCCATGACGCCGTGGCGCTCCGACCACTTGTGGCAGTTGTACCTGGCGGTGTATAACGACCTCACGCGGGCGCTCCAGACCGACCGCATCGAGCCCGAGCCCACCGGCTCGCCGGAGCGGATCGCATTTCTCGCCGGATTTCCCACCCGCTACCTGCGTACCCACACGGAAGCCGAAATCGACGAGCACATGGCGCTCTCTTCGCGCAGCCGCTCGACGGGCGTTGCCGTGGATATTCGAAAACTCGATTCGGCCTGGCAGTTGACGCTGGTCACCACCGACCGTCCCGGATTGTTCGCCGGCGTGGCGGGTACGCTGTCCAGCTTCGGCATGAACATCGTGCGCGCGGAGGCTTTTTCCAATCGCCGCGGCGCCATCCTGGATACTTTCACGTTCGAAGATCCCCTGCACACGCTGGATCTGAACGCGAGCGAAGTGGACCGGCTCGCCTCCGTGGTGGAGCGCGTGCTGGCCGGGAAAGACGGACGTCCGCCAGTTGCTACGCAACCGGCCCAAGGCATCGCCACCCACGCGCAGGGCCGCCATCGCGGGCCGCGTCTCCTTCAACTCCGAAGCCAGCCAGACCGCCACGCTGGTCGAGATCGTGGCGCAGGACCGCCCCGGCCTGCTGTATGACCTGGCATCCGCGCTTTCAGCCATCGGCGCCAATATCGAAGTCGTTCTGATCGACACCGAAGCGCACAAGGCCATCGACGTTTTTTATGTGACTTCGCGAGGCGGCAAGCTCACCGGGGCACAACAAGCCGCCCTGGGCGAAGAGCTGCGCCGCGCCTGCACACCGTCATAGCAGGCTGACGTGGCGCCTCAGTGCAGCGTGAGCCACGTTCGCCAGATCGTATCGACCAGGGCGTGCGTGGTCGCGGAAGCCATCAGACTTCGATGCTTTCGATACGCCCAGCCATAAAACCACCCCGCCACGGTCGCCAGAATCACGTAGCGCCAGTTCGGAGCCGGTGCGTGGCGGATGTGGGAGAGTCCGAAAAGGATCGACGCACAGGCCTGGGCCAGTGCGCGGGACCCAAGCGAGCCTTCCAGCAGATTCTGGAGCAGGCCGCGAAAGAACAGCTCTTCGGCTATGGCAATGAAAAGAAAAATAGTCAGATAGTCGAACGCGAACGCTCGCGCGCCGCGCCAATGCGAATTCCATGTAATAAAGCGGAGCGCGAAGCCGAGCGGTATCGCGATTACCGTGAAACAGGCCAGGGAGATCAAGGAGTCCAGTAGGATCACTCGCGAAAACCGAAAGTTATAGCCTGAGTCGCCGAGGCCGCGAATGATGAGGAAAGACCAGGACCCGACGGCAGTCAGGAATAACCGGGACATGAAGTCCAGATTCACCGGGACATTCCAGATCCCACCGATCCTGCCGCACAGAACCGGCGTCAGAATCCACAGCAGAATCAAGGCATCTTGCCAGTTCATTCGCTCCGCGTGGCGAACCGGCGCCGCGGCAAACAATCCGAAAGGGAGCGCCGCGAAGGCCAACAACCTGGCGCAGGCCCACCA
>CAWJLI010000205.1:0-90390 GCA_963843095.1 Bryobacterales bacterium
GCCGTTCACGAAGTAGGGCTTGGCCCACGCCTCGCTGTCGATGGTGCGCGGCGCCACCACCGATACCGACACCGTGCCCTGCGCCGGGTAACCCGTTCGCGGGTCCATGATGTGGGCATAAATGCGGCCTTCGGCCCGGAAAAACTTCTCGTAACTGCCCGAGGTGGACAGCGACATGTCCTTGAGAAACACTCCGCTCCACCGTCTTCGAATGCCTCCACGGGTCGCGGATATCCACCGCCCAGCCTTCCGGGTGTCCGGGCGGCGCGCCGATGCCGTAAATGCTGCTGGCGGAGCCGGCCACCAGCGCCGTGGTTACTCCGTACTGCTTCAACACGTCCACCATCCGGTCCACCGCGTAGCCTTTGCCGATGCCGCCCGGATCCAGTTCCACGCCCGGCCGGTCGAACCAGACCGTGCCGGCCTGGGCGTCCAGGTGCACGTGCCGGTAGCCCACGCGGGCCATCGCGGCCTCCACTTCCGGGCGATGCGGCAAATGTCCGGTGCCTTTGTAAAAGCCCCAGACTTTCATCAGCGGGCCCACCGTAATATCGAACGCTCCTTCACTTTGCCGGCTGTACTCGAGGCACGCCGATAGCAACTGGAACAACTCCGGCGAAATCTTCATCGGCTTTTCGGCCGCGTGCTGGTTGACCTGGCTCCATTCGCTCCCGGGCTGGTAGTTGGAAAGCAACTCGTCCAGCCGGTGCGCTTCGTCGAGAGCCGCATCGGCGGCCGCTTCCATCTTCACACGGTCATAGCCGTACAGCTCGACCGTATAGGCCGAACCCATCGCGTCGGCCGTTTTTTCGAGCCGCAGCAATTCCGGCTGGTCCGCCCCGGCGACCGGCTCGAGACCCGCCAACAGAAACAAAACTACCACAGTTTGTTTGACTTTAGGGCTATTTTTCGGTTCGGACACGAGATTTTTTCGCTCGTTTGAGAAGAAAATCGATGCGGCTCTCCACATCCAGGTTCTTGTCACGCATAAAATGCAGTTCGGGAACGTGGCGCAGGGTCAGCCGGCTGGCCAGTTCGTGGCGGAGGAAACCGGCCGGCGTGATCGAGGGCCGCGAGCGACGCGTCCTGCTCCTTTTCGTTGCCGCGCAACCCCACCCGCACGTTGGCGTGGCGCCCGTCCTGGCTGACATGGACCTCGGTCACGTCCACTGCCAGCAGCCGCGGGTCCTCGGTTTCGAAGCCGATGATCTCGGTCAACTCCTCGCGGAGCGCCTCGGAAACGCGCAGCGTGCGGCGTTCATCCATG
This sequence comes from Bryobacterales bacterium, assembly GCA_963843095.1. Lineage (GTDB taxonomy): Bacteria > Acidobacteriota > Terriglobia > Bryobacterales > Bryobacteraceae > Bog-375. Next base: position 1,268 of record CAWJLI010000205.1, read on the forward strand.
GCGCCCAGCCTCGCTCGCGCGCCCGCGCGATAGGAGCCATAGAAGCGGGGAAAAAACATGTTGACAGGCGAAAGCGCCTGTCCCACATACCCGCGCGCCGTTGCGCGGCAAAGTGGGACAGGCGCTTTCGCCTGTCAACAGTTCGTTGTCCGCGCCTCTCATGCCAGCCACTCCACGGTCGCGCCGGCCACTTCCGCGCCGAGCAGCGCGGCGGCTTCCTCCTCCACCGAGCGCAGCACTTTCTCGGCATGGGCATGGTCGCTCGAAACCGTGACCGCGGCCACCGCGGCCCGCTGCCACAGGTCCTGGTAGTCGATCTCCGCCACCGCCACGTTGAACTTGCCCCGCAGGCGGGTTTTCAGGCTTTCCACCACGTGACGCTTGTCCTTGAGGGAATGGGAATGTTCCAGCCGTAATTCCAGAGTCAGCACGCCGACGGCAGCCATGGCATCAGGCAAAGACCTCGGTGGCCACGCGCTCGGTGACGAACGCTTCGATGATGTCGCCCTGCTTGACGTCGGGGAAGTTCTCCAGCGTGATGCCGCATTCCTGGCCGCTCTTGACCTCGCTCACGTCGTCCTTGAAACGGCGCAGCGACGCGATCTTGCCGGTGTGCACCACCACGTTGTCGCGCAGCAGGCGCACTTCGGAGCGGCTCGGAATGGTGCCGTCCTGCACCAGGCACCCGGCCACGTTGCCGACCTTGGAGATGCGGAAGGTTTCGCGCACCTCGGCCTTGCCCTTGTAGACCTCGCGGAACACCGGCTCCAGCAGGCCGCTCATGGCCGCCTTGATCTCGTCGGTGAGGTTGTAAATGATGGTGTGCAGGCGAATGTCCACCTTCTCCTGCTCGGCCAGCGTGGAGGCGGCCCGCTCCGGCCGCACGTTGAAGCCGATGATGACGGCGTTCGACGCCGATGCCAGCAGCACGTCGCTTTCGTTGACCGCGCCCACGCCGGCGCGGATCACGCGCACCTTCACCTTCTCGTTGGAGAGCTTCTGCAGCGCCTCCGTCAGCACCTCGGCCGAACCGCCCACGTCGGCCTTGAGGATGATCGGCAGCTCCTTGATTTCGCCGGCTTCCATCTGCTTGTGCAGTTGATCCAGCGTCAGACGCGCGGATTTGGCCATCGCCGCCTCGCGGTCCTTGAGGTCGCGGAACTTGACGATCTGCTGCGCCTTGGCGGTGTCGGTCACCACCTGGAAGTCGTCGCCCACTTCGGGCAGCGAGCCGAGCCCCAGCACCTCCACCGGCGTGGCGGGTTCGGCTTTGCGGATTTGCGTGCCGCGATCGCTGATCATGGCGCGCACCTTGCCGAACACCGCGCCGCAGATGAAGAAATCGCCTACCGCGAGCGTGCCGTTGCGCACCAGCACGGTGGCCACCGGCCCGCGGCCGCGGTCGAGCTGAGCTTCGAGCACGGTGCCCATGGCCGGGCGGTTCGGATTGGCCTTGAGGTCCAGCATGTCGGCTACCAGCAGAATCATCTCGAGCAGCAGCTCGATGCCCTGCTGGGTCTTGGCGGACACCGGCACCATCACCGTATCGCCGCCCCAATCCTCGGCCAGCAGGCCGCGGTCGGAAAGCTGCTGCTTGATCCGCTCGGGTTGCGCGTCCGGCTTGTCGATCTTGTTGATGGCTACGATGATCGGCACGCCCGCCGCCCTGGCGTGATCGATCGCTTCGAGCGTCTGCGGCATCACGCCGTCATCGGCCGCCACCACCAGGACCACGATGTCGGTGACCTTGGCGCCGCGGGCGCGCATGCGGGTGAAGGCCTCGTGGCCCGGCGTATCGATGAAGACGATCTTGCGGCCGTTCATCTCCACCTGGTAGGCGCCGATATGCTGGGTGATGCCGCCCGCTTCGCGCGCGGCCACGTTGGCTTCGCGGATGGCGTCGAGCAGCGAGGTCTTGCCGTGGTCCACGTGGCCCATGATGGTCACCACCGGCGCGCGCCTCACCAGGTCCTTGGTTTCCTCGGCCTCTTCCACCGCCTGCATGGCTTCTTCTTCATAGCTCACGGTGGCGGTGGAGGCGCCGAAATCGCGCGCGATTTCGGTAGCCAGCTTCATGTCCAGCGTCTGGTTGATGGTGGCGAAAATGCCGCGATCCACCAGCTTGGTGATGATACTGGCCGCCTTGATATCGAGTTTCTCGGAGAGTTCCTTGAGCGTGATGCCTTCGGAGATGGTGATTTCGCGGCTGATCGGCGGCGGCCCGGAGGCCGTCTGGCGGCGCGTGGCGGGCCGCAGGTTTTTCTCTTCCTCGATGCGTTCGCGCGGCTGGCGGACGGGGCGCTTGTCGAACCGGCCCCGAGGCTGATCCACCGGCGGCGGAGGCATGCCGGGGCCAATCGGCCCCCGCGGCGTGGTCGGATGCTGCGGACGCGGGCCCGGACGGCCCGCCGGCGGCGCGCTGGTGCGCGGACCCGGCCGGGCCACCATCGGCTGGCCGGGGCGGATCGGCCCGCGGTAAATCGGTTGACCGGGCGTGGGCGCTGCCCGTGAGTCGCGGCACTCCGGGACGCGGCGCTGCCGGCGGCGCGGGCATCGCCGGACGAGGCGCGGTTAATTTCGCGGCCAGGTCGGGACGCGGTGGCACCACCGGGCGAGCCGTCGGCTGGCCCGCCAGGGGCCGTGCCGGCGCGCTCGGAGCCGCAGCCGCTGCGGGCTTCCACCGGAGCCGGTGGACGCGGCGCCTGTGGCATGGACGGCCGCGGGCCGGCCGGCATCGGGACGCACCATCTCGGGCGCGGCCACGGGCATTGGCGCGCGCGGGCCGGACAGAATCTGGCCGGGCCGGGGCGCAGCTCGCGGCGCCCGGTATCGGCCTCACCGGCAGCGCCGGCGATCTTCCAGGGGCGATTACCGCAACCGGTGGCCGCTACCGCCTGCGGCGTCGGCGCCGCGGCTACTGAGGGTGGCGCCGGAGCTGCGGGTAGCACTGGCGGCGCTGGCACGGCGGGTCTCGCCACGGGCGCCGGCTGGCCCGGCACCGCAATCGGCGGATGGATCGGCCTTCCGTAGCCAACGGAGGACGAATCGGCGCGCCGCTCGGAGACCGGGCGTACTTCGCCGGCCGGCGTTGGCGCCTCTGTCTGTGCTTCTTCCGGCTCCGCGACGGCTTGGGGCGCGGCCGCCATCGGGGACGCGTCTTCGCCGCCTCGGGCGCGGCTTCCTCCGCGTGCGCCGCGCGGCTCCTCCGCCGCGGGTTCCAGGTCCGGAACCTCATGGCCCAACAAACGGCGCAGCTTGATCGCCACGTCTTCGTCGATGGAGCTCGAGTGCGTCTTCTTTTCGGCGACGCCCAGTTCGGGCAGCCGGTCCAGGATCTCGTGCGCCTTGACTTCGAGCTCCCGTGCCAGCTCGTTGATTCGAATCTTCTTCATAGAAAAAGCAACCGTCGCTTACCGCTTACAGACACACCTCAACCGCCATGATTCTCCGGGACGCCCTCCCCGGCATCGCCGGGGCCGGCTTCAGGGCCCGCTCCTGGCTGATTGTGAGTAGGGGAACCCGCGTCCTCTATCGTATCAAACTGCTCCGATTCCGCCGCTTCCAGCTCCGCGGCCTCGGGCTCGGCGGCAACCGGCTCCGCCTCGTCGGTGCGGCCGCTTCCGCTTCGAGCCGACTCCGCTTCCGTCGGCGCAGCCGCTTCGATTTCGCCGGCCGGCTCCGCTTCTGTGTCTGCGCCCGGCTCCCCTTCCGCCGGCCCGGCGGCGGTTTCCTCCACCGCCAACTGGCCTCCGGCCGCTTCCGCCGGCTGTTCGAACTGCGCGTAGTAGGCGTTGACGCATTCGAAAATCTTCTCCACGCCTTTCGGACCGATGCCCTGAATCTCTTCCAGTTGTTCCGGCGTCATGCCGCCCAGCTTCTCGATGGTGCCGATGCCGGCCTCGAGCAGCTTCTCGACCGTCTTTTCCGCCAGCCCGTAATCGATCAGCACGGAGGCCGGCGCGCCCGGCGCCACCATGGCGGCCATCTGCGTCTCCACTTCCTGCCGCTTCTCTTCTTCGCTCTTGATGTCGATCTTCCAGCCCAGCAACTTGGCGGCCAGCCGCACGTTCTGCCCCTTCTTGCCGATCGCCAGCGAAAGCTGGGAGTCGTCGACGATCACTTCCATCTGCTTCTCGACCGGGTCGACGATGCTGATCTTGCTCACCTTGGCCGGGACTCAGCGCATGGGTGGCGAACACCACCGGGTCTTCGGAGTATTCGATGATGTCGATCTTCTCGCCGCGCAGCTCGCGGATGATGGACTGCACGCGCATGCCCTTCATGCCGACGCAGGCGCCGACGCTATCCACGTCGCGGTCGCGGCTCTGCACGGCGATCTTGGTGCGCTCGCCGGCTTCGCGCGCGCAGCCCTTGATGGATACCGTGCCATCGTAGATTTCCGGCACTTCCTGCTCGAACAGGCGCATCACCAGTTCCGGCGCCGCGCGCGATACCAGCACGCCCGGGCCTTTGCTGGCCTTATCCACCAGCCGGATCACGCAGCGCACGCGGTCGCCCACCGAGTAGCTTTCCAGGCGCGACTGTTCCTTCTTGGCCAGCTTGGCTTCAGTCTTGCCGAGATCGAGAACGTACTCGGGGCCTTCCACCCGCTTAACCGTGCAGTTGACCAGCTCGCCGGCGCGCCCGGAGTACTCGTTGTAGACGGTCTCGCGCTCGGCCTCGCGCACCTTCTGGAGGATCACCTGCTTGGCGGTCTGGGCGGAAATCCGGCCCAGCGAGTCGGTGTTCTTCGTGAGGCGGATTTCGGAGCCGATTTCGGCGTCCGGCTGGATGCGCCGCGCCTCCGCCAGCGTCATTTCGTGGACCGGGTCTTCCACCACCTCGACCGCTTTCTTCACCGCGAACAGGTGGATGGCGCCGGTCTTCGGATCCATCTCCGCCACGTAGTCTTCGTTGGTGCGGTAGTGCTTGCGGGCGGCGATCAGCATGGCGTCCTTCACTGCGTCGAAGACGATCTGCGGATCGATGCCTTTTTCCTTGCTCAGGATTTCGATGGATTGAAAGATGGTTTCCAAAGTGCCCTCGCTCCTTGCAATAGAAATTTCTGCTGGTTCTTGATCTCCCGGCGGGCTTACCACTCGAACTTCAGGTTGGCCTTCTGGATCTCGTCCAGCGCAACCCGCAGCGGCGTCTGGCCGCCGGTCTCCAGCGTCACGCGGCCATCTTCAAAACCGGCCAGCGTGCCTTCCCAGTTGCGGCGTCCCTCCACGGGCTCGCGCAGCACCAGTTTGATCTTCTTCCCCTGGAAGCGCACGAAATCGCCCGGTTTGGCGAGTTTGCGCTCCACACCGGGAGAGCTGACCTCCAGCGTGTAGCGGCCGCCCGGCACCACGTCCTCGACATCCAGAATCGTGCCCACCTGCTGCGAAACCAGCTCGCAATCGCCGTGGGTAACGCCCTGCTGGCTTGTCGATGGAAATGCGGACGAGACGGCTCGCGCCGCCGCCCTTCACCGCGACCTCGACGACTTCCAGCCCCTCGGAAGCCGCCACACGGGTCGCGATTGCTTCGATCTTGGATGCCACGTCGTCCCGCATTTCCCTCAAAAACCGCCGATCGCCAACAAAAAAGTGGGCTTTCGCCCACTCCCTTGGTTCGTCGATACTTCCTTAGTATAGCGCAGCTAAGCGCGAATTGTGGCGGTGTCTGACGGTTGTACGACCGAAACTTCGAACCGACTATTTCTCTTGCTGGCCGGAGGGCGGTTGCACCTTGGTTCCGACACCCTCGACCGATTGGCAGGGATCCGCTGTGAGTGTCTCTGGGGGCGTAGGAATGATCCGCAGGAACGGCAACGGCGGGGCGTGGAGGTCCATGCGAGAGGTGAGGCTGTTGACGAACTCCCTTGCATAGGGCCACGCATTGAAGATTGCGTTTCCGTCTTTGAATGCCGCAATGGACTGGGGCGCCGGTTCGAAGGTCCTGTCTTGGATCAAATAATCGAGATCGAATGCGCACTCAACGTCGAAGAGGAGCACCGGCGGCTCGGAGCTGTCGTATCCCTGGGCCTGGAAGCGCACCTCGATCCGCAGCACACCCTCCACGATGGCGTTGGCTAAGGAGCTGTGCGAAACCCTAAGGGAAAATGGACCGGTTAGCGCAGTCTCACTTCCCTCCAGGGAAGCGTGGCACTGGCGCAGTCCGACCCGCGTCAATTCACACTTGGACTGTAGTGTCACTGCGGACCGAATCTCTTCTTGACTCTGTGAAATTATCATTGTTCCAAGAGCACCAAATCCTTGCGTACACGGCCCAGACGCGCTTGTCTGTTCCCACCTAGGTCCGGGAGGCGGATTGGCGAGGCACTCCCGACCAACCTCGCGATGCGGGAGAGCGCCAGGGGCAGGAAGACCGGAAAGCAACCCCTCGGGCGCCACTGTTCGTTCTGGAACGGCACACGCCACTGACCAGGAAGCAATGTGTTGCGGAGCCGGTTTGCGCTCGGCAACTTCAACCGAGAGCCTTAGGCCTACCGCACTGAGCACAGCCTTTAGACTGTTGATGCCTGGGTTCCCGCGACGGGAGAGCATCTTGTAGAGGCTCTCGCGATTTAAGCCCGTGGCATCGGCAACATAGGTCATGCGATTGGCCTTCGCGACATCGCGTAACGCGAGCAGAAAAACAGCGTCGGAACCCTCCTCATCATCTTCGAGCGCAGCCTGAAGATACTCCGTTGCATAGGCTGGATTCTGGAGGCGCTCATACAGACCAATTTCGTAGTCCTTTGTCCGTTTTGACATGTCGGTTCACTTGCTCTTCTTATAATCCTGCCAGCATTCCTTGACCCTGTCGATGTCGGGCTGCTGTCCCCGCTTGATGCCGCCTCCGAGGAGAATCACCAGGTCGGGACCATCTTGTCCGCAATAGACTCTATATCCCGGACCGACATTCTTGAAAATCAGCTCGATGACGCCTTCACCAACGTCGTTCCATTTTCCAAGCGATCCCAGACGCAAGCGGGCTATCCGCGCGTCGATCTGGGCTTTCCCCTTTTGATCATCTAGGCTATCGATCCACTCGTCGAAAGGGCAACGACCATCTGCGGTCTCGTAGTTCTTGACTGTGCGGGGTCGGACGTCCACCTTTTGCCTTTGCTGACGGTGTAGCCTCTTTTCAGTTTGTAGCCCATACGCTACACTTTCAAGATTAGCAGAGGGCATTTTGGGTTGCAAGCATTCTTTCTGGCGGCGGGCGGACGGGTCGCACGACCGGAGAGGGGTAGGAATGCTTATTCAAAGTTAAGAAAATAAATAAGTTATTTATGGCTCACGCTCATGCCGTCGGAAACCAATGCGTGCGCCGGAGTACCAATATAAGGCGGAAATCCAACGTGACTAGGTGCCCCGCCCCACCCAAATCGCCTCAGGGCCTACTCCGGGGGCGAGACCTTCACCCGAGCGGCGGTCTTCACCAGCGTTTCCCAATTGCCTTCGGAGATGGGGATCCCGCCCCGCAGGCGTTCGGCTTCGGTGCGCCATTCCGGGTCGCCTGCCACCAGCACTTCGTCGTAACCCGGCGCCGGTGGCGCGCTCTTAACCAGCGCCACCAGACGCTCCATACGCTCGGTGAATTCCTCCAGCGGCATGTAGCGGGCGATGTCAATGGCCAGGAACATCTGGCTCGTCCGCACCAGTTTCCCGCGGAAGCGGATGCCGCCCACCTCGTTGGACATGGCGCCGCCCGAGAGCACCGCGCAGAGAATCTCCACCAGGAACCCCAGCCCGCTGCCTTTGTACCCGCCGAGCGGCATCAGCATGCCATGGTACGCTGCCTCGGTATTAGTGGTCGGCACGCCTTCCGCATTGAACGCCCAGCCGGCGGGGATCTCCGGTTGATGGTTGATGAAGGCCTTGAAAACCTTGCCCGCGGCCACCGTGGTGGTGGCCATATCCAACAGCCACGGCCCGGGCACGGCCATGCAGATGGGGTTGGTGCCGAAGCGGCCTTCCCTGCCTTGCCAGGGCGGCACGATGGGCGAGGCGTTGCACATCACGATGCCGATTTGCCCGGCCTCGCGCATCTTCTCGGCCCACCAGGCGCAGGCTCCGAAGTGGTTCGATTCGCGCGCCGTTACCAGCGCGATGCCGGTCTGGCCGGCGATGCGGATGGCGTGGCCGCAGCAGGTTTCCGCGATCCATTGTCCGATCCCGTTCTGCCCGTCGAACAACAGGCACGAACCGCTTTCGGAAACCACGCGGCCCTGCGCGTGAGGGTCCATTTCGCCCGCCAGCAGTTGATCGACGTAGAAGGTCAGCAACTGGATGCCGTGCGAATCGACGCCGCGCAGGTTGGCGGCGACCAGCGAAGCCGCCACGATGGCGGCCTTGTGCGCCGCCACGCCGGCGGCTAGCAGGATGGACTCACTGAAACTGCGGAGCACGGGAGCGGCAACGGTCGGCATGAAACTCCCATCCTAACGCCAATGCCGTTCACCTGAAAGGTCCGCTACACCCGGGCGCTTACTTGACCGGCGCGCCCTTAGGCGGAAAGGCGGGATTGGGAAAATCCACCTTGATTTGGGTGTTGACGCGATCCACCCATTCCTTGGCGTGCTGCTGCTTGAGCACCTCGAAAATCTGGTCGCGGACTTCCGAAAGCGGGCGGATGGTCACGATCTCGGCCTTGAATATGTAGAAGCCGTGTGGCTGCCGCACGGCGTCGGTGACCTCGCCCATCTGGAGCGCGAACACCGCTTGTGCGGATGGCATCCGGCAGGGGAGTGGTGGAGTCGAACGTTCCGAAGTCGCCGTCTTTGGCCTTGGAGGGATCGTCCTCCGAGTTTTCCTTGACCAGCTTCACGAAATCGGCGCCGCCCTTGGCTTGGGCGACCAGCTTGTCGGCTTTGGCCTTGGCCTGCGCCTCGGTGAGCGACTTGCTGTCTGCGGAAGGCGAGTCGGCGAAGGGAATATAGATGGTCTTGACCTTGATCTGTTTGAAGCCTTCCCTATTCTTGCCGTAATAGTTGATGATCTCGTTCGGATCCACGGTGGCCGTCGCCATCACGTCCTGCATCAGCGCCACGGACAGGTTGTACAGCCGCGAGAAATAGAGAGTTTCTTTAGTCGGGCTCTGCTCGTCGAGTTTTCTTTCGCGGGCGATTCGGTCGTACTCCAGCATGGTGGCGTACGTGTGGAAGAACTCGACCGGATTTAGCGTGACCGCATTCTGCATGCCGGGCGGAAGCACTGGGATTATCCTCTTTAGGTCGCCCATGGTGAATTTCGAACCGTCTTGAAACACGGCGATGACCGTCGCATCCGGCAGATCGGGGAGCGCAGGCGCCTTGGGCTGGGCAGCGGCAGGGGGCCGGGGACTCGCCGGTGGTGTCGCCGGAGTCTGGGCGCTGGCTGCGCTGAGGCAGACCAATAGAAGAAAGCAGGGGCTTTTCATAGTAGGTTGTGTGTGATTTTTCAGTATATCATTCGGCACGCGGACGGCCTTGCTGTGCGCGGACACAGCTGTGCGCGGACACTCCTTTTGAGACGCGCCACGCGTGAAAAGGTTTGGCGGCGAAGCTACCCGGCCAGGCCTGGCAGCCCGCCCATGCCGCGCGCGGATTCGACGGCGCGGAGAATCGCCTCCGCCACCGCTTCGGCCGCGGCCACGCCGAGCGCATTGATGTCGGCTTCGAGCGAGCCCAGGGACAGCGCGAAGACAATGTCACCATCCACCGTTGTGTTCACCGGACAGATGGCCCGCGCCATGCCGAGGCCGCCGAATTCCGCCAGCTTTTTGGCCTGCAACTTGGTCAGGTGAGCATTAGTGGCAACCACCGCGAGCGTGGTGTTCTTAGGCGCCACGGCATCGCCCGCCGGCGCGCTGTGGCGTTTCATGTATGCGGCGGTATCCAGGAACTCTTGGGCTTTCGGCGACCGGCGCGCGCCGGCGATGATCTTGCCGCTGGCCGGGTCGCGCACGTCGCCCCACGCATTTACGGCCACCAGGCTGGCCACCAGGACACCGCGGTCGAGCTCCACCGTAGCCGAGCCGATGCCGGACTTCATGGCGTGTTTTATGCCCAGAATATGGCCCACGCTGGCGCCCGTGCCGGCGCCCACCGCGCCCTCGGCGACGGGACCGGTGGTAGCGGCCGCCGCCGCCGCTTCGCCCATCGCCAGATTGGGGTGGGTGTTCGACTTGCCCAGTTCCAAATCGAAGAGGATGGCCGCCGCCACGATGGGGATGTGCTCGCCGGCGAAGGCGAACCCCACGCCCCGCCGCGCCAGGTAGCGCCGCACGCCGGACGCTGCCTCCAATCCGAAGGCGCTGCCTCCGGCCAGCAGGATGGCGTGGACCCGGTCGGCCACGTGAGCGGGATCGAGCGTGGGCGTTTCCTCGGTTCCGCTGGCCGAGCCGCGAATGTCCACCCCGCCCACGGCGCCCTGCTCGCACAAAATCGCCGTGCAGCCGGTGAGCGCCTCGTAATCGGAGACGTGGCCGACGCGAATACCCGGGATATCGGTGAGACCTTTCACGATTGCAGGCCGCGGGACGCGCTGCCCCGCCGCTGCCGGCGCGGAGGCGCCACGCTTGTTATGGTAGCATCGGAGTTCGGAGAACCCGCCTGCTTGTTGGATCTGCTGAAGGAGCCAGTTCTCGCCGTTCAGGAATTCGTCGTGCTCGCGGGCAGAGCCTTCCGCAACATCTTCCGCAAACCGCACTACATCGACGACGTCATCCTGCAGATGGATACCATCGGCGTGGGCAGCCTGGTGGTGGTGGTTCTGGTGGGCCTGTTCTCCGGCGTCGTGATGGCGCTGCAGATGTCGCGCGCGCTGGCGCAATACGGGGAGGTGGAAAAGACCGGTACCCTGGTGGCGATCACGCTGGCGCGCGAGCTGGGCCCGGTGCTGACGGCCATCATGATGGCGGGACGCAACTCCTCCGGCATCGCCAGCGAGCTGGGGTCGATGAAGGTCACCGAGCAGATCGATGCCATGCGCGCGCTGGGAACCGACCCGATTCAGAAGCTGGTGACGCCGCGCCTGGAGGCGACCTGCTTCATGCTGCCGCTGCTCACCGTGATCGCCGATTTCGTGGGCCTGTTCGGCGGCTGGGTGATTTCCGTGGTGAAGCTGCACCTCACTTCGCGGTTGTACTGGAACTCCGCCTGGCAGGCGCTCGAATGGAACGATGTGGCTCAGGGGCTGATCAAGCCGCTGGTGTTCGCCGTGGTGGTTTCCCTCATCGGCTGCTTCTACGGTTTGCGCGCCACCGGAGGCACCCAGGGTGTGGGGCGCGCTACCACGCAGGCGATGGTGGCGGCCACTATCATGATTTTCATCACCGACGTGATGATTACAGAAATGTTTGTCAGCCAGGGTGTAAGCTGATGGCGGAAACCGGATCGCCCAGCGTTCTGCGGTTCGAAAACGTCACCGTTTCCTTTGACGGCGAGGCGGTGCTGCGGGACGTTTCCTTCGAGGCCTTCGAAGGCGAATCGCGCGTGATTCTGGGCGCGGCCGGCAGCGGCAAGACGGTGCTGTTGAAGACCGCGCTCGGCCTGATACGGCCCGATTCCGGCCGCGTGCTGGCCTTCGGCAGCGATCTGGGCAAGATGCGGGAAGCCCGGCTTTTCGATATTCGCAGCCGGATCGGCATGCTGTTCCAGGAGAGCGCCCTATTCGATTCACTCACCATCGAGGAGAATGTCGCATACCCGCTGCGCAATCAGCAATCGATTCGCTGTCCGGCCAGCGAGGTGCATGGGCGGGTGGAGCAGGCGCTTGAGTTCGTGGAGCTCGGCGGCACGCTGGAGAAGTTCCCCAGCGAGCTTTCCGGCGGCATGCGGCGCCGCGCCGCCATCGCCCGCGCGGTGGTGACCGGACCGCCGCTGGTGCTCTACGATTCGCCCAGCGCCGGCCTGGACCCGATCACCGCCCACACCATCATGGCCTTGCTCATCAAGGAGCGCGACATGGCGCAAACCACCACGATCCTGGTGACCTATCGCTACCAGGACGGGAACCTGATGGCCAACTTCCGCTACAATTCGAAGCAAGGGCGTTTGGAGCCGGCCCGGCGGTCGGATGGGCCGCTCCCGCGCACCACGTTCATGGTGCTGCGCGAGGGCCGCCTGGTCTTCGAAGGCGATCAGGACCGGCTGGAGTCTACGGCCGACGATTACATTTCGAAGTTCTGCAAGCAGCGGGAATGACGCATGGCGGATCGCAAGAAAGTTCGTTGGTCGCAACTCAAGATCGGCATCGTCGCCGGCACGGGCTTCATCATTCTGTTTGTCCTGGTGTTCTTGCTGACGTCGAACCATAGCCCGTTTACCCATTACGCACTGCTGCGCACGTACATGGACAACGCGGCGGGACTGCCCGACGGCACCGAGGTCCGGCTGAACGGTATTATGATCGGCGTTCTCGAGACGCCCAGGCTGACCGAGTCGCACGATCCCAAGCGCGCGGTCGAGTTCGACATGATGGTGAAGCCGGAATTCCTGGCGCAGATTCCGGAAGATTCGTCGGTGGCCATCGCGGCCTCTACACTGCTGGGCGGCAAGGTTATCGACATCACCAAGGGCGTGTCGAAGGTTGCCGTGAAGCCGGGCGCGCGAGTTGCGCTCCTCCCAGTTGGAGGACATCCCGCAACTGATGGGCGAGATGAAAGTGGTTCTCGACAGCTTGCAGACCATCGTCGGGCGCGTGGACAACCTGCTGGGCGGGATCGAGCAGGGCAAGGGCAATATCGGCAAGCTGATCAAGGACGAGGAACTCTACGACCGGCTGAACGGCATCGCCGCCGAAGGCCAGAAGCTGTTGAGCGACGTGCACACCGCCAACGGAACGCTGGGCAAACTGATCTACGACGACACGCTCTATCGCGACCTGGACGCGCCCTTGAAGCGCATCGACTCGATGATGGCCGACTTGCAGGGCGGCCAGGGCACCGCCGGCAAGCTGCTCAAGGATCCGGCGCTCTATGACGAGGCCCGCCAGTCGCTCACCGAGATTCACGCGCTGCTCAACCAGCTCAACGCGGGAAAAGGCACCGCCGGCAAGCTCATCAAGGACGAACAGCTCTACACTCACATGGACGAGCTGGTGGCCAAGTTCAACGTCACGGTGGACAAGATCAATGCCGGCCAGGGCACGCTGGGCCAGTTGGCCGTGAACCCGCAGCTCTACGACGCGCTCACCAGCGCGACGCTCGAATTCCAGGCGCTGGCCAAGGACATGCACGCCAATCCCAAGCGCTTCCTGTCCATCCGGCTGGGTATCTTTTGAGCGCGCGCCGCCAACTGGTGGTGAACGCGGACGACTTCGGATTCACGGCCGACGTCAACTCTGGCGTAGTGGAGGCGCATCGGCGCGGTATCCTGACGGCGGCCACGCTGATGGCCAATGGCGACGCGTTCGACGATGCCGTGCGGCTGGCGCGCGAAACTCCGTCGCTCGATGTCGGCTGCCACCTGGTGTTGATCGGCGGCCGCTCGCTGGTTAGCGGGTAATCCGTTCCCGTCCACGGTGGCGCAACTGCTGTGGGCGCTGGCCCGCCGCCAGATCCGGCTCTATGACGAGCTTGCCGGCCAGACGCGGCGCGTGATTGCCGCCGGCATCCGGCCCACCCATCTCGACACTCACAAGCATACGCATCTGGCTCCGCCTGTGCTCGAAGCGGTGGCCCGCGTGGCGCGGGATTTCGGCATTCCGTGGGTGCGCCGGCCGTTCGATTTTCCGATGCACGGCCTGGGCGGCGCGCCGCGCTTGACGCGTCTCGCCAACAGCGCGCTTGGTTTGTCGCGAAGCCGCGTGCAGCGCGTTCTGGCGGCGCACGGCTGCCGCACCGTCGATCATTTCACCGGTTTCCAGATGACCGGCCGCTTGGGTTGCGAAGAGCTGGTGGCGCTGGCCGCCGTGCTGCCCGAGGGATCCACCGAGTTGATGTGCCACCCGGGACATTGCGGCGCCGCTCTGCGCAACGCGCACACACGCCTTAAGGAAAGCCGCGAGCGCGAGCTTGCCGCGCTGATCGCCCCCGAGGTGCGCCAGGCGATCGAGCGGCACTCCATCGAGCTGGTGAATTTCGCCGGCTTGCGGTAGGGCATGCTTTAGCTTGCCCAAAGAGATACGCCGAAGCGTTACGGGCCGCAGATAAGCACAGATGAACACAGATTAAAAAGAATCTGCCTTATCCGTGTTTATCTGTGTTCATCTGTGACCCCAAAACGCTTTTCCGGGCTTTTTCAGCATGCCCCACCAAGTGGTACCGTATTCTCCATGATTCGCGCTCTCGGTATCCCGCTGCTCGCGACCGCCATGTTCGCGCAAGCGCCTAACCTGCCCAAGCCGGAGTTGCTCTGGCCCGCTGGCGCTCCCGGCGCGCTCGGCGACGCCGACGCCGACAAGCCGTCGATCACGCCCTACCTGGTGCCCGAAGGCCGCGGCACCGGCACCGCCATCGTCGTCTGCCCCGGCGGCGGTTACCAGCATCTGGCGCTGGATCACGAAGGCGCGCAAATCGCGCAGTGGCTCAACTCGATCGGCGTCGCCGCTTTTGTGCTCCAGTATCGCCTGGGCCCGCGCTATCATCACCCCATCGAATTGGGCGACGCGCAGCGTGCCATCCGCACTGTGCGCGCCAAAGCCGCCGCTTACCGCGTGCTGCCGGACCGCATAGGCATCATGGGCTTTTCCGCCGGCGGCCACTTGGCATCCACCGCCGCCACTCATTTCGATTCCGGCAATCCGGACGCCGCCGACCTCATCGACCGCGTTTCCAGCCGCCCCGATTTCGCCGTGCTCGCCTACGCCGTGATTTCCTTCACCACCCCGTACCTGCACCGCGGCTCGCGCGACAATCTGCTGGGGCCGGACCCCGATCCCAAACTGGTCGAAAGCCTTTCGAACGAGCTGCAGGTCACCGCCCGAACGCCGCCGACGTTCCTCTTTCATACCAGCACCGATCCGGTCGTGCCGGTGGAGAACAGCGTGCTGTTTTACCTGGCGCTGCGCAAAGCCGGCGTTCCGGCCGAGATGCATATCTACGCCCAGGGCCCGCACGGCGTCGGCCTGGCCACAACCGATGAAGCGCTCTCCACCTGGCCCGCGAGGCTGGCCGACTGGCTGCGGGGGAGAGGGCTGCTGAACGGAGCGGCGCGGTAGGGCGGCCCGGCCCCTGAATGTGATCACATCGTGGTGCGCCACAACCGGCAACTACTTAAGTGGAAGAACTATAATGAAGCCGAGGGCATCGATGCAAACAGTCACGTTCGAATCGATTCCAATCACCTTAGGACGAGAGGATGACGGCCGCTGGTGGGCCGACATTGAGTCCATGCCGGGCGTGATGGCCTATGGCGATACGCGAGATGCTGCCATCGCCGCCGTGCGTGCCCTGGCGCTAAGGGTCGCTGCCGATTGCATCGATCACGGCGAGGAAGTTCCCGCACCGCTCTCGAAAGTATTCTCCGCCGCATGAGCCGTTGGCGGTCTGTCAAGGCAAAACGACTTCTGGCCGCGTTACTCCGGAACGGGTGGACTGTGGCTTGGCAAAATGGTTCCCATCGTCGTCTCAAGCGTGCTGGGTGGAACAACTACACGTTCGCGTTTCATGACGCCGACGAGGTCGGCCCAGGGCTCCTCGCGCAGATCGCCAAGAAGACCGGGCTGAAACCCGAAGACCTGTGGGTGTCCTGTGTCGGCGACCGTGCCGGCGATTTCGCGGGCTTACAGGGGCATACTAGGTAACATGACACTCATCCGTTGCCTTTCCGCGGCGTTGCCATACCTGATAGTGGTCGCGCCAGTGCCCGCGTGCGCGCAGTCCTATTCTCTGAAGGGCCTAACGGGCGTCAGCGCCGGTGTCCTGATCGATGACTCGCTACAAAAACAGCATCCCGACCTCCACGACGCAATTCAGAAGGATGTAGAGATCAAGTTGCGAGTGGCGGGTATGGACGTTCTGTCGCCTGTTGCCTTAATGACAAAGCCGCGTCTGACGATTAGCATTCAAAGGGCGCCAGCGTGCTTCCTTGTGATGGTGGCCTTTAGCGAGCCTGCGTTCTTGGAGCGTGATCGCAGCCTGCGGGTTCAGGCAGTGACGTGGGTTAGGGAAGGCACCGGTCTGTTGCTGGATGAGAATGATGTCCGAGGATTGATCAAAGATACGATCGAGGAGTTCCTCAGCGACTGGCTGGTCGCGAACCCCAAGCCGCACTGACAGGGTGACGGGCCTGCCCGGGCGTTCGATCTCCGCACGCCTTCCTCAGCGCTGCACTGCGGCACTTAACGACGCTTTTCCAGCTTTGCTGATCCTATACCGCAGGGTTTCGCGCCCTCCCGTCTTCTCGATCAGCTCGTTGCTTCTTAGGTACTCAAAAACTTCCATCTCCACAGGCTGGCTCCCGCGCGGGCTCCCGGCCGCCGGGTTTCCGTCGTATTGGTTGGCTCGTCTGTCCACAACGTCGTACATAATGTGACCGTCGCAACGGTCCAAATCGGCGAGTTTAGCTTTGGCTGCCTTTCTTATTTCCATGCACTTTTCGTACGGCCCACCGCCCTAGCCTGTCAACGCTTAAGTTATTCATTATAAAGCTTTTAACTATAAAACTGACCTCCAACCCACTGAAATCGAGACGGTTAGGTTCTGGCACCACTCGGCAGGCACCGGCACTTCGCTGCCACTGAACGCAGCGAGTCACCTCCTCCCTACCCCACCAGCCTCAGCAGCATCTCCGCATTTATAGCTCCTGCCGCCGTGTCTTCGTGCTTGAACATCACGTATAAGTCGCGGCCGGTGGCAAGTAACTCCTTCGACCGGGCGGCCATCGCCTCCACATCGGCCTCGGTGTAATCGGGCTTGCGCAGGCGGTAGTAAACGAAATCGGCGGTGATCACTTCCGGCACTTCCAGCTTTTCCGATTCGGCCACGCACAACGAGACGTTGTGCCGCCGCAGTTCGCCGTACACTTCCTCGACCAGCCACGAGGGGTGACGGAACTCGAAGGCATAGCGCAGGTCGGTGGGCAACGTCTGCAGGTAGGCGGTCAGCAGCGTGTCGTCCCGCTTCATTTGCGGCGGCAATTGAAACAGTATCGGCCCCAGCCGCCGCGCCGATCGCAGCGGGTCAATCGCCTTGAGAAAGATCTCCGTCGCCTGGCCCGCGTTCTTCAGCCGCAGGATGTGGGTGATCCGCATGTTCGCCTTCACCGCGAAGACGAACCCCGGCGGCGTCGCTTCCACCCACGCCGCCAGCGTCGCCGCGGCCGGCAAACGCCGGAACGTGTAATTGATTTCCACCGCGCGCAGCCGCGTGGCATAGTGCTTCAGAAACTGGTTGGCCGGCAGCTTGGCCGGATAGAAGTCCGGCTTCCACGCCGGATACGCAAAGCCGGACGTCCCGGCATATAGGCTCGCCATGGCTTATCATTATCTTCTAGCCGGGCCCGAAAATGTTTGGCCCGGCGTCCGCGCCGGTGTCAAACGGCATGCTGCTTACCCCAGAGACCCCCGACGATCTCGCTGAAGCGCTCAACCGCGCCGCGCGCCACCTGCGCACGATCTGCCTCGAGGGCAATGGCAGCAAGCGCCTGATGGCGGGCCCGGCCGCCTGCTCGGACGATACCGTCGCCACCACCGCGCTGCGCCGCGTGCTCGAATACGAGCCGCGCGATCTCACCATCAGCGTGGAGGCAGGCCTCCCTTGGCGCGAATTCACCACGCTCCTCCGCCAGAACCGCCAGATGGTGCCGCTCGATCCGCCGTTCGCCGAGCAAGCCACCGTGGGCGGCGTGGTGGCCTCCAACTCGAGTGGCCCGCGCCGCCGCCTCTACGGCACCGCGCGCGACATGGTCATCGGCATGTGCTTCGTCACGCTCGCCCGTAAACTCGTGCAGTCCGGCGGCATGGTGGTCAAGAACGTAGCCGGCCTGGATATGGCCAAGCTCATGATCGGTTCCTTCGGCACGCTGGCCGCCATTGCGGTGGTCAATTTCAAAGTCCAGCCGATGCCCGAAGTCGAGCGCACCGTCCTCGTTTCGTTCGGCGATTCTAAAACCGCTTTCGAGGCCCGCGCCCGCCTGCTGGCCAGCGTGTTGCAGCCCGCCGCCATCGACCTGTTCAATCCGCCCGCCGCCGCTCACGGCAGCCCCGCCTGGATTCTGGCAGTCCGCGCCGCCGGCAACCAGACCGCCGTGGACCGCTATGAGCGCGAGCTGGCCTTGTTCGGCGATGCCGTCGCACTCGATGGCGCGCTCCACGAGGAGTTCTGGCGCCGGGTGGAAGAATTCACCCCCCGCTTTCTCGCCGCCCACGCCGAAGGCGCGGTGGTGCGCGTCTCCTCCAGCCTGATGGATCTTGAGAAGTTCATGGCTCCGCTCGCCGTCCCGGCGGTGGCCCGCGCCGGCTCGGGCGTCTGCTACGTATATTTCGACGACACCGGCTCCGCCTCCCAATACCTCGCGGACGCGGCCGGCCAGGGCCTGAAAGCAGTCATCGAGTTCGCGCCCGAGGCGCGCAAATCTGAGCTCGAATTGTGGCCCGCACCCGGCGCCGATTTCGAAACCATGCGGCGGCTCAAAGCCCTGTTTGATCCGTCCAACGTGTTAAACCGTGGCCGACTCTACCATCGCCTCTGAGCCCCGCGCCGCCGGGCCTAGCCAGTTCGATCTCGATAAGTGCGTCCATTGCGGCCTGTGCCTGAACGCCTGCCCCACCTACCGCGAGCTGGGACTCGAGATGGATTCGCCGCGCGGCCGCGTTTATCAAATGGTGCAGGTCTCCGAGGGTGCGCCCATCACGCCGGCTTACATCGAGCACATCGGCCTCTGCCTGGCCTGCCGCGGCTGCGAATCGGCCTGCCCTTCCGGCGTGCCCTATGGCCGCATGGTGGAGCAGGCCCGTGCCGAAATCGAGGCGCACATTCCGCGCGGCCGGTTCGCTCGCCGGCTCCGCGCGTTTCTGTTCGGCCAGCTCATTCCATCGCGCGCCCTGCTCTCCATCGCCGGCACTTTGCTCTACTTGTACGAAGTCAGCGGCCTGAAAAGGCTGGCGCGCGCCCTGGGCCTGATGAGGATGCTCGGCCGCCTCGGCAACGTGGCGCAACTCGCTCCTTCGGCCGACCCTCCGTTCTTTTTCTCCCAAATCGGCAAAACATTTCCCGCCGATGGCGTGTGCCGCCATCGCGTGGCCTTCCTCTCCGGCTGCGTCGCCAACATCTCCTTCGCGCGCTTGCATGAAGCCAGTGTGCGCGTGCTCCAGCGCAACGGCTGCGAAGTGGTGGTGCCCGCCGGGCAAGGCTGCTGCGGAGCCCTGCATCTCCATTCCGGGCTTCCCGGCGACGCGCGCGCGCTGGCCCGCCGCAACATCGATGCTCTGCGCGACGGCGCCTTCGATGCCATCGTCAGCAACTCGGCAGGCTGTGGCGCGATGCTCAAGGAATATGGCGAGTTGCTCGCCGGCGACGCGGCTTACGCGTCCGCCGCGCAACAGTTCGCTGCCCAGGTCCGCGACATCACCGAATTCCTCGCCTCCATCGAGTTGAACCGCCAAATGGGCGCGGTGGACGCGGTGGTGACCTATCAGGACGCCTGCCACCTGGCCCATGGCCAGCGCATCCGCGGGGCACCCCGCAAGCTGCTCACCGCCATCCCCGGCCTCACGCTACAGGAAATGGCCGGCGCCGATATCTGCTGCGGCAGCGCCGGCTCCTACAACATCGTCCAGAACGAGATGTCGTTGCAGATCCTGGCGCATAAAATGGAGGCCGTCAACCGCACACGGGCTACCATCATCGCCACCGCCAACCCCGGCTGCGAGTTGCAACTGGAAGCCGGCGTCCGCCTCCACGGCAACCATCAGCGCGTCATGCACGTCGTCGAGCTGCTCGACCTGGCGTACAGGAACTACGCGCCTACGACAAACACCTGATCGGAGCCGCGACTATAGGGAGCGGACGCGCCGCCGCGGCGCGGTTTGATAAACTCAAGTTTGCCTCCCCTCCCAACAAGCTCATGAAATTTGGCGTCATTGTTTTTCCCGGCAGTAATTGCGATCACGACGCGTTTTACGCGGCGAGTCACAACCTGGGCCAGCCCACGGAATATATCTGGCACGATTCACGCGTCCCTCGGCGACGTGGATGCGGTGATCCTTCCCGGCGGCTTCGCTTACGGCGATTACCTGCGCTGCGGCGCCATCGCCCGCTTCTCTCCGGTGATGCAGGCGGTGCAGCGCTTCGCCGCCGATGGCGGCCTGGTGCTCGGCATCTGCAACGGCTTCCAGATTCTGGTCGAAGCCGGTCTGCTGCCGGGCGCGCTGATCCGCAACCGCGGCCTCAAGTTCATCTGCCGCGAGCTGCGGCTGCGCGTCGCGACCACGCATTCGCCTTTCACCTGCGCGCTTCGCGAGGGCCAGGTGCTGCGCATGCCCATCGCCCACGGCGAAGGCTGCTACTTCGCCGAACCGCGCACGCTCGACGAACTGGAAGCCGAAGACCGCGTCGCGTTCCGCTACCTGGATAATCCCAACGGCTCGCTGCGCGATATCGCCGGCATCCTCAACCGCGAGCGCAACGTGATGGGCATGATGCCGCATCCCGAGCGCGCTTCCGATCCGCTGATGGGGTCGTCCGACGGCCTGGGCGTCTTTCAGTCCATGCTGGCCGCGGTTGCAAGCCGCGCGGCCGGTGGCGGAGGTGCGGCCATGAGCACCATCGCCATCACACCCGATCTGATCGCCCAGCACCAGCTCACGCCGGACGAGTACCGGAAGATCGTCGAAATCCTGGGCCGCGAGCCGAGCTACACCGAGCTGGGGATCTTCAGCGTGATGTGGAGCGAGCACTGCTCCTACAAGAGCTCGCGCCTGCATCTGAAGAAGCTGCCCACGCGCGGCAAGCTGGTGGTGCAGGGGCCGGGCGAGAACGCCGGCATCATCGATATCGGCGGCGGCTACGTGATCGCGTTCAAAATCGAATCGCACAACCACCCCAGCTTCATCGAACCGTTTCAGGGCGCGGCCACCGGCTCGGGCGGCATTCTGCGCGACATTTTCACCATGGGCGCGCGGCCCATCGCGGTGCTCGATTCGCTCCGCTTCGGCCGCCTGGACGATCCCGAAGACCGGCGCGCGCAACCGCCGCATCCTGTCCGGCGTGGTGGCCGGCATCGCCCATTACGGCAACTGCTTCGGCGTGCCCACGGTGGGCGGCGAGTGCATCTTCGAACCGTGCTACGACGGCAACCCGCTGGTGAACGTGTTCGCGCTCGGCGTCTGCCGCAAGGAAGACGTGTTCTACGCCAAGGCCGCCGGCGTCGGCAATCCGGTGATCTACGTGGGCGCGCGCACCGGCCGCGACGGCATCCACGGCGCCTCCATGGCCAGCGCCGAATTCACCGAGGAGTCCAAGCAGAAGCGCCCCAACGTGCAGGTGGGCGATCCGTTCATGGAAAAGCTGCTGCTGGAGGCCTGCATCGAAGCCATGCACACCGGCGCCATCGTCGGCATTCAGGACATGGGCGCGGCCGGCCTCACCTGCTCGACCTGCGAGATGGGCAGCCGCGGCGAGGTCGGCATCGAAATCGAGCTGGACAAGGTGCCGCAGCGCGAAACCGGCATGACGCCGTACGAGATCATGCTCTCGGAATCGCAGGAGCGCATGCTGCTGGTGGCCGCCGGCGGCCGCGAGCAGGAAGTCTACCAGGTGTTCCGCAAGTGGGGACTGGAGGCCGTCGAAATCGGCAAGGTCACCGGCGATGGCCGGCTGCGCGTCCGCCATCACGGGGACGTCGTGGCCGAGATCCCCAACCGCGAGCTGGCCGAT
Source organism: Bryobacterales bacterium (assembly GCA_963843095.1). GTDB lineage: Bacteria > Acidobacteriota > Terriglobia > Bryobacterales > Bryobacteraceae > Bog-375. Next base: position 23,060 of record CAWJLI010000205.1, read on the forward strand.
GAAGCGCCGCTCTACGACCGGCCGCATACCGCTCCGCCGGCCGTGCCCACGATCCCGCCCGCAAACTGGAAGCCGGCTCGCCATCGCGGACGCCCTGCCGCGCCTGCTCTGCCGCGCCCGACATCTGCTCCAAGCGCTGGATCTGGGAGCAGTACGATTACCAGGTCCGCACCAACACCATCGCCGGCCCCGAGCGCGCCGACGCCGCCATTCTGCGCATCAAGGAAACCGGCACCGCCATCGCGCTCTCGCTCGATGGCAACGGCCGCTACGCTTATCTTTCGCCGCGCGAAGGCGCGCAACTCGCCGTGGCGGAGTGCTGCCGCAACCTCTCGACCGTCGGCGCGCTGCCGGTGGCGGCCACCAATTGCCTCAACTTCGGCAATCCGGAACGGCCGGAAATCATGGCGCAACTGGTGGAGGCCATCGAAGGCATGGCCGATGCCTGCCGCTTCTTCGAGACGCCCATCACCGGCGGCAACGTCAGCCTCTACAACGAAACGCTGGGCGAGGGCATCTACCCCACGCCCGTGCTGGGCATCGTCGGGCTGCTCAAGATTGCCGCGCCGCTCACCATTCCGTTCGTCAACGCCGGCCGCGCGGTGGTGCTGCTGGGCGGCCTCGGCGCCTGCGACGACGTTCGCTTCGGCTCGACCGAATACGCCAAGGAAATCGCCGGCGCAGCTGTGGGGGCTGCCGCCGGCGCTCGATCTCGATAAAGAAAAACGCGTGCAGGAGGCCATGCGCCAGATCGCCGCGGAAGGTCTCGCCGAATCCGCCCACGATCTGAGCGATGGCGGCCTGGCCGTGGCGCTGGCCGAATGCTGCTTCGGCGCCCGGCCAGATCGGCGCGCAGGTCGATCTCGATTCCGACCTGCGGCCCGAGATCCTGCTCTTCCACGAAGGCGCCATCGCGCATCCTGATTTCCACGGCCAACCCCAAAGCCGTTTTGGGCCTGGCCGCGCAGTACGGCGTCGAAGCCGTCGTCATCGGGACGACCGTCGAAAACGGTCTCGAAATCCGCCAGCGCGGCAACACCCTCGGCGCCTGGGAAATCGCCGCCCTCCGCTCCGCGTACGAAAACGCGCTGATGGGATGACGTTTTTTGTGTGTCGCAGGTTGATAACCTGCGCGCCGATTGTCAATCGGCGCAACCGGGCGCCAGCCCGGTCGCAAGGCTGAACATGTCCGCCCCCTGGAAAGCCCGCTTGCGCAACCCGAAGATCCCGCTCTTCGCATGGATCGCGCTGGCACTCCTCTGCATCGTCTACTTCTATCGCCTGGATGCGGCTGGCGTGCTCGGGCCCGATGAGCCGCGCTATGCTTCCATCGGGCGCGAAATGGCGCGCTCGGGCGATTGGGTCACGCCCCGTCTTTGGGGTCAGCCGTGGTTCGAAAAACCCGCCCTGCTGTATTGGATGACTGGCGCGGCGTTCCGCCTCGGCCTGGGCCCGGATTTCGCCCCGCGCCTGCCGGTGGCCTTCTGCTCTTTCGCGTTCCTCATCTTCTTTTGGTGGCTGCTGCGCCGCGAGTATGGCAGCTCGGTGGCTTGGCTTGCCACGCTGATTCTGGCCACCAGTGCGGAATGGATCGGCTTCAGCCAGGTTGGCGCAACTGACCTGCCCATGGCCGCCGCCTTCACCGCGGCCCTGTTGCTGGCGCTGCCCTGGGTCGAGCGCGGCGAAACCCGCGGCTTGACGGCGGCGGGAGCGCTGCTCGGCGTGGCCGTGCTGGCCAAGGGACTGGTGCCGCTGGCGCTAGCCGCGCCGCTGGCTTGGCCCGCCTGGAAACACCGCAATCTGGCGCGCGTCGTGCCACGCCTGGCCGTGCCACTCGTCGCCGTGTGCCTTCCCTGGTACGGGCTTTGTTACCTCCGCAATGGCCCGGCGTTTCTGGCGGATTTTTTTCTCAAGCACCATTTCGACCGCTTCGCTTCCGGCGCCCTTCTGCATCGCGAGTCCTGGTGGTTTTACCTGCCGGTGCTTGCCGGCGCTCTGTTACCCTGGACGCCATTGCTTCTCGCGGTTGTCCGCCGCGGCCTTCATCGCGATCCGCGCCGCCTGTTTCTGCTGTTGGTCGTGCTGTGGGGCTTGCTGTTGTTCTCCGCTTCCGTCAACAAGCTGCCAGGATACGTGCTGCCGCTGCTGCCCGCCTGCGCCATTCTGATGGCCCTGGGCGTGCGAGAGCCCGTCGGGGCGAAAGAGAATAGCCCAGGGCGTGAGCCCTGGGAAACCAGCCCGCCCGATGAGCCCCGGACCGGGGCGGAAGAAATCCCCGCGTGGAAACGCCGTATTCCCGCGCTCCTGGCGCTCTGCGGCCTGCTGTTAGTCGCGTTTCCGATTGCGGGCCGCATGCTGCCGGGAGCCCTGCTGGCCGGCCTTTCGCACACGCCGTTTCCTGCTTTCCACTGGGTTTGGCTCGCCCCGCTGCCGCTGGCGGCGGCCGCGTGGATGCTTGCCCGCCGCCAGCGGCGCCTGGCCGCCGTGGCATGCGTGGCTTGCGGCGCGGCCTTGGGAGTTCTATACATGAAGAGGGACGTGATGCCGGAGGTGGACCGCGTGGCTTCCGCGCGGCCGCTCTGGCGCCAGCTTTTCCCCCAGGCGGACCGCGCCTGCGTGGAGCCGATTCACAGAAACTGGCGTTATGGATTGAATTACTATTCGGTGGTACCCTTGCCGGATTGCCCGGCTGCGGGCCGGCCCATTCATGTTTTCCAGACGCCGGGCCGGCCGCCCGAATTCGAGACTCGCTAAGGCAGTACTGGAATGGTTGACCTGCCCATGTCGCGCATTGTACCCTCACGATTCCGGAGCTTGATCGATGATTCTGCCGCAGACTTACACCGCCGCTCTGTTCCTGATGATCCTGAGCATGATTTGCTGGGGATCCTGGGCCAACACTTATAAGCTGGCCGGAAAGTGGCGCTTCGAGCTTTATTACTTCGACTTTGCCGCCGGCCTCCTGCTCGCCGCCGTCATTCTGGCTTACACGGCTGGCAGCCTGGGATACGATGGCTTCTCGTTCACTGACGACCTCATGCACGCCGGCAAGCGGCAATGGCTGCTCGGCTTTGCCGCTGGCGCGGTCTTCAATCTGGCCAACATGCTGTTGTTGGCAGCCATTTCCGTAGCCGGTATGGCTGTAGCCTTTCCCGTTGGCATCGGGTTGGCGCTGATCATCGGCGTCGTGCTCAACTTCATGCTGCGGCCGGCCGGGAATGCCACCTTGCTGTTCGGAGGCTGCCTGCTGGTCTTGATCGCGATTGTGGCGGACGCATATGCCTACGCCCTGTTGGGGCGCATCCAACACGAAGATCTGGCCAAACTCGGAAAAGCCAAGAGCACCCGGCGGCCCACTAAAGTGAAAGGTGTGGTCATCGCCATCATCGCCGGTGTGCTGATGGGTTGCTTCTTCCCGCTGGTGGAGATGGGCACGGAAGGCGACGTGGGACTGGGCCCCTACGCCATCGCATTCGTCTTCGCCCTGGGCGTGTTCGTTTCCACCCTGGTGTACAACCTGTTCTTCATGAACCTGCCAATTGAAGGTCCGCCCATCGAATTGCGCGACTACTTTAAGAAGACGGTTGTCTGGCAGCATCTGCTCGGCATCGCCGGCGGCGCCATCTGGTGCATGGGTGCCGTGGCCGCGTTCGTGGCCGCCAAAGCCCCACCCGAAGTTCACGTCGGCCCCGCCACCGCCTATGCCATGGGCCAGGGCGCCACCCTCATCAGTGCACTCTGGGGCCTGCTGGTCTGGAAGGAGTTCAAAGGCGGCGACCTGAAGGTCAAAGCCTTGATCGCCATCATGCTGGTGCTCTATGCGTGTGGCCTGGCCTTCGTCTCCATGGCCCCGCTGTACGGCCAGCAGTAATGTGGGCAGGTCCCCGACTGCCAACCACTTGCTTTATCCGCGCTGGCTCGGGCTACCAACTGCGCGTATAGCCGATACTCGCAGTGGTATACCACGGCACCGTCACAACCTTGTTGAACGTCTCTTGAACCCAAATTGAATTGCGGTCGTTGAAATGAACGATCAGGCCGAGCGACTCGCCGTCATAGAAACGATTGCGGACCGATGAGCTTCCGGTCATGCTCGTGATGCCGCCCTGAATCCACGTGTATCCGGTCAGCCGTTTGGTCTTGGGCAATCTGAAGTTCTTCATGATACCCAGCGCCTCCGTGTCGGCGCCGAACTGGCTGTGCAGGAATCCCTGGGAGCCACCGTTTTCGTAAGTGTAGCCAAAAGTCAGTTCGTCGCCGATCGGGTCGTGTTTCAAGAAGCCGAACGTATGGCCCAGCCCGATATTGTAGTTTGCCCTGGGCTCCAGACCCGGGCGATCCAGGTCCGAGCCGAACATGATGAAGAGGTCGTTGGACGTTCCCCCTTCGGACTCGGATGCCGCCGAACTATCTGCTGGCGGCGTTTGGGCGAACGCGACGCCCCGAGCGAGCGACAAGATGATGAGCAGAGCCGGTGTGCAAGGCGCGGCGAGCTTCATACGAGACTCCCTTTCTTGATTGGACCGATCGGGACCTAACTCAATCTTTGGCTGCGGTTCGGAGAGACGCTGCGGGGCGGATCTGGCTCTCCAGGGAGCTCTTGGCAACGCTATGATCGTAAAATGCCGCCCGTGAAAAAGGCATAAATAACCCCCTTAGATAGCAGCCATGCCGTCCATCGAAATCCCGAATCCGCGCCATAAAATCTTTCGGTTTCCCTTTGCGCGTGGATTTCGCGAGCATGGTTACTGGGCTTTTTGTACTGGAGCGCACCGTGCGGTTCTCCGCCTATCGGACCGAAAACTTCTACGACGAAATGTTCCAGGACGACGGCACGCCGCGGCCGCACGTCCGCTTGCTGGTGGACACCATCGAGAGCCTTTCCGATGGCCACCTGCTGCGCTATCAGCGCGCCGCCGAGCGCCTGCTGCTGCAAATGGGCATCACGTTCAATGTGTATGGCGATACGGCCGGCACGGAGCGCATTTTCCCCTTCGACCTGATCCCCCGCATCATCGCCGCCGCCGAGTGGGAGCACATCGAACGCGGCTTGGTGCAGCGCATCCACGCCCTCAACGCCTTCATCGACGATATCTATCATGACCAGAAGATTCTCAAGGACGGCGTCATCCCCGCCGACGTGATCCTCTCCGCCGCCAGCTACCGCAAGCAGTGCCACGGCCTCAATCCGCCCTGGCGCGTCTGGTGCCACATCACCGGAACCGACCTGGTGCGCGACCGCGACGGCTGCTTCTACGTGCTGGAGGACAACCTGCGCGTGCCCTCCGGCGTCAGCTACGTGCTGGAGAACCGCGAGGTGCTGAAACGCATTTTCCCCGGCGTGTTTGAAGGCCTTTCGGTGCGGCCGGTCAACGAGTACCCCAGCCGGCTGCTCGAAATGCTGGAATCGCTCGCCCTGGGCGAACAGAGTCCGCGCGTGGTGCTGCTTACGCCGGGCATTTACAACTCGGCCTACTTCGAGCACAGTTTCCTGGCGCAGCAGATGGGCGTGCAACTGGTGGAAGGTCGCGACCTGGTGGTCTCCGGCGGCGACGTCTTCATGCGCACCACCAAGGGCCTGGAGCGCGTCGACGTCATCTACCGCCGCGTCGACGACGATTTTCTGGATCCGGAAGTTTTCCGCGCCGATTCGATGCTGGGCGTGCCCGGGCTGATGGCCGCCTATCGCGCCGGCCGCGTCGCCCTGGCCAACGCTCCCGGTAACGGCGTGGCCGACGATAAGGTCATCTACGCTTACGTCCCCGAGATGATCCGCTATTACGAAGGCGAGGACGCCATCCTGCCCAACGTGCCCACTTATCTCTGCTGGCGCGACACCGACCGCCAGTACGTGCTCGAACACCTGGCGGAGCTGGTGGTGAAGAGCGCCAACGAATCGGGCGGCTACGGGATGCTGGTGGGTCCGCACTCGACGCGGGCCGCGCAGGAGGAATTCGCCGTCCGGATTCAAGCCAACCCGCGCAATTACATCGCGCAGCCCACGCTGGCGCTTTCCCGCGCGCCCACCATCGTCGACGACCATTTTGAAGGCCGCCACGTGGACCTGCGGCCCTACGTGCTCTGCGGCAAGGAGATTTCCGTCCTGCCCGGCGGGCTCACCCGCGTGGCTATGAAAAAAGGCTCGCTGGTGGTCAACTCTTCGCAAGGCGGCGGCAGCAAGGATACCTGGGTGCTCGCTCCCGGAGGCCAGTCATGATTACGCCCGCCCAACCGCTCTTGAGCCGCGTGGCGGATGCCGTCTACTGGATGGCGCGCTACATCGAGCGCGCCGAAAACGTGGCCCGCTTCCTCGACGTCAACCACAACCTGATGCTCGACCTGCCCGGCGTCTTCGCCAGCCAGTGGCAGCCCATCATCAATACCACCGGCGATCGCGCGCTGTTCGCCGAGCGCTATGGAGAGGCCACCCAGCAGAACGCGGTGCGGTTTCTGGCGTTCGACGCCGAATACCCGAATTCGATTTATTCCTGCATCCTGGCGGCGCGCGAAAACGCCCGCTCGGTGCGCGAGACCATCTCCTCGGAAATGTGGCAGCAGATCAACTCGCTCTACCTGATGATCACCGCCGAGGCGCGCAAGGACGTCCCCGAATCGCTGCCCGAATTCTGCCACGCCGTGCGCATGGGCTGCCACCTGTTCGAAGGCATCACCCACTCCACCGTCAGCCACAACGAAGCCTGGCATTTCATTTCCGCCGGCCGGCGCCTGGAACGCGCCGACAAGACCACCCGCATCCTGGACGTGAAGTATTTCATCCTGCTGCCGTCGGTGACCGACGTGGGCACGCCGTTCGACGACGTGCAATGGTCGGCGCTGCTCAAGAGCGTCAGCGGCTTTGAAATGTATCGCAAGAAGTACGGCCGCATCGTGCCCGACCGCATCGTCGAGTTTCTGCTGCTGGACGGCGAATTCCCGCGCGCCGTGCGCTACTCCATCGGCCAGGCGGACGAGGCGCTGCACGCCATCACCGGCACGCCCCGCGGCGGCTTCTCCTGCGCCTCCGAACAACGCGTCGGCCTGCTGCGCTCGGAGTTGGACTTTGCCCGCGTGGAGGCCATCCTGGAAGGCGGCTTGCACGAGTTTTTCGACGCGCTGCAGACGAAAATGAATACAATCGATGAGTGTATCGGAAACGACTTCTTCGCCCAGCGCCCCGAAGGCGCCAGGGTGTGGGCGTGAAGAGAAAAGTAGGACGGACAATCGGTTTTTGTCGTCTGTCAAGGCTTCGTGCTTTGGCCAGCGATGACAGACCGCGAAAGGCGATGTCCTACCCGCAGCTTCTGAGGGGAGAGCGATGACATTCTGTCTGGGGATCAACGTGGGACAGGGCCTGGTGGGCATCGCCGATACGCGCGTGCTCTCCGGCAACGAATGCCTGATGGCCCGCAAGACCGCCAGCTACCAGGGTCCCGGCTTCGCGTTCTTTGTGATGAATTCCGGCCTGCGCTCGCTGCGCGATAAGATTCTCCTGCACTTCGAAGAAGCCTTCGCCAAGGAGTCGGTGGGCCGCGACCGCCTTTATAAAGTGGTGAACCTCTATTCCAGCCAGGTGCGCCGCGTGGCCGAAGAGGACCGCGCCGCGCTCGAGCGCGCCGAGCTTTCCTTCAACTCGCACGCCCTGATCGGAGGCCAGATGGCGGGCGATTCCACGCACCGCCTGTTCCTGGTTTACCCGGAAGGGAACTGGGTCGAGATCGGCCCCGATACGCCCTACCAGATCATCGGCGCCAGCGGTTTCGGCAAGCCCATCCTGGAGCGTTCGGTGACCGCGGCCGATTCCATGCTCTACGCTTTCAAGGTCGGATTGCTGGCCTTCGACGCCACCCGCCTCTGCGCCGCCGACGTGGGTTTCCCGGTGGACGTGCTGCTCTATTCGCGCGGCAGCTTCGAACTGGTGGAGCACCGCTACGACGTGGACGACTTGCGCGAGATCTCCAACTGGTGGCAGGACCGCATGCGGCGCAGCGTGCAGGATCTGCCCTCGGAGTGGGTGGAGGCGGCCTTCTCGCGGTTGACCGGCTCGTCCATGGCTTTCTGATAGCACTCTAGTTTCACTCGCCGTGCACCATGCGAATTGAAGTCCATCACTCGACCCAATACGTTTACGACAGCCCGGTTTTCCTCGAACCGCACACTTTCCGGCTGCGGCCGCGGAGTGACGGCGCGCAACGCCTGCTCTCCTACCGGCTCGAGATCACTCCCGCGCCCGCCGGCCGCAGCGACTGCCTGGATCAGGATGGCAACGTGGCGGTGGAGGCGTGGTTCGATCGCAAGCTGACCGAATGGCGCATCGAGAGCGAGTTTGAAATCGAAACACTGCGCGAGAACCCGTTCGATTTCGTCGCCTCGGCCGGCATGCTGGCGCTGGCGCCCGTGTATCCGGAATCCGTGGCCGCGTCGCTGGCGCCGTACATGGAGTCGTCCCAACCCTCCGCGGCCATCCGCCAGTTCGCCGCGTCGGCCGCCAAGGCCGCCGGCGGCCACACGCTCGAATTCCTCACCGTGCTCAACCGCAGGCTGTTCGAGGGATTCGGCCACGAGGTGCGCGACACCGGCCCGCCCCATCCGCCCGAAGTAACGCTCGGCCTCAAGGCCGGAACCTGCCGCGACCTGGTGGTGCTGTTCGCCGCCGCGGCGCGGGCCGTCGGTATCCCCACGCGCTTCGTCAGCGGCTACGAAGCCGGAGCGGCCGAGCAGGAAAAGCCCGATTTGCACGCCTGGGCCGAAGTCTATCTGCAAGGCGGCGGCTGGCGCGGCTACGATCCTTCCGCCGGACTCGCCGCCTCCACCCGCCACGTCGCCGTGGCCGCCGCCGCCGACCCGCGCCTCGCCGCTCCCATCACCGGCACCATCCGTGGCTCCGCCCGCTCCGAAATTCGTTTCTCGCTCGCCATGCAGCTCGGCCCCGGCGCGTAGCGCGGTGTGATGCCCGGCCTACCCCGTCGCGCCGCACACGGCGGCGCCGATCAGCGCCAGGTCGTGGCTGTCGGGCACAATTTCGAAAAAGCTGCCTTGCAGCGAGGTCATCTTCACCATTTCCTGCAAGTACATGCCGAGCAGACCGGCATCGATGTAATCGGTATTAGGCCCGGCCAGGTAGAAGCGGCCGGGGCCATCCAGGTGGACGTTGGTAGCGGTGGCGGCGGCCAGCGCACGGTGCCACAGTCGGACAAAACCGACCGCGCGGTCTTCGTTGTTGCGCGCGGCGAGGAACACCTCTTCCGGCTCCAGATCGAGGAAGCGCAGGCGAATGGCCCTATTTCCCATGATGCCTTCCAGGTGTCCCACGCCGCCGCAGCCGCAATAGCGTTCCTTCGGGTCGAGCGACACCACCGTATGGCCGCCTTCCCAAACGCCTTCGCCGCGCGGGTAGCGGCCGAAGCCGACGCCATCGCCCAGGTACCAGACGCGCACCAGTTTCTCCATCGCGCCACGCGTGGCGGCGATGCCGGCGGCCAGCGCATCGGCCGAGTTGAGCGCAATGACCGGCACATCGATGCCGTCGGCTTTGAGCGCCTCGCTCAGGCGCGCCGCGAAGGCGAGCCCCTTCAACTGGCTCAGGTTGGGAGCTTCTTCGATCACGCCGTTGCGGACCACGCCGGGTAGGCCGGCGCCCACCGAATCCACCGGAGCGCCCTGCCGCACTTGGGCGATCAGTTCGCGGATCGCGGAGATCATTTCATCCGCGTGCAGCGATTGCAGATCGATGCGGTCCGCGTCGCCAAGCTCCGGGTAGGAGCGCACGGCGCCCAGGCTGTTAGCCTCCACCGCGCCGGCCCACAGGTAATTGGTGGCCAACACCCCTATGCGCAAACCCATCCTGGCCTCCTCAAATCCGCATCAGCTTGTTGATACCGTTGAAGGCCGCCATTTTATAACATTCGGCCAGGGTCGGATAGTTGAATACGGTGTCCACGAAATAATTCACCGTGCCTTTCAGGATCATCACGGCTTGGCCGATGTGCAGCAACTCGCTGGCGCCTTCGCCGATGATGTGCACGCCCAGCAGCTCGCGCGTTTCGCGATGGAAGATCAGCTTGAGCCGGCCCGTGGTATCGCCGCGAATCTGGCCGCGCGCAGTCTCGCGATAGTAGGCCAGGCCCACTTCGTACGGCGCGTCTTCTTCGGTCAACTGTTCCTCGGTCTTGCCGATAAACGAAATCTCGGGGATGGTGTAAATACCGTAGGGGTAGGTAGCGCGGTTGGATTCGATCTGGAGCCCGAAAGCGCGCGCGGCGGCGATGCGGCCCTGCTCCATCGAAACCGAAGCCAGACTGGGAAAGCCGATCACGTCGCCGGCGGCGAAGATGTTGGGCGCCTTGGTGCGATAGTTTTCGTCGACGGCGATCCGCCCGCGCGCGTCCGCATCCAGGCCGGCGGCTGCCAGGTTCAAATCGTCCACGTTGCCCTGGCGGCCCACCGCGTAGAGCAGGGCGTCGCCGGCAATCCGCTTGTTGCTTTTCAGGTTGGCCACCACTCCGCCGTCCGGCGCCTCTTCCACGCTGCCCACTTCTTCGTTCAGACGCATCGTCACGCGGTGGTCGCGCAGGTTGTAGGAGAGCGCCTCCACGATCTCCTGGTCGGCGAACTCGAGCAGCCGCGGCCGCTTTTCCACCAGGATCACGCGCGCGCCGAGAATCGCGAACATGCAGGTGTATTCCACCCCGATCACGCCGCCGCCCACCACGATGAACGTCCTGGGGATCTCCGGCATGTTGAGGATCTGGTCGCTGTTGATGATGTTGCGGCCGTTGATGGGAACCGCACTCGAGGCCGCGGGCTTGGTGCCGGTGGCAATCAGAATCACCGGCGCCTCCAGGTCGGACTGGCCGCGCGCATTCTCCACGTGCACGTGCGTCGGGTCGAGGAACGAGGCGCGCGCGTAAATCACCTCGATGCCGTTGCGCGCAAGCTGCGCCTGCGTCACATCCACTTCCGTCTTGATCACCTGGTTGACGCGGAAGCCCAGGTCGGCGATGGAGATCTTCTCCTTGACGTGGTAGTTGATGCCGTAGATGCCCTGGTATTGATAGCCCGAAAGGTGCAGGACGGCTTCGCGGATGGTCTTGCTCGGAATGGTTCCCGTGTTGACGCACGCGCCGCCGACGATTTCGCGCTGCTCGATGACCGCCACGCTGCGCCCGCACTTGGCGCCTTGAATCGCGGCCCGCTGTCCCGCCGGACCGGAGCCGATGACGATGAGGTCGTATTTCTGCATGTCGAACGGGTGCCGCCTGACTATTTTCTCACGGCCGGGTTACTGCATTATTGCACTGTTCGCATGCTGCGTATCAGCGTTGGGGCAGGGCGAGAGAAAAAGCACCGGCGGCAAAGACCGCCGGCGTTACCGAAGAACGCAGGTTTGGTAACGCCGGCGGTCTTTGCCGCCGGTGCTTTTTCGAACAACGCGGGCGGTCTACTTCACCGAGTTAAAGCGCGATTCGATTTCCGGCCAGTTGACCACGCTCCACCAGGCGGCGATGTAGTCGGGCCGGCGGTTCTGATACTTCAGGTAATAGGCGTGCTCCCACACGTCCAGGCCCATCACTGGGAACTTGCCTTCCATCAACGGGCTATCCTGATTGGCGGTCGAGGAGATGTCCACTTTCCCTCCTGACTTCACCAGCCACGCCCATCCAGAGCCGAACCGGGTGGCCGCAGCCTGGTTGAATTTCTCCTTGAAGGCGTCAAAGCTGCCAAACGTGCCCGCGATGGCATCAGCCACGTTGCCCACGGGCGGACCGCCGCCGCCTGGCTTCATGATCTTCCAGAACATGGAGTGGTTGATGTGGCCGCCGCCATTGTTGCGCACGGCGGTGCGGATGTTTTCCGGAACTGTGGCGAGGTTGGCGTCCAGCAACTCCTCGACGGTCTTGCCGGCTAGGTTCGGCGCCGATTCCAGTGCCTTATTCAGATTGGTGACGTAAGCGTTGTGGTGCTTGCCATGATGAATCTCCATGGTCATCTTGTCGATGTACGGCTCCAGCGATTCGGGCGCGTACGGCAACGGTGGAAGCGTGAATGGCATCGTTTGTCTCTCTCCTTGTGCGTGTTTCCCTCGGGCCGGCATGCCCGGCCCTGACAGGTCAGTGTGTATGTGGGCCGGAGCATGCCCGGCCCGCCCCAGTTCAATTCAATCCGCCGGCCTTTTCAAACGCATCGGCGATGCGAAACATGGTGGTCTCGCCGAAATGCCGGGTCAGAATTTGCATCCCCACCGGCAAGCCTTCGCTGGTGCGGCCGCACGGAACGCTCATGCACGGTATGCCCGCCAGGCTGCCGGTAATCGTGAAAATGTCGGATAAGTACATAGCCAGGGGATCGTCCACTTTTTCCCCCAGGCGGAACGCCGGAAAAGGCGACACCGGCGCCACCACGGCATCCACTTCTTCGAACGCCTGCCGGAAATCGCGCGCGATGAGACCGCGAACTTTCTGCGCCTTCAGATAGTAAGCATCGTAATAGCCGGCGCTAAGTACATACGTCCCCAGCATGATGCGCCGCTTGCATTCGGCGCCAAACCCTTCGCCGCGTGTGTTGCGGTACATGTCGGCCAGAGTCGCCGAATCGGCGGAGCGAGACGTGTAGCGGACGCCGTCATAGCGCGCCAGGTTGGAACTGGCCTCGGCGGTGGCGATGATGTAATAACTGGCGATGGCGTAATCGGTGTGAGGCAGGCCGATTTCGCGCACTTCGCAGCCGAGCTGTCGCAGCACTTCCACACCCCGGTTAATCAGGCTGCCGGACTCGCTCGCCATGTCTTTTAGATACTCGCGAGGCAGTCCAAGCTTCAACCCTTTTATGTTGCCGTCCAAGGCCTTGGTGTAATCCGGCACCGGGGCTTCGGCGGAGGTGGAATCGCGTGGATCGCGGCCGGCGATCACGCCCAGCACCCGCGCCGCATCCTTCACCGTTCGGGCGAACGGCCCAATGTGGTCGAGCGAGCTGGCGAAGGCCGTCAGGCCGTATCGCGAAACCCTGCCGTAAGTGGGTGTCACGCCGCAAACGCCGCAGAAGGAAGCCGGCTGTCGGATCGAGCCGCCGGTATCGGAACCGAGCGCCACCACCGCCGTGCCCTGCGCCACGGCCGCCGCCGAGCCGCCGCTCGAACCGCCCGGAACGCGGTCCGGCGCCACCGGGTTGCGCACCGGCCCGAACGCCGAATTCTCGGTCGAGGAGCCCATCGCGAATTCGTCGCAGTTGGTCTTGCCCAGAATCACGCCGCCCGCTTCCTCCAGGCGGATGATGGCGGTGGCGTCATACGGCGGAATGTAGTTTTCGAGCAGCTTCGAGCCGCAGGTGGTGCGAATGCCGCGGGTGACAATCACATCCTTCACCGCTACCGGCACTCCGGCCAGCGCGCCGGGATCCTCACCGCGCGCGATTTTTTCATCCACCCGGCGCGCCGCGCTCAGCGCCCGCTCCGGCGAAAAATGCAGGTACGCGCCGGTCTTGGGGTTCTCCGCTTCGGCGAAGCGCAACGCCTCGGCGGCCAGCTCCTCGGCGCGGAACCGGCGCGCCAGAAGCCCTTCGCGGATTTCATCGATGGTCTGGTAGGGCATGCTTTAGCTTGCCAACGCCCGCTTGCGGGCGGAATTTCTCACTAAAGTGGGCTCTTGGACACCGTCATGACGATCCACATCACCCACGCAGTCTGGAGCAGGAAGACCGGAAGCACCCACAGCAAGATCCTGCATAGCTTGCGCCTCTCCGTTTTGCCGACGAAAACCACGAGCAGAAACCCGCAGATCCAAAACCCTAAAGGCAGAAATCCGGGCCAGAAATAACGAACGACCTGAGCGTTGACCTCTAGTGACATTGAAAAGCAGCTGTTTCTCAGCGTTCAATCACTTTGGGCACCTTGAAATACCCGGCTCCTGAGTCTGGCGCATTGGCCAGGGCCGCCTGGTTGCCGAGCGGCGGCGCGGGCACGTCGGGCCGCAGCGTGGCCGTGTCTTCCGCCTCATACAACACCTGGGACATGGGCACGGCATTGCCCGTATCGAGCTCGTTCAGCTTGCCAATGTGTTCCAGAATCTGGTCGAGGTCTCCTTGGAACCGGGCCACTTCGGCATCGCTCAGATTGAGATTGGCCAGGCCGGCCACGTAACGGACTTCCTTTTCGGTGATCTTCACGCCCGCGCCCTTGTCCTCGAAGCTTTGTAGAGGCCGCGCAGCACGGGGTCGGCGATTGCGTCCGCTTCGTCGGCGACCATCGCCGGCGCGGATTCGGCCGCCCGCTGCGGCTCGCGCCGCCGCGGCACCACGCGGAATTCCAGATCCTCCACTACGTCCGGACCAAGCTGCTTCTCCAGATTGCGCACAATGTGGTATCCCAGCACGAAAAGCTGCCGCTGCCAGATTTGATCTTCCACTTCCACCACCAGCCGCCGCCGCACCAGCTTGGCCGCGCGCGTGTGGGCCGCGATCCGTTTCCCCACCGCCTGCGGCCATGCCGCGCAGGCCAGATCGCTCTCCGTGATCATGTCGCCGGGCAGTCTCAAGCCGCGGATGAGCTTGCTCAAGCGTTCCATTTTTCTCGCCGGTTTGGTTATTGTAGCATGTGCCCGGCGGGCCAGACGGTCCTTAACGCCCCGCAGCGGCGCCGTTGCGCAGGTGGTCCATTACCTCGGGAGGGACGCGCAGGTTGCCATGGTAACCGGACCCGAGCCGCACGCCCGGCTTGATGGTTTCGCCGTGGAAATCCGATCCGCCGGTGACCAGCAGACCGTAGCGGCGCGCCAATTCGACGAAGTATGCGGTCTCTTCGGGGCCGTGATCGCTGTGATAGGCTTCGATGGCGTTCAACCCGGCGGCGCAGAGTTCCGGCATCATCTCCGCCACGTCGCCGTGCACGCGGGTCGGGTGGGCCAACGAAGCGATGCCGCCAGCCTGGCGGACCACCGCGACACCTTCGGCAAAAGTCGGCTCCTGGCGGTAAACGTACGCTTTCGCCGATTCGTCGAGGTAATCGTCAAAAGCCTGCCGGTAATTCTGCACGTAGCCCTTCTCGAGCAGGATGGCGGCGAAATGCGGCCGGCCGGTCATGCCGCGGCCGCGCGCTTCGGCTTCCTCCAGCGTGATGTCGAAGCCCAGCTCCCTCAGTCGCACCACCAGGCGGATATTGCGGTCTTTGCGGGCCCGCTGCTGCCCCCCCACCCAGCCGCGAAACTCCTCGAGCGCATCCGGGGCCGGGAAATAGCCGAGCAGATGCGTGGAGTGGCCGCGCAGCTTGGTGGAAAGCTCGATGCCGCACACCAGATCCAGGCCCGCCGCCTGCGCCGAGGGCCGCGCCAGGTCGTAGCCCGTCAGCGTATCGTGGTCGGTAATCGCCAGTACGGTCACGCCGGCGCGGACCGCATCTTCGATCAGTCTTGACGGCGCCAGACTGCCGTCGGATTCATTCGTGTGCGAGTGCAGATCGATCAAAAGAGATAAGACCCAGATGTTCCAGTGTAGCCCAGATCTGGTCGGCACTTTCTTGCGGGGTCTGGCACGACGAATTCACGGTCGCCTCGGGGTGGAGCGGCGGCTCGTAAGGATCGGAAACACCTGTAAACTGCGGGATCGCGCCCTTGAGCGCTTGTTTGTACAGTCCCTTGACGTCGCGCCGGGTCAGCGTTTC
The DNA here is from genome assembly GCA_963843095.1 of Bryobacterales bacterium. GTDB lineage: Bacteria > Acidobacteriota > Terriglobia > Bryobacterales > Bryobacteraceae > Bog-375. The sequence goes on from CAWJLI010000205.1 coordinate 38,706, forward strand.
GACCGGGCATTCCACGTACACTTCGACGAAGTTCGGGATGCGCGCCCGCACTTCATCGCGCACCGCGCGGTAGGGCGAAATAGCGGCCGCGATGGCGATCACGTCGTTGCGCGACAGCAACTCGCACACGTAGCCGATGCGGCGGATGTTTTCGTCCCGGTCCTCCTTGCTGAAACCGAGCCCCTTGGACAGGTGGGTGCGGACTTCATCGCCGTCGAGCACCTCCACCTTGGCACCGTGCGCACGCAGGCGATTCTCAATCAATCGGGCGATGGTGCTCTTGCCGGCCCCGGATAGTCCCGTGAACCACAGCGTGAAACCCTTGTGCATTGTATCTCCCGGATCGGCGTGCGAGCGCGCCACGCTCAAATGTACGCCCCGTCCGAGCAATCCGGCGCGAAGTGGATGCCGCATTCCTTCTTCGTGTTCTGTTCCCACCACCAGCGGCCGGCGCGTTCGTCCTCGCCTTCCAGAATGGCCCGCGTGCATGGCGCGCATCCGATGCTGGTGTAGCCCTGCTCGTACAGCGGATGCACGGGCACGTCGTACTCCTTGATGTACGCGTTCACCTTCTCCGCGCTCCAGTCCGCCACCGGCGCGAGCTTGAGACGGCCCGCGTTCTCCGACACTTTCGGCACCGCCGCGCGCGTCCTGCCCTGTCCCCGCCGCAGACCCGTCGCCCAAGCGTCGAATTCCTGGAGTTTGCGTTCGAACGGCAGGACTTTCCGCACGTTGCAGCACATCTGGCGCATTTCCGGGCTGTCATAGAACAGATTGAGCCCGTGTTCCCGCACCATGGCGCTTGCTTCAGCCGGGTCGGGTGTCACGATCTCCACGCCAATGCCGTAGCGCTGCTGCACGGTCTCCAGCATCGAAAAGGTTTCCTTCGGCAGCCGCCCCGTGTCCAACGTGAAGACCCGAAACGGCAAACCCGTGCGCCACGCCAGGTCCAGCAGCACCATGCCTCCCTTCTGAAAACTGGTGGCGATGGCGAAGCGTTCCTCGTAGGTTTCGATCGCCCACCGCAGGAGGTCGGAAGCCGCTACATCTTCGAGATGGAGATAAGATCCCAATCTCTATCAGGATTGCTCAGAATGCATCTGTTGTCAAGCGCCGTTCGTGTGCGGGCTAATCGCCGCCATGAACGATACACGATAGCACGTAGAAGCCGGGCATGCTCAGGCCCGGCCGCTATGACGCCCTCACGCCGCGTCGGGCATTAACTCGCCCTTTTCCAGGTGGTGGACGCGCGTCGCGTATTGCGCGGCATGCGGGTCGTGGGTGACCATCACGATGGTCTTGCCGTACTCCTTGTTGAGCCTGGAAAGGATGGTGAGCACCTCCTGCGCGGAGCCGGCATCCAGGTTGCCGGTGGGCTCGTCGGCGAGGATCAGGGCAGGGTCGGTGACAATCGCGCGGGCGATCGCCACCCGCTGCTCCTGGCCGCCGGAAAGCTGGCGCGGGAAGTGGCGAAGGCGGTCTCCCAGCCCCACCAGCTTGAGCGCGGTGGTGGCGTGCTCCATCCGCTCGGCCTTCTTGAGGCGCGTGAGCTTGAGCGGCAGTTCGACGTTCTCGATCGCGGTGAGCACCGGGATCAGGTTGAACTGCTGGAAGACGAACCCCACGTGCTCGTTGCGCCAATGGGCGATTTCGCGGTCGTTCAGCTCGCGTAAGTTATGGCCCAGCACGCGGATCTCGCCGCTGGTGGGCCGGTCCATCGCGGCAATCAGGTGCAGCAGCGTGGACTTACCCGAGCCGGACGGTCCCATCAACGTCACGAATTCGCCTTTCGGAATCTGGAGGGTCACGTCTTTCAGCGCTATGACGTGAAACTCGTCGCGCAGGAATTCTTTGGTCAGATCGCGGGTTTCGATGATTGGTTCGCTCATAGTGGAACACGAAGACAGAAGTCAGGAGTCAGAACGCTCATGCTTTCCGCCGCACTTTCTCGCCGTCCTTAAGGCCGGCTGGCGGATCGGCGATGAGGTCTTCGCCGCCAATCAGACCTTGTTCGATGCGCACGCCGCCGCTCGATGCCGCGCCGACCTTCACCGGCCGCCGCACGGCTTTACCGTCCAGCAGCACGAAGACCGCGTTGTCGCGGACGGCGGCCGCGGGCACCATCACCACCGGCTTGGCCGCGGCGCTGCTCGAAGCCGCCTCCGGCTTGGCGTCGGAGAGAAACGCCACGCTGGCGTTCATTTCCGGCCGCAGGAATTCGTCCGGCTTGGTTACCTTTACTTTAATCTGGACGGTGGCCTTCTGCCGGTTGGCTTCGGGCGAGATTTCCTTGATGAAGCCGTCGTACTTGCGGTCCGGGAAAGCGTCGGTGGTGACGGTTCCGTGCTGGCCGGAGTGCAGCTTGGCGAAATCGTTCTGCGCGATATCCAGTTCCACTTCCAGGTCGTTCAAGTCCGCCAGCGAGACCACGTAGCCCTTGGCGCCGCGGTCGCCCACGAAACTGGTGGTGACGAACTCGCCCTTCTCGACCTCGCGTTCGAGAATGGTGCCGGTGACGGGCGCTCGGATGATAGTGTTGGCGAGCGTGGTCTCGGCATAGGCCACTGCGCCCCTGGCCTGCTCGACCTGCCCGCGCAAGGAATCGATTTCCTCCTGCCGCGGCCCCAGCTTGACTAGCTCGTAAGTCTTCTGGAGCGAATTCACGCGGTGCACGGCGCCGTCGTAGCGGGTCTGCGCATCATCCACCGATTGCTGCGGCGTCAGTCCCTCCTTACGCAGCTTCACGGCGCGGTCGATGCTCAGCTTGGCATCGTCCATATCGGCCTTGGCCGAATCCAGATTGGCCTGCGCCTGGGCTACCTCTTCCGGGCGCGACCCGTGCAGCGCCTCGGCCAGCTTGGCTTCGAGGTTGGCCAGTTGCCCCCTGGCCTGCTGCAATTGCGCCTGGTATTCGTCGTCTTCCAGACGCACGATCACCTGGCCTTCCTGCACGCGGTCGCCCTTGTCTACGCCGATCCATTTCACCTTGCCGATGACTTTGGCGGCCACTTCGATGCGGTGCGCCGCCACGATGTAGCCGGCGGCATTGAGCACGATGCCCTCCGGTGCGCTGGCCGCGCTTATGGCGCTGACCCGCTCGACGTCCACCACCGGCGAGGCATCGAGCTTATCCGAGAAGAACAAGAACCACGATCCCCCGAGAAGGACTAAAACCAGGACTCCGGCGACGATCCAGCCCCAGGCCAAGCTCGACGGCTGGCCGGAGCTGCGCTGGCCGCGATCGATCTGCAAACTCTTCAGTTCCGCTTCCATATTCGATCAGACTTCCCGTAGCGCGGAAAGAATCTCCTTCTTAGCGGCCGCCGCGGCCGGAAACAGGCCGCCCATGCTGCCCAGCGCGACCGCGAAAACCACACCCGCCACCATACTTTCCGGCGTGATATGAAACGCGAACGCCAGTTGCGAGAAGTTCGCGCCAACTTCGGTGGTGACCCCGTTCAGCGGCAACACCAGCAGGCAGCCCATCACGCCGCCCAGCCCCGCCAGCAGCACCGATTCCACCCAGAAGCTGGTCAGAATGCTGAGCTTGGAGAATCCCAATACGCGCAGCGTCCCGATCTCCTTCGCCCGCCGCGCCACCGCCGCATACATGGTGTTCATGGCCGCAAAGGAACTGCCTACCGCCATGATGATGGCGACGAAGATGCCGGTGTATTCGATGGGCTTTGCGGATTGTGTCTGGCTGGCGAAATAATCCGTTTCGAGCTGCGCGCCCAGATCCAGGCGCGTGTCGTCGCCGATCGAGTTCACCAGCGCTTTCGCCGTGGCGGCGTCGGGAGCTTCCACCAGCGCCGAGCTCATATACAGGACGCGGTTCCAGTCCGCGGCCACCTGGTTGGTGTCGCCCCAGATTTCGCTTTCCTGCGCGCCGCCTCCGGCGTCCATCACGCCGACGATTTCCCAATCGCTGCGGCCCATCCGCAACTTTTTCCCCAGACGCGCGGCCGGGTACCGGTCGGACAAGCTCTTTCCCACCACAGCTTCGTTCACGCCCGTGCGGAACCAGCGGCCGGCGATGAGCTTGAGGTTATGCCGCATGGCGATGCCGGCGGGCATCACGCCGCGGATCGTGACATTGTCGCCGGTGTCGCTGCCTTCGGCTTCCAGGCTGATGATGGTGATCAGCTCGAGCGAGGCCAGCGGCTGCCCGTCGCTGCCGTTGGCGATCCCCTGTTTGAATTTCAGGTCCTGAAACTGCGTCGCGCGTCACCAGGCTGGTCAGCTCGGAAGTGCCGCCTTTGCGCATGACCAGCACGTGGCGCGGGTCGCCCGAAGTCGCCAGCGTCACGCGCAATCCGTTCACCAGCGCCAGCACGGCCAGCAGCACGGCCACGGTGAGCGCGATACCCAGCGCGGTCATCAGCGTGGTGGTGCGTCGAACCACCAGGTTGCGAAGATTGTAGGTGAGTGGAATGGCCATGGCGTCAGTCCGTGCTCCGCAGAGCCTCCACAATGGGAGCGCGCGACGCTCCCAGCGCGGGAACCAGCGAGCTCAGCAGGCCGATCAAAGCGGCCAGCAACGACGCAAACCGTGGCGATCACCGGATCCACCACCCGTAGCGCGGGCAGAAAGCTGCCCAACGGGCTGCGCTCTACGCCCCGCAGCAATAGTGTGGAAATGAGGTAGCCGATGGCGCCGCCAGCCACCGAAATCGCTGCCGCCTCGCCCAGAATCATCCCCAAAATGTTGCCTTGCGTGAAGCCCAGCGTCTTGAGTACTCCCACTTCGCGCACCCGCTCGCGCACCGACATCGCCATGGTGTTGGCCGAGACCAGCAGAATCGTGAACATCACGGCGGCCGAAATCCACACCAGGAACATGCGGACATTGCCCAGCAGCGAGAGGAACCCGACCACGAACGCCTGCTCGGATTCGGTCTTGGTCTGCCCGGTCGAGTTGCGGAACTGGGCGTCGATCGCGTTGGCGATGCGCGACGAATGCTGCGGGTCGTCGATCAGAACGTAAAAAGTGTCTACCTGGCCGCGACGCCGTTCGGGCAACGTCTGGTCGATGTACTCCTTGTTGAAGTACATCACGTTGCTGTTGGAGGGAGCGTCGAAAATGCCGCGCACCGTGAACTCGAAATTGCCGGGGAAAATGTCGCCCTTCCAGCGGAATGCGGTCGCCCAGGTGAAAGTTGAACGTGTTGGCCAGGTCGCGGCCGATCACGCACGCCGTGCGCTCATGGATGAACGCCTGCTTCTGGTCCTCCGGAATGGTCCACTCGGCAAACAGCGGGAACAGCTTTTCCGGCTCCACGGAAAAGCGCGGAAAATTGTTGCGGGCTTCCCGCGCGTCTTTGTAGACGCCACCAAACCAGGTGTCGATCATCGTCATGCGCACGCCCGGGATCTTCTCGATTTGCTGCTGGTAGGCCAGCGGGAGAAACACTGCGAGCGAAACCCGGTTGCGCACCACCAGCCGCAGCGCCTGGTTGTCCTTGCGGTTTGGCCAGCCAGAACGCGCTGTACATGGCGATCATCACGCCCAGCAGGCACATGGAAACGCCGATGCTGGCGATGGTCAGCAGCGTGCGCCGGCGGTTGCGCCAGGAGTTTCTCAGAATCAGGGGGAGGAATCGCATGCGTTGCCTAGGGTCTCTCCACTATAGCAATTGCCTTGGTGGGGCATGCTTTAGCTTGCCCACAAAAGTGGGGCAGGGCCCCGACCTGCCAACGCCCGCGTGCGGGCGCTGTCCTTCGCCGCTTCTCACCGCCCCGACGAGCCAAACCCTCCAGCCCCTCGCTCCGATTCCGGCAGCTCTCCGGCATCCCACTCCACCGCTTCGTAGCGCGACACAATCATCTGCGCGATGCGGTCCCCGGCATGCACCGTGTACGGCTCGCTGCCCTGGTTCAACAAAATAACGCGGATTTCGCCGCGATAACCCGGGTCGATGGTGCCCGGCGCGTTGGGCATGGTGATCGAATGGCGCAGCGCCAGGCCGCTGCGCGGCCGCACCTGAGCCTCGTATCCCGGCGGCAGCGCGATGGTCAGACCGGTCGAAACCAGCCGCGGTACACCCGGCGCTAGCACGGCATCTTCCACCGCCCGCAGGTCCATGCCCGCGTCTTCCTCGGCTCCGTGTGCGTATTCGGGCAGTACCGCGTCGGGGTGTATGGGTTGGATTCGTATGCGCATTCCCCGCTATCATAGCGTCTTGATCCACTCGAAACGCGTCATCACCGTGGCGCCCATGCCGCCCGAAAAGTCGGCCTTCGCGCTGGCCCGCTATAGCCGGTCGCCGGATTCGATTCGCGACTCTATAGAATGGGTACGCACGCACAACTCGGAAAAGTTCCTGGAAAGTTTTTACTTTCAATATGGCCACGCCTCGATTGCCGACCTCGGCCACGCCGTGGTGTGCTTCGAGGGCGTTTCCGAGCTGGCCGCGACCGAAATCGAAGCCGAACCGCTGTGGGATGGCCAGGCGAAGTCATCGCGCTACCAGGATTTTTCCAGCTCCGGCTTCGTCATGCCGCCCGAACTGGAAGCCGCTGACGCTGCCCGTTACCAGGCCGCCGGGGCGGCGCTGCTAGCCGCCTACCAGGAGGTGAACCGGCTGGCGTTTGACTGCTTGAGCGCGCGCCTGCCGCGCCCCGACGACATGAAGCCCGAAGCCTACCGGCGCAACCTGGCGGCGCGCGCCTTCGATGTGGCCCGCTACCTGCTCTTCTGGGGCGTGCCCACCAACGTCGGCCAGGTAGCCAGCATCCGCACTGTGGAAAAGCAGATCCGCCGGCTCAAAGCGTCCGAGTATGGCGAACTGCGGAGCTTGGGCGAAGAGATCGCCGAGGCTTGCGCGCGCGAGCCCGATTGCCGCTGGGACGAGAACGCCGCGTCTGAACCGCTGGCGCCGACCCTCGCGCGCCACGCCGAGCCCGACGAGCACGCCATCCGCTCGCGCCACGATTTGCGCCAGTGGGCCGCGCAGAATCTGCCGCCGCGCGCTCAAGCCGCCGAGCCGCCGCGCGTCGATCTCGTGCGCCCGGCGCTGGTGGCGGCCGACATCGTGGCGACCCTGCTCTATCCGGTCACCGATCGCCCCTTCCGCGAGCTGTACGAGATGGCGTGCGCCTGGAGCGAACCGCGCCGCGCCGAGGTGATCGATGTCGCGCTTCAGTCCCGCACCCGCCGCGATGAAATCCTGAGCGGCTTTCGCGGCGGCCTCTATGCGTATGACTTCGTCATCGATATCGGCGCTTACCGCGACATGCAGCGCCACCGCCGCTGTCAGAAATTCCGCCAGGAATATTCCGGCGCGCTCGGCTACGAAACGCCCGCGCTGATCGCCGAAGCCGGCGCAAGTGGGATTTACGAACGCGCCATGACCGATGCGTTCTCCGCCATGCGCGGCCTGCCCGCACCCGGCGCGCATTACCTGCTCCCCTTCGGCGCGCGCTCGCGCTTCCTCTTCAAGATGGACTTCGCCGAAGCCGAGTACATCTCCCGCCTGCGCAGCGGCGTGAAAGGCCACTTCAGCTACCGCCAAATCGCCTGGGACATGAAACAAGCCATGGAATCCCTGGAGCCCGAACTAGGCCGTCTGATCGAGGCGACGCCACCGTGGGTGGAAGATCCGCTGAAGCGGTGAAGATCGATGTTTGCCACGATAGGTTGGCGTGTCCTTGAGATTCTCGTAGGGAACGACTGTACGTTCGGTCCGTGGCCAACTATCGTGTGCTTTGGGGCCTTCGCGTGGTGCGTCTACTCTGGCTTCTGGAAACGGCGAGATCGAAGCCGACCCAGATTTTGGTTCGGCGTCGCACTGATTTTTGTGTCCGGCGCTCTTTGCTGGTACTACATGTTTGCGTGGGGCATGTGCGGCGATTGAAGACGATGCTGGAGCGAACTGTTCCATAGGAAACGGTCTTCGATGCGCGCCTCCGCGACCCGGATTACGCCATCGCATATCTTCGCGCTGCTCTCGAGGATGACGACGAATGCATCAATCCTCTGCGCCGCTTGGCAGTGCGCAACATCATCGAAGCATTCCACTTCTAAGTGGCTACATGCGACTTTTTTCTTGACCTCTACCCTAAAATGTGTAATCATTCACTGCAGTGAATAAACATTCATTGGAGGTCGCGCCCCATGCCGGCGGTCAAACTGAAACGGAATGAACGGTTTGCGGGGCCGGGGCGGCGCGCCATGGCGGTTGTGCCACTTGCGTCTGATGGCAGCCCAAAGCCCCCGGCACGGGAAGAACAGCCGCGGCGAATCCGCAAACTCGCGGCGAGCGATTTCCTGCGCGACCAGGATGTCACAGGCGATGAATTGCTCTCGCTGCTCGATCTGGCCGACGAAGTGAAGCGCCATCCGGGCGACTATGCGCAGGCGCTGGCGGGTAAATCGATCGCGCTGCTGTTCGAGAAACCGTCGCTGCGGACGCGGCTCACCTTCGAGGTCGCCATGAAACAGATGGGCGGCGGGTCGGTCTTCGTCGATGGACCGATCGGCGTGCGCGAGCCGCTGAAAGACGTGGCGCGCAACCTGGACCGCTGGGTGGAAGGCATTGTGGCGCGCGTGTTCGCGCAGACCACCGTAGAAGGGCTGGCAGAATGGTCGCGCGTGCCGGTGATCAACGCGCTGAGCGATTCGTATCATCCCTGCCAGGCGCTGGCCGACGTACAGACCGTGCGCGAGCATTTCGGGCGGATCCACGGATTGAAGCTGGCCTTTATCGGCGATGGCAACAACGTGGCGCATTCGCTGATGCTGACCGGGCTGCGCCTGGGGATGGATTTCGCGCTCGGCTGCCCGGACGGGTACGATCCGAATCCGGACATCGTCGCGCTGGCCGAGAGCCTGGCGGCGGAAACCGGCGGGCGGTTGCAGATCACCCATGACACGGCGGAGGCGCTCGCCGGAGCGCACGTGGTGTACACGGACGTTTGGGCGTCCATGGGGCAGGAGCAGGAAGCGGTGAAGCGCAAGAAAGCATTTCGCGCGTTCCAGGTGAGCGACGCGCTGTTCGCCCAGGCGCGGCCGGACGCGGTTTTCATGCATTGCCTGCCGGCCCGGCGCGGCGAGGAAGTCAGCGACGGCGTGATGGAATCGCCGCGCTCGGTGATTTTCGACCAGGCCGAGAACAGGCTGCATGCGCAGAAGGCGCTGCTGCTGATGTTGCTGAGCTGAGGTAGGACGGACGATCGGTTTTTGTCGTCTGTCAACCTCCGCACTCTGGCGACGGATGACAGACCACGAAAAACGATGGTCTGTCCTACCAGCAGGCTCGAAAGCCTGCGCCGCGGACGGCCGATATACTGGAAAAGACAAGTTATGAGCAAACCGAAGAAGGTAGCGCTGGCATATTCGGGCGGGTTGGATACATCCGTCATTATTCCGTGGCTGAAGGAAAACTACGGCTGCGAGGTCGTCGCGGTGTGCGGCGACATAGGGCAAGGTGGCGATGAGCTGACCGGCCTGGAAGAGAAGGCGCGCAAGACCGGCGCTTCGGAAGTTTACGTCGAGGACATGCGCGAGGAGTTCGTCAGCCAGTACCTGTGGAAGCTGGTGCGCTCGGGCGGCGTCTACGAGCACAAGTATCTGCTGGGGACCTCGATCGCGCGGCCGCTGCTGGCCAAGAAGCAGGTGGAAGTGGCGCTCGAGCACGGCTGCGACGCGCTCGCTCACGGCTGTACCGGCAAGGGCAACGACCAGGTGCGTTTCGAGCTCACTTACAAGGCGCTGGCGCCGCAGTTGCCGGTGATCGCACCATGGCGCGAGTGGACCATCGTCTCGCGCGAGGATGCCATCGAATACGCCCGCGCGCACAACGTACCGATCTCGGCCTCCACCACCAAGATCTACAGCCGCGACCGCAACATCTGGCACATTTCGCACGAGGGCGGCGCGCTCGAAGATCCCGCCAATCGGGCGCCGGACGAAATCTGGATGCTGACCAAGAGCCCCGCCCAGGCGCCCGACAAGCCGGGCGAAGTGACCATCGGCTTCGAGAAGGGCGTGCCGGTGTCGGTGGATGGCAAGCGCATGAAAGCGTTCGAACTGCTCGAAACGCTGAACTCGATCGGCGCTGAGCACGCGATCGGCCGCATCGACCTGGTCGAGAACCGCTTCGTCGGCATGAAATCGCGGGGCTGCTATGAAACTCCCGGCGGCACGCTCATCATGTTCGCCGTGCGCGAGCTGGAGGCGCTGACGCTCGACCGGAACACGCTGCACTACAAGCAGCAGCTCGCGCTCGATTACGCCGAGATGGTGTACAACGGCCTCTGGTTCACGCCGCTGCGCGAGGCGCTGGACGCATTCTTCGCTAGTGTCTCGGAGAGCGCCACCGGCGACATCAGGCTGCGGCTCTACAAGGGCAATATCGAACCGGTGTCGCGCCGGTCACCCAATTCGCTTTACTCGCTCGATATCGCCAGTTTTACCATGGGCGACAGTTACGACCAGAAGGACGCGCTCGGCTTCATCAATCTGACCGGCCTGCCGATCAAAGTGCGGGCGCTGGCCAGGAAAGCGAAGTGAGCATGAAGCTCTGGGGCGGGCGGTTTGAGACCGGGCCTTCGGAAGTCTTCGAGCGCTTTTCCGGTTCGCTCGATTTCGACCGGCGGTTGATCGATGCCGATATTCGCGGTTCGCAGGCCTTCGCGCGGGCGCTGGAGCGGGTCGGCATTCTCGCCGCGGATGAGCGCGCGCGGATCGCCGCCGCCTTCGATCAAATCCGCGCGGAGGCGGCGCAGCCGGCGTTTTACCAAGGCGCCACAGACGAAGACGTCCACACGCTGGTGATCCGCAAATTGAAAGAGAAGGCCGGCGCTGTGGCCGACAAGATCCACACCGGCCGCAGCCGCAACGAACAGGTTTCGCTCGACACGCGCCTCTGGCTCCGCGACGAGTGCGACCGCGCGCGCGCGCTTGTGGCCGCCTTTTTGCAGGCGCTGCTCTATCTTGCCGGCCGCTATCCCGACGCCGTGATTCCGGGCTACACCCACATGCGGCGCGCGCAGGCGGTGTTGTGGCCGCATTATCTGCTGGCGTATTTCGAAATGTTCGCGCGCGATTTCGAACGCTTCGGCGAAGCCCGCCGGCGCGCCAACGTGCTGCCGCTCGGTTCCGGCGCGCTGGCCGGCAGCGGCTTCCCCTTCGACCGCGAGGCGATCGCGCGCGATTTGGATTTCGATTCCATCACGCGCAATTCGATGGACGTTTCCGGCGACCGCGATTTCGCCCTGGATTTCGTCTACGCGGCCACCGTGACCATGGTTCACCTGAGCCGGCTGGCGGAAGACTGGATTCTGTATTCTTCGGAAGAATTCGGCTGGCTCGAATTGGGTGACGGCGTAACCAGCGGCTCCAGCCTGATGCCGCAGAAGAAGAACCCCGATTCGCTCGAACTAATTCGCGGCAAGGCGGGCCGCGTGATGGGCTGCCTCACGTCGCTGCTGGTCACCATGAAGGGGCTGCCGATGACCTACAATCGCGACATGCAGGAAGACAAGGTGCCGCTGTTCCAGGCGGCCGATGAGGTGGCGGGCTCGCTCGAGATGGCGCGCGTGGTCGTGGAATCGGCGGTGCTGAAACCCGGCGTGCCGCTGGCTGCGGCGGAGCAAAGCTGGGTGGTCGCCACCGACCTGGCGGAGGCGCTGGCGCGCGCCGGCACGCCGTTCCACCAGGCGCACCAGATCGTCGGCCGCTTCGTGCTGGAGAGCGTACGCCAGTCCAAGCAACCCTCCGCATGGACGGCGGAAGAAATGCGCGCGTTCGCGCCCGAGTTTGGCGCCCAAATGGCGACGCTGCTCGATCCGCGGCGCGGCCTCGAAACGCGCGAGATTCCCGGGGGCACCGGACCGGAGGCGGTAGCCGCGGCGTTGGCCGAGGCCAGGCAGCGGCTGAAAGAGATGGCATCATGACCAAGACATACCGGCAAGGGCAGATTCTGAAGCTGGTCCGCGGCAAGCGGATCAATACCCAGGAAGAGCTGGCGCAGGAACTGAAGAGCCAGGGCATCGCCGCCACGCAGGTGACGCTCTCGCGCGACATCCGCGACCTGCGGCTGGTGAAGACCCGCGAGGGCTACAAGGAAATCGCCGATGAGGAGCCGGGCCCGCAGTTTTCGCTGTTGGCGGCGGAGTTCCTCCACGACGTGCTGCGCGCGCAGAACCTGGTGGTGCTCAAAACCTCGCCCGGCCACGCCAACTCCGTCGCGGTCGCGCTCGATAGCGAAAGTTGGCCCGAAGTAGTCGGCACCATCGCCGGCGACGACACGATCCTGGTGATCGCGCCCGACAACCCCACCGCCGAAAGCGTCCAGGAGAAGTTGCTGGAACTGCTCGAGCGGGGGTGAGGGGCGGCTTGGGCGCGCCCGCTTCGCGCGGCAACTACGCTAGATTGAGAACCTGTTTGATCGTGCCGCTCTGGTCCTGGATCTTTTTCTGCAATAGGAGCAGCGCGTAAATCAACTGCTCCGGGCGCGGCGGGCATCCGGGCACGAAAACATCGATCGGAATCACCTGGTTGACGGGAATCAGCGCGTAGTTGTGGAACACTCCCGTGGAAGTGGCGCAGGCGCCCATCGAAATGGCCCATTTCGGCTCCGGCATCTGCTGGTACAAATGGCGGATCACCGGTGCCATCTTGTTCGAGACCCGGCCGGCAATAATCATCAGGTCGGACTGCCGGGGCGATCCGCGAAATACTTCCGCGCCGAAACGGGCGATGTCGAAGCGCGAGGCGCTCATCGACATCATCTCGATCGCGCAGCACGCCAGGCCGAACGACATGGGCCAGATGGAATTCTTGCGCGCCCAGTTCACCGCCTTGTCGAGCGAGGTGAGGAGGATGCCCTCGGAGGCCGCCGCGGCGCTGTTCGAGAACGTGTAGTCGTCGAGCCGTGCGAACAGGTCCGCGGGGCCGCTGGCTAGGGGCTTTTCCATGCCTCCATTTTCGCATGGCCGGCGGCGCTCTTGTAGAATCGAAGAGTACCCACCCGATGCCGTCTGAAACCTTCGAGCAATTGCTGGGCCGCGCCGCATCCCTGTACGGCGTCGAACCGCACTTCTGGGATATCTGGGGCAACAAGCACGTAATCACGCTGGAAGCCAAGCAGGCCCTTCTTCGCGCGCGGGGCGTCGCCGCCGGCAGCGCGGCCGAACTCGATCAATCGCTCGCCCGCCGTGCGCGCGCCGACTGGGAACGCCTGCTGCCGCCCGCCGTGGTGGTCACTGTCGCGGCCGAAACAGAGCTGCCGCTCAATGTTCCGGCGGATTGTCAGCTTCCTGTGGCGCGCGTCGCCATCCATCGCGAAGACGGCACCCAGGCGGCATTCGAGATCCACTTGGCGGATCTCGCCGTATCCGCTTCCATAGCCATCGACGGGCGAACCTGGGTCCGCAAGGTGGCGCACCTGCCGGTGGCGTTGCCGCTGGGCTACCACCGCGTCCAGGCGACCGTCGGTGCGGCCAGTGCCGAGACCCGGTACATCGTGACTCCCGAGCGCGCCTGGAACGATCACCTGCCCGCGCGCGGCCGGCGCGCCGCTGGAGTTGCCGTCAGCCTGTACGGCGTCCGCTCCGAACGCAACTGGGGCTGCGGCGATTTCCGCGACCTGCTGGGCGTCATCGATTGGGTGGCCGACGATCTGGAGGCCAGCTTCGTCAGCCTCAACCCGCTGCACGCCATTCACAATCGCCGTCCCTTCAACACCAGCCCCTACCTGCCGAATTGCATCTTCTATCAGAACTTCATTTACCTGGATGTCGAAGGGATGGAGGATTTCCCGCTCTCCAGTCGCGCCGTGCGGCTGCGCGCCTCCGCGCCGGTTGTTGCCGAAATCCGCCGTCTGCGCGAAACCTCGTTCGTCGAATACGAAGGCGTCGCTGCGCTCAAGCTGCGCTTCCTCAAGCTCCTGTTCGTGCAGTTTCTGCGCGAATGGCGCGCCGGCTCGCCGCGCGCCGCTGCGTTTAATGAATTTCGCGAGCGGGAAGGCGATCTGCTCGAGAAATTCGCCCTCTATTGCGCCCTCGACGAATGGCTGCACCGCCGCGATCCCAAGTTGTGGATCTGGCCCGATTGGCCGCCCGAGTATCGCGACCCGGATTCGGACGCCACCCGCGCGTTCCGCCAAAAACACTGGCGCTCGGTGATGTTTTACGAGTACCTGCAATGGCAGACCGGCCTGCAATTGCAGGCGGCGCAGCAGAGGGCGCGCGGCCACAAGATGTCGATCGGCCTCTACCACGACCTGGCGCTCGCCACCGACCGTTTCGGCTCCGACCTGTGGGCCCACCGCCGCTTCTTCGTGGCCGGCTGCCGCGTCGGCTCGCCCCCCGACGATTTCGCCCTCGAGGGCCAGGATTGGGGCTTCCCGCCGCCCAACTCCGAAGTCCACCGCGCCGACGGCTACCGCCTCTTCGCCGAAACCATCCGCCGCAACGCGCGTTACGGCGGCGCGCTGCGCATGGACCACGTAATGCGGCTGTTCCGCCTTTACTGGATCCCCGATGGCTGCGACGCCGCCCACGGCGCCTACGTCAAGGAAGTCTCGCTCGATTTCCTGCGCATTTTGGCGCTCGAAAGCGTGCGCAACCGCGTGCTCGTCGTCGGCGAAGATCTGGGCACCGTGGAACCGGCCATCCGCGAAACGCTCGAGCAGTTCGGCGTCCTCAGCTACCGCCTGTTCTATTTCGAAAAGGATGCGCGCGGCGAGTTCCGCCGTTACCGCGAATACCCGCGCCAGGCGCTGGTTTCTTCCACCACCCACGACCTGCCCACGCTGGCCGGCATGTGGGCCGGCGCCGACCTCTACGCCCGCCGCGCCGCCGGCATGCTGGACCAGGCCGGATTCGAAGCGCAGTCCCGCGCCCGCCTGGAAGAGAAGCAGAAGATGCTCGACATGCTCTTCGAGCTCGCACTGATGCCCCCCTTCCTGTCCCGCCGCGCGCAGGACTACCCGGCGCTCTCGGGCGAGTTGCACAACGCCATTGTCGGCTTCCTGGCGCTGACGCCATCCCAACTCCTGGCCATCAACCAGGAGGATCTTACCAAGGAAACCGAGCAGCAGAACCTCCCCGGGACGACTTGGCAATACCCCAATTGGAGCCGCAAAATGCGCTTCTCGATCGAGCAACTGCGCGACGATAGCGAGGCCCGCGGCTACACCGCCATGTTCCGCAACTGGATCGTCAACTCCGGCCGCAAGAACGACCCGCCGGAATGAGTGCGTGAGACAGCGTCACCTGTCATCCAGGACTCCGCAGGAAACTCTCCGGATGAGCATCGGGAAGTAGACCTTCCGGTGACCCGTGGCCTTCAATCGCGCGTCGAGTTCGCGTTGCGGCATTTCCCAAACGGCATAGCCGTTGGCCTTGATGACCATGCAACCCTTGACGATTTCGACCGGCTGGCGCGCAGTGAATGGCGGCTGTCGAAACCGGTCGAAACCGGGACTGACTCGAAAGACGAGGCTGGGGACACTCAGGAAGAGCGGGCTGGCCCACATCACGCGGCAGCCCGCTCGTGCAAGACGCACTCCGCTGCCGTGCCCTCGTGTCGCAGCGCCTTTGAACCGGTCGGATTGTGCAGCGAGCTACAATTGAGCCTCAGAACGTGACGCCCGACGGGCACAATTACTATAAGACGCTCGGCGTTCCGCCAACGGCCTCAAGGGGCGAAATCCGCACAGCCTACCGGAAACTCGCCCGCCAGTGCCATCCTGATCTCAATCCAGGCGACAAATTGCCCGAGGAGCGCTTCAGGAACGTGCAAGAAGCTTACCACGGTTCTGATCGATTGGGAGGCCCGCCGGAGGTACGATCAAACCGCGCTCAAGTCCGAGCAGAGCTCCGCCGAAACACCTGCCGGCACAAGGGGAGGCGCCAACCAGCATCGTGCAGCCAGTACCGGCTCCTTCCAGAACGGTGAGCGGATGGACGGGGAAGCGGTCAGTGACGCGGGTGAACGCTACTTCTATGTTCCCCCGCGCGAGGACAAGAGGGCGGAAGCATTCCAATCATTGCTGATATTGCTTTTCACTGGTAACTGGATATTCCTTCTCAGCGGTCTCAGCCATTGGATCGTCGATTTCAGTTTGCCTTCCAGGCTCGGGTTGGAAGGTTATTCGGTGTTAGTGCCGCTCGGGATGTTGTTTCTGCTGGGGTGGGAGTTTGGCGGGCGCCGCAGTAGCTTCCTGGTTGGATCCGTGGTCATAAACGCCTCCTTCTGGTGCAGCTTGGTTCTTTATTGCAGGGCCGCCGAGATCCTCCCGTGGCCGGAAATAGAGCACATGTGGCCATGGGTTTTGCCGACCCACCTGGTAATCATGCTCGGAGCGAAATCTCGCCGTGGCCCGATGGACTGGACGCGCGTAGGCGAGTTTTTTCGGCGCGTTTAGGGCTGAGCGCAGGCCGGAGCAACCGGAGGATTTAGGGTTTAGGGCACGCTGGTGAGCGCTACCAGCGCGTAGAAAGAAAACCATCTCGTCAACGGTTTCGCGCCGTCCACCCTAATAGCAGCGCAACGGTCACTCGAACAGGCACGCAGGCGAATAAGAACCATTGTGTTGCACCCGAGAGCAGCGTTACAATGCTATTCGTTGCTTTGAGTAGCCCATTTGGTTATCAATTCTGGAAGATCGCAGCAATTGCGCTCGTTCTTGCCTTGCCCGCAAGGCGCTGGGGTACGCTGCGGCTTGTAGCATTAGTTGCCTACGCTGCCGTCCTCATCCTTCTGATTGCTTCTTCCAGGTTTCGGAATGCGGTCGTCCCCGGTTTGGCGAGAGCAGCTGACGGCTTAAGCGGTTACGCTCCTTATTGTTATCTGGGGCTCACCTTCGTCCTGTTCGGCGCGCTGCTCCTTTTTGTATCTCGCGAGGGAAACCGGGGACATTAACCGGAGAAACCGGGAGGGGAAACCGGGAGGGGAAACCGGGGACATTATGGGCTGGACCCCATGGTTGAGACGCGGAAATTAGGGACGGGTTGCCATTCGGTGCAGATCGTTTGTCTCGCCGAATGGGTCCACTTAGACTGTAATCGGCCGGTGAAGCGGAGGCGGGCTCTGCTGGAGAGCAACCCGCCAAGGAATAGCCGGCCGGAAACTCATCGCAACGATGGCCGGGCGCGGCGTAGCTGTCGCGCCCGTTTCCATCGGAGCGATAGATTTCCCCATGCCTCGGAAAACTCATCCCCGAGCCTCCTCGAACGCGGCCGGCGTTTGATAGCCCAATGACGAGTGCAGCCGCCGCCGGTTGTAATAGTCTTCCAGAAACTCGCCCATCCGCTCTCGAACGTCGTCCAGATCCTGGTAGCGGCTCAGATAGACTTCCTCGCATTTCAACGTCCGCATGAAGCTTTCCGCCATCGCGTTGTCGTAAGGGTTGCCGGCGCGGCTCATGCTGATCTGAAAACCCGCCTCCTGCAACTTACCCACATAGGCGTCGGAACAGTATTGCACACCGCGGTCGGAATGGTGAATCGCGCCCGCCGGCACGCTGCGGCCCTGGAGCGCCCGGCCCAGCGCATCCAGAGCCAGTTCCGCCGCCAGACTTTCGCTCAGCGCCCATCCCACCACGCGCCGCGACCAGGCGTCGAGTATCACGGCCAGGTAGAGGAAACTTTCGCGTAGCCGGATGTAGGTAATATCGGCCACCCAGAGTTGGTTCACTGCGCACGGTTCGAAGCCCGCCGCCAGATTGCGATAGACGGCATAGGTGTGTCGCGAATCGGTCGTCAGCACCCACCTGCGTTTCCGCAGCGCCAGCAGGTTGTCCAGCCGCATCAGCCGTTGGATGCGCTTGCGGCACACCGGCAATCCCTGTTGCCGCAGCAGTTCGGTTACGCGCCTGGTGCCGTAGAGCCGGTGTGCCAGGCAGATCTGCTGGATCCGGCTGCGCAGCTCGACTTCGGCCTGCAGTGGCTCATGTTCCTGCCAGACGCGGTAATAGCCGGCGCGGGAAACGGCGCCAAGTTGACAGGCGCGGTCCACCGTAAGCGAGACGTCTTCAAGCGCGCCTACTCGTCGGACCTCCGAGTAGACGCTGCGCCGCCACGCCGCAGGGCTTTCGGCTGCGCTTCGAGTCGCTTGAAGACTCCTTTGAAAAAATCGATTTCCACGCTCTGCCGGCCGATTGTCCGTTCCAGTTCGCCGATGCGCTGGCGTAACTTCTCTTCGGCGCTGCTCTTGGTGACCGTGGTCAGTCTGGACGCGCTGCCCGGAGGCCGGCCAATAGGGCGTCGGAGCCCCTCCGGACCGTCCTTGCGATAGGCGTCGCGCCACCGGTACATCATGCTGCGCGGTAGGTGGTACTGCTCGCTCAGCGCCTTCACGCACCCGCCGTTCAGCATTCGCTGTGCAATCTCTACCCGGAACTCGTGGCTGTGCTGCCGCGGTTTCTCTTGACCCATCGGAACACTCCTCCCATTCGATGAAAAGTGTCCCTAATTTCTTCGTCTCAGAAAAGGGGTCCAGATCATTAACCAATTGCACAGTTTCCGAATCCGCCTTGACTGCCAATCTGGGGAAACCGGGGACATTAACCAGTTGCACAGTTTGCGAATCCGCCTTGACTGCAAATCACGCCCTCTCCGAAAAAGTCTTCGCCCCTGTTTTCATAAGCCTGCGCCGCTTCGCCCGCGCCGCCGCGCAGCCCACCGCGTTACTCTGAAATAGAAAAAGAGCTGCTCGCTCGCCGAGAGGCAGCCGTTTCGGGGCGACGTCCGGTGCCTAACCATGGTCCCTCCCTGCAGGGGGCAATTTGAAACCGGGTCACGCCGTGCAACGTTCATCACAGGCGGCCACAGAGGCTTGTACTCCTCCCCGAGAGGAGAAAGGAACCGGTTCCTCCAGTCCCGGCGCAATCGCCGGCAGTTACGTTTTGAGCGGATTGCTTCCATTCCGGCAGCCCGCATTTGAGAACTTATCGGAAAACAAACTCGCAACATCAAGGAAGAGGCTGGAGGAAGAGGCTGGGACTGACGGAACTGTCCGCGCGGCGCAAGAAACGCGCCTTGGGACAGTTTCGTCAGTCCCACTCACTCGCGTTAGCATCGGGTTGTGAGCTATCGCGGGCTGGTCTTATTCGATATCGACGGCACTCTCATGCGGCGCGCCGGGCCGCATCATCGGCAGGCGCTGGTCCACGGCATCCGCAAGGTCGACCGGCCTCGACACCACCACCGATGGCATTCCCGTGCAGGGCATGCTGGACCCGGCCATCCTGACGGAAATGATGCGCCGCGCCGGAGCCAGACGCGCGCTCATCCGCCGATCGCATGCCCGAAATCGAGCGCGCGGCGGAACGCTACTACCTGCGCGTGTGCCCGTCGCTCGAGGGCAAGCACTGTCCGGGCGTGCCGGCGTTGCTCGATCGCCTGGCGCGCCGCGGCTTTCTGCTGGCGCTGGTCACCGGCAACCTCACCCGCATCGGCTGGCGCAAGCTGGAGCGCGCCGGCCTTGCCCACTACTTCCGCTACGGCGCGTTCGGCGAGATGGCCGCCACTCGCGGACGCCTGGTGAAATGGGCCATCCGCGAGGCGAGGCTACGCCACTCGCTCTCCGCGCAGGCGCCTGTCGCGCTGGTGGGCGACGCCACTTCCGATATGATCGCCGCCCGCGAAAACGGCATCCGCATCATCTCCGTGCGGACCGGCATTACCCCGGTCGAGGATCTCGCAGCGCTCGCGCCCGATTACCTGTTGCGCAATCTGCGCGACTTCCGCCTGCGCATGGCGGAGTGCTAGCCCCGCTGAATCGCCCGAGCCTCCCTAATTCTCTGTCGGCGTGCTCTCTATGTGGTCGATCACGATGACTTCGACCGGGCCTCTGCGCGGCTCCAGCTTGAATCCGAGCTGCTCCTGGATCGCAGTGAAAATCGACGGCCCGGTTCGGGCACCGATCGATGGTTCCGAAGCGCCGTCCACGTTGGTGGATTGAGCGTCCGTATCCGGTTCCCACTCCAGTTCGAAATCGAAAACTCCCTGGAGCCCCGTCTGGTCCTGCACGGAACGGCCGAGCTGATTGGATAACACGTTAGCCAACATCGCGGCCGTGACCTGGCTGCCGGTTAGACGGCCCCTGTTGGTCATGTTGAAAGGGTTTTGGCCGGGATCGCCACGCGCCTCGGTTAGATGGACTTTGGCGCCGTCCTTCCCCACCACCAACGGGTACATGGGAAGCTCCCTGGTTTCGCGGTGGATGGCGAGTTGGAAGCGCGTGGCGAGCAGCGACTGCATTATCCGCTGCAACAGGCCGGGGGCCAGACTCTCCCCGGCTTTCGCCGCAATATCGTAATGCACCGAGTCCAGCCACTTCGGTTTTCCGAAGAGACGATCGTTGCGGATGTCATATGCCCAGGTGATGAGAAACTCGAGCGACGTGTTCGAGGTGTTGAGCCGGTCGCCCGAGCGCCGGATCGAAATCCGGCTCGCCGGATCGGACGGCCGGACCGACGCGACCTCGAATGCCGGCGGCGCTGCGCGATTCCCCGCCCCATTGGCCGGAGAGGATCGGGCGTCCTGCCCGAATGCTCGCGGCAGGAGCAGCACGATCGGAAGAACCAGAGTTCGACATCTGCGACCCATAGTAGACATTCTACGAAAAAAGGGTAGACTGTCTACAGAATGAGCACGACGCCGCCTTCTCGCGTGGAGCTCCTGCAAGGGACGCTCGACCTTCTGATCCTGCGCACGCTGTTACTGGGAAGAGCGCACGGCCATGCCATCGCCAAGCACATCCAGCGAACCTCCGAGGACCTGCTGCAAGTCGAAACCGGATCGTTGTATCCCGCGCTGCACCGCCTGGAGGCGCGCGGCTGGATCGCCGCCGCATGGGAACTGGCGGAGACCGGAAAGCGCGCCAAATTCTATCGCTTGACACCCAAAGGCCGGAAGCAATTGCTGGCGGAACAAGCCAAATGGACGACCTTCTCCCGCGCCGTGGGACTAGTCTTGAAGCCACCCGGCCAGGAGCCGGTATGATCCGGATTCTCCGCAAGCTGGGCTGGATGACTGGGCGCAGCCGCAAGGAAGCGGAACTCCAGGACGAGATCGAGTTTCATTTGCAGGAGGAAGCGCGAGAGGCGGAAGCCGCGGGGCTGACGTCGGAACAGGCGCAATGGGCGGCCCGCCGGGAGCTCGGAAATATTGGGTTACTGATGGAGGACACTCGCGCCGTGTGGGGATGGATGTCTATGGAGCGGCTCTTTCAGGACCTGCGATACGCCATGCGGACGTTGCGCCGGAATCCCGGATTCGTGGCGGCGGCGGTGCTGTCACTGGCGCTCGGGATCGGCGCCAACACGGCCATCTTCAGCTTGCTGAACGCCGTCGTGCTGCGCATGCTGCCGGTGGCCGATCCGCGGCAACTCGTGCAGTTCACCAATACGTTTCCGTTGTGGGACACCGGCAGCAATATTGCGAAGAGTCTGTTCGCCTACCCGCAGCTCGAGCGTTTTCAAGCGCAGTCGAGGACTCTGTCCGGCATCTTCGGCGGGACCGGCCTCGGCCGCCTGGTCGTCGGCTTCCATAAAACATCCGGACTCGCCGATGGCGATGCCTGCACCGATAATTCCTTCTCCGTGCTTGGAATCACGCCCCAGTACGGCCGCTTTTTCTCGGCGGGCGAAGACCGGGCGCGCGCGTCCGTGGCCGTGATCAGCGATCGTTACTGGCGCGACCGGTTCGCAGCCGACCCTGCCGTCATCGGGGCTGCGATCACGGTCAACCAGGTTCCTTTCACGGTGGTTGGCGTCGCTCGGCCGGAGTTTTCGGGAATTTCGGTTGGAAACGGGCCGGACCTTTGGGTACCGCTCCACGCGCTCGACCGTCTCGCGCCCGATAGCAAGCGATGGACGGACCCATTTTCGAGCTGGCTGCTGGTTGTGGGACGCCTCGCTCCGGGAGTTTCGCGCCAGACGGCGCAGGCCGAACTGGACGTCATTCGCCGGCAAGTTCTCGCGGAGGGGCTGTCGGCTTCGGAACTCGGCAACATGGAAAATGTGCGACATTTCGTCCGCGATGGCCACCTGGCGCTCCGGCCGGCCGCATCCGGTGTGGACAGCGGCCTGCGGGACTATTACGCATTTCCGTTGAAACTGCTGATGTGGGTGGCGGGAATCGTGCTGCTGGTCGCGTGCGCCAATATCGCCAACCTGATGTTGGCCCGCGCTTCCAGCCGGCGGCGCGAGATCGCCGTCAGGCTGGCGCTGGGAGCCAGCCGCGGCCGGCTGATCCGGCAGATTCTGACTGAAAGCATGGTGCTGGCACTGATCGGTGGAGCTCTGGCCGTGCCGCTGGCGTGGTGGGGCGGCTGGCTGCTGGTGCGCATGATCTCGACCGGCGAGTCGCCCGTCCCGCTGGCCGTCGCCCCGGATTTGCCGGTCTTCGCCTTCGCCGCCGCCGTGTCGCTGCTCACCGGGATCCTCTTCGGCCTGGCCCCCGCACTCCGCGGCACGCGGGTCGACGCCAGTCCGGTCATGAAGGAAGGGACACACCACGCGGGCCGGCGCTCGCGCGCGCTGGATCGGATCCTGGTGGTGGCGCAAGTCGCGCTTTCGGTGGTGCTGATCACCGGCGCAGGACTCTTCGTGCGCACGCTGCAGAAGCTCTGGAACGTGAACATGGGATACGACCGCGAGAATGTGCTCATGCTTTCGGTGGATGCCAAGCTGGCGGGCTACCCAAGCGATCGGGCCGGTGCGGTCTATCGCGAGATCCTCGAGAAGCTGCGCGTCCTGCCGGGCGTGAAGTCCGCCAGCGCCTCGGTGGACCGCCCGGTGGAGGATCAGTTTCATCTCGTCGATCGGGTCGACGAAGTGGATGGACTGCACGCTGCCCGAGCGCAATGCCATCCGCGTCGAGTGGAACTCCACCAGTCCCGGCTATTTCGCCACTGTCTCGACGCCGCTCCTGGCGGGGCGGGATTTCGAAGCCCGCGACAACGAAACCGCGCCCAAGGCCGTCATCATTAATGCATCGCTCGCCCGCGGCGCATTTCCCGAACCAGAATCCGATCGGCCACAAACTGGGCGCGGCCACCATCGTTGGGTCTGGTGAAAGATGCGCGTTGGAACGGCGCGCGCGAGCAGCCGGGGCCGGTGCTGTATTACCCGCTTTTCCAGCACGGTCCGGAGCAGGAATATCGCTGGGGGTTCGTGTCTTTCGAGCTGCGCTACGGCGCCCACTCCAATTTGCTGGGCGAAGTGCGCCGGGCGGTCGCTTCGGTGAACCCGAATCTGCCGGTCTTCCAAGCCATGACCCTACGCGCCGAAGCCGAACGGTCGCTGCTCAAGGAGCGGCTGCTGGCCACGCTCTCCAGTTTCTTCGGCGCTCTCGCCCTGCTGCTCGCGTGCGTCGGCCTCTACGGCCTGATGGCTTGCGCGGTGGCGCGCCGGACGGCCGAAATCGGCATCCGGCTGGCGCTGGGCGCCCGGCACGGCCCCATTGTGTGGCTGGTGCTGCGCGAAACGCTTTGGCTCACCGTGGCGGGCCTCTCGGCCGGCGTCCCCTTGGCTCTGTGGGCCGCGCGGTACGCGAAGTCGGATCTATTCGGAATTAGCCCAGCCGACCCATTGACAATCGCGGCCGCCGCCGCAGCTTTGACTGGAGTTGCCCTGGTGGCTGGGTATGTTCCAACCCGCCGCGCCCTCCGCGTCGACCCGGTGATGGCAGTGAGGTACGAGTAAAGCCAAGCCCCAGCCGCCGCTCAGGCGCGTTCGTTACGAAGCTTGTCCGAAAAGGTTCCGGTGAGGCCGCGCGCCGGTCCGGCGTTTCGCCTATGGCGCGATCAACCCCGCGCGAATCGCATACCGCACCATGCTGGCCGTTTCATGCACGCCCAGTTTCTCGAGGATGTGGCTCCGGTGAGACTCCACGGTCTTGTAACTGATCCCCAGTTGCCGCGCCGCGCGCCTGGTGGATTTACCTTCCGCGACCAGCACCAACACCTGGCGTTCGCGCTCGGTCAGCGTAAACACGATGCGCAGCGCTTCTTCATCGGGCTTGGAATATGGGCGCCGGCGTTCGCTGATATCTAACGCCGCACCGTTGAAACCGGCGAACCCGCCCGCTCCGTCCAGCCGTGGAATGCCCTGGTCCTCCACCCAGCGATATTCGCCGTCCGCGCGCCGCAGGCGATATTGGATGCGGTACGGCTGGCGCGCGGTGAACGACTTGAGATAGGTTTCGACGCAAATGTCGCGATCGTCGGGATGCAGTCCTTCGGTCCAGCCATTCCCCAACTCCTCCGCCAGCAACCGGCCTCTAAACTCCAGCCAGGCGCGGTTGAAGTAGGTCCACATCGCGTCGGGACCCGACATCCAGATCATTAACGGAGAAGACTCCGCCAACTGGCGGAAACTCTCTTCTCCGCTGTCGTCGCGCCCCTTCGTCAGTTCGAGTTCGGCTTCCAGCTCGGCAACCCGCTTCCGCCAGAGGGCGCATTCGTCACATGCCATCGCGGAGTGTGCCTTCGATTCCATGGTCTAGTTGATGACAGATCTCCTGACACTTACGGTATAGCACTAAATTTCGAGAATGACACACACGGGGGAGCGGGGTGCGTCACCCGCGGTCAAGTTCAGGTTCATTTGACAAGGTGACCGAAATGGCGGGTTGACCTTCGGGTATAATCGGAGCAGATGGTTTTCGTGGCGCCCGCCAAAACGGGCCGTCGAAAGTCCGAGCAGTTTCCATCGGAATCTCTCTTCTTGTCCTCGTTTTTCCCATGGAGGTATCAGTCACCCACAGCATGAAAGCCAGCGTGCGCATTCAAAGAGGTGTCGAGAATCTGTTTGGCACCCGCGATGAGAACATCCGGCTGATCGAAACCGGGTTGAGCGTCCATACCCAGTTGGTCGACAACAACATCGAAATCGAAGGCGAGGCGGAGAACGTCACGCGCGCGGAGAACATCCTGGAAGATTACAACGCGCTGGTGCGGGAAGGCCACGTTTTCAATAACGGCGATCTGAACAGCTACCTGCGCGTGGTGACCATCGACTCCGAGGTCTCCCTGCGCGCGTTGGTCCAAAGCGGTAAACAGCGCAATTTCGGCAAGAAGATGCTGGCGCCGAAATCGGTGAACCAGCGGCGGTATCTGGAAGCCATCGAGCGCAACGACCTGGTATTCGGGATCGGCCCCGCCGGCACCGGCAAGACATACCTGGCGGTGGCGATGGGCATTTCGGCGCTGATGAACAAGTCCGTGGCCCGCATCATCCTCACGCGCCCCGCGGTTGAAGCCGGCGAGCGCCTGGGATTTCTGCCGGGCACGCTGCAGGAAAAGGTGGACCCGTACCTGCGCCCGCTCTACGATGCGCTCTACGACATGCTCGACAGCGAGCGCGTCGAGAAACTGCTGGAGCGCAACGTAATTGAAGTCGCACCCATCGCGTTCATGCGCGGCCGCACGCTGAATGACAGTTTCATCATTCTGGACGAAGCGCAGAACAGCACCTCGGAGCAGATGAAGATGGTGCTGACGCGCCAGGGATTCAACTCCAAAATGGTGGTCAATGGCGACATCACGCAAATCGATTTGCCGAACGGCCGCCGCAGCGGCTTGATCGACGCCATGGAAGTGCTCAAGGGCGTGGAGGGCATCAGTTTTGTGCCGTTCGACGAGCGCGACGTGGTCCGGCACACGCTGGTGCAGCGTATCGTCAAGGCCTACGAGCGCTACAACGAGACCATCGGCGCCGGCCGGCAACTCAGTTTGAAGCTCGCCGAACCCGCCGTGGAGCCCGCGCCCACTGCGCCAACCGCGCCCGCCGAGGCCGCCGGCGGCGAGACTGCGCCACGCGCCTGAGGGACGCCATGTCCGCGCCCGTTGGCAGTACGGTTACTTTCTCGAATCCACAGACCGACGTGCGTCCGGCCCCGCTGCTCCGCTTTGCGCGCAAGTTGCAGGCCGAGGTCGCGCGCGGCCGACCGTTTGATTGCCTCATCACCGGGGACGCACACATGCGGCGTCTGAACCGCGAGTTTCGCGGCAAGGACTCGACCACCGATGTGCTGTCGTTTCCAGCCATCCCGATGACAGGCGACAAGAAACTGATCGCCTATCCTACCCCGCGCCGGCGACATCGCCATTTCGCTCCCACGCGCTCGCGCGCAGGCCCGGCGATTCGGACACTCGACCGAGCGGGAGATCCGCATCCTCATGCTGCACGGTCTACTGCATCTTCTGGGCCAGGATCACAAAAACGACGGCGGGCGGATGGCGCGCGCGGAACAACGCTGGCGCGTGCGGCTCAGCCTGCCTGCCGGCCTGATCGAACGGGTGGGGCCGTGATGCTGGCGGTGATCCTGGCGGCGCTGGTAGCCACCCCGGCGCTGGGGCTGGTGACTTTCGTACAGCTTCTGTATCTGGAAAGCATGCGCCTGCGCACGCGCGATCTGCCTGCGCTCGAATTCTTCAAAGACACGCTGGAAGACAAAATCGGCCTGAAGACCGAAGATGGCGCGGGCGCCTTTTCGCTCATCAAACACACGCTGCTGGTGCTGCTCGGCATTTTCTATTTCGCGTGGTTCGCCGACGGCGAGCCGTGGAACGCCGCCGTTTTCTGGCAGGCGGTGCTGGCCGTGTGGATGGTGATGATGGCCGTCGCCTACGCATTGCCGCAACTGCTCTACCGCCGCACCTCCGGCCGCTGGCTGCTGCCGCTGCTTTCGTTGCTGCGCGCGCTCGCCTGGCTGGCGCGGCCGTGCGTGGCGCTGCTGGGTTTCTTCCAATCCCTGATCGACCTCGCCGACGATTCCAAAACCGCCGAAGAGCAACCCACTCCCGCGGAGAATATCGACGCGCTGATTTCCGCCGGCCAGGAAGAAGGGTTGATCGAAGAGCAGGACCGCAAGCTGATTCAATCGGTGGTCGAGTTCGGCGACAAGGTGGTGCGCGAAGTGATGACGCCGCGGCCCAAGATCATGGCCATTCCGGCCGATTCCACGCTCGAGGAACTCCGTCAACTGGTGATCCAACGAGCAGTACTCGCGCGTTCCCGTCTTCGAAAAGAACATCGACCAGATTACCGGCTTCGTGCACGTGCGCGACATGTTCGAGCTGGAAGAGGAGGACGCGCTCGAAGCGCCTGGTGCGGGAACTGGTGCGCCCCATTCCGTTCGTGCCGGAGACCAAGCCGGTGAGCGACCTGATGCGCCAGATGCAGCAGGAGAACACGCACATGGTGATCGTGGTCGACGAATACGGCAACACGGCGGGCCTGGCGACCATGGAGGATCTGCTGGAAGTGATCATCGGCGAGATACGCGACGAGCACGAGCCGAGCACGGACGTGCTGGAGGACGGGCACGGCGGTTTCATCGTGGCCGGCAATTTCGATCTGGACCGCGTGGCCGACCTGTTCGAATCGTTCCGCCGCGAGGAGGACGTCGAATCGACCACCGTGGGCGGCCTGGTCAGCGAGTGGCTGGGGCGGGTGCCTAAATCCGGCGAGTTGGTGGACCGCGACGGCATTCGCGTGGAGGTGCTGGCCTCCGACGAGTGGCGCGTGGAGCAGGTTCGCATCAGTAAATCCCAGGCGGTGACGTATGAGTGATCCATTCCGGTCCGGATTCGTTTCCCTGATCGGGCGCCCCAACACCGGCAAATCGACGCTGCTCAACGCCCTGGTGGGGCAGAAGGTGGCGATTGTCGCCGACAAGCCGCAGACCACGCGCACCTCGATTCAGGGCGTGCTGACGATGCCCGGAGCGCAAATCGTGTTCCTCGACACGCCCGGCATTCACCGCGCCGATACCGCCCTGAACAAGCGCCTCATGGATGCGGTTCGGGCCGCGGTGGAGGAACGCGACCTGCTGCTGTTGCTGGCCGATGCCGCGCGCCCCTTCGGCAAAGAAGACCGCCAGGCGATCGATCTGGCTCGCAAGAGCCAGGCTCCGACGGTGCTCGTGCTCAACAAGATCGACCTGGTGAAGGACAAGGCGCAGCTGCTCCCGATGATCGACCAGTATCGGGCCGCGTTCGAGTTCGCCGATTACGTTCCGGTTTCGGCCACCAAGGGGCAAGGCCTCGACGAGTTGAAGAAAGTAATTCTGCAACATCTGCCGGAAGGCCCGGCGTATTTCCCCGAGGATCACGTCACCGACCAGCCGGAGCGGTTTCTGGCCGCTGAGCTGATTCGCGAAAAGATTCTCGAGGCCACGCGGCAGGAAGTGCCGCATTCGGTCGCGGTGATTGTGGATCAGTGGGAAGAGACCGGGCGGCTCACTCGCATCTTTGCCACCATCCGCGTGGAGAGAGATGGACAAAAGGCCATCGTCATCGGAACCAAGGGCGCCATGCTCAAAAGGATCGGCACCCTGGCGCGGCAGGAGATGGAGCGGCTGTTCGGCGTGAAGATCTATCTCGATCTGCACGTGCGCGTGCAGCCGGGATGGCGCGACAAGGCAACATTCTTGAATGCGCTCGACTGGCGTACAATGGCCGGAGACGACGATGTTTAAACTACTGGCTTTTTCGATGGTTCTGATTCTGTTGGCCGCCACCTGCCTGGCCGCGGACAAAGCGGTCAGCGACGATGTGATCTCCGACCAGGTGCGCATCAAGCTCACCGGCGATCCCATTGCCAAGGGCGGAAGTATCAAAGTGGAAGTCGCACGGGGCGTGGTGACCCTCACCGGTCCGGCCGAGACCCAGCAGCAGAAGGACCGGGCCGGCAAGCTGGCAAAAAAGGTGAACGGCGTGAAGCAGGTGGTCAATAACCTCACCGTCGCCAAGACCGGTAAATGAGCGGCGCCAGGGGCGATACATGAACGACGCCGAAGGCGGCAAATGAAGAGCTTCGCGCGTTGGTGCGCCGCAGCCGCTGTCTTCGCGCCGTTCCTGCCGGCACAGGATCCCGCCCACTTTCAGGTGCAGTTGCTGGCCAAAGGTTACACGTACACGGACGGCCCCGCGTGGTCCAGGGATGGCTTCCTGATTTTCAGCGACACACCGGCGGATCAGTTGCTCAAGTGGGTTCCCGGCGAGACTCCCCAGGTTTATCGGGAACACGTGCAGGGGCCGGCCGGCAACGCGTTCGACAGCGAGGGCCGCCTGTACACCTGCGAAACCAGGGCCCGGCGCGTGACCCGCACGGACAAGAAGGGCGCCATCGAGGTGCTGGCCGACCGATGGGAAGCCAAGCGCCTGAACGCGCCGAACGATATCGTGGTGGGCCGCACCGATCACGTCTATTTCACGGACCCGGCCTTCGGCAGCCAGGCCGACCATCGCGAGCTGGACTTTTACGGCGTGTACCACATCCCACCGAAGGGGCCGCTCGAAATTGTCGCCAGACTCGCGGGCAGGCCCAACGGCATCGCGCTTTCTCCCAATGGCAAGGTGCTGTACGTGACGGATTCGGACGATCGCAGCATTCTGGCGTGGGATCTGGATCGCAATGGCCAACCGGCCAACCAACGGACGCTGGTCGAGAACACCGGGGCCGTGCCCGACGGCATTCGCGTGGACGAGAAGGGCAATCTGTATGTGGCCGCGGGCGGAATTGCGGTGTATAGCGCGGCGGGCCAGTTGCTCGATACGATTCCGGTGAGCGATCCGCCTTCCAACTGCGGATTCGGCGAGGCCGACGGCCAATCGATGTTCATCACCGCCCGGCGCAATGTGTATCGCGTGCGCGTGCTGCAAAAGGGAGCGGGCTTCGATGAGCGGCGGTAGATCCCGGAAGGTGGATGACCGCCGCTATCCCAAGCGGCCGCTGATCGGAGTTGGGGCGCTGATTTTCCGGCGTGGCCGCATTCTGATGGCGCAGAGGGGTAAGCAGCCCCTGAAGGGCGCGTGGTCGCTGCCCGGCGGGGCGCTCGAAACCGGCGAGTCGCTCGATGCCGCGGTTCGCCGCGAAGTGCGCGAAGAGACCGGCCTTGAAGTGAAGCCGGTTAAGGTCTTCGAGATCTTCGAGCGC
Organism: Bryobacterales bacterium; assembly: GCA_963843095.1. Classification (GTDB taxonomy): domain Bacteria; phylum Acidobacteriota; class Terriglobia; order Bryobacterales; family Bryobacteraceae; genus Bog-375. The sequence goes on from CAWJLI010000205.1 coordinate 68,609, forward strand.
ATCATGCGCGACTCGCGCGGCGCGCCGGAATATCATTACGTTTTGATCGATTACATCTGCCGCGTGATTGGCGGCGACCTGCGCGCGGGTGACGACGCGTGCCGCGTGGAATGGGTTCGCGAGCGCGACCTGGCGGAATTGGAGATCACGGAGGGCACGCTGGCGGTGATTGAACGGGCCTTCCGGGAGAGAGACCGGTAGGGGCTGACCGCTCCCTGACGGGGTGCCCTCTGGGCCCGACTCCGAAGGCGCGATAATAGCAACAGTGCAAAACATTCTGCCGGTAGCGTGTTTTATTGCCGGGTTCCTGCTGGCGTGGCTGGTGTTGCGGGCGCGCCGCCAGGATACCGCGACTGTTTTCCAGGCGCTTTCCGCCGAAGCGTTGGCGCGGAATAATCAGGCGTTTCTCGATCTCGCACGCGCCAATCTGGCGGAGGCGCAGACCGCGGCGCGCGGCGATCTGGAAAAGCGTCAACAAGCGTTCGAGCAACTGGTGTCGCCGGTGCGCGCGTCGCTCGACAAGGTGGATTCGCGCATCCAGGAGCTGGAAACGGCGCGCGCGGCCGCCTACGCCGGATTGCAGGAGCAGGTGCGCGGCCTGGCGGAAACCGAACAGCAGCTTCGCGCCGAAACCGGCAAGCTGGTGACGGCGCTGCGTTCGCCGGCCGCGCGCGGCAACTGGGGCGAGATGCAGTTGCGCCGCGTGGTGGAGATGGCCGGCATGCTGGATCATTGCGATTTTCAGACGCAAGCCACGGTGACGGGCGAAGAGGGCCGGCTGCGGCCCGATTTGCTGATTCATCTGCCGGCCGGAAAAACCGTGGTGGTGGATGCCAAGACGCCGCTCGATGGCTACCTACGCGCCATCGAAGCCGCGGACGAAACTACGCGCAGAGCCAGCCTGGCCGATCACGCGCGGCAGGTGCGCGCGCATCTCATCGGGCTCGGCCGCAAATCCTATTGGGAGCAATTCGACCAGGCGCCGGAATTCGCCGTGCTGTTCCTGCCCGGCGAATGCTTCTTCAGCGCCGCGCTCGAAGCCGATCCTTCGCTGATCGAATTTGGAGTCGGGCAGAACATCATCCTGGCCACGCCCACCACGCTGATCGCGCTCTTGCGCGCGGTCGCCTACGGCTGGCGGCAGGAAAAGCTCGCGGAGAACGCCGCCGAAATCAGTGCGCTGGGCAAGGAGTTATACAAGCGGCTTTCCGACATGGGCGGACACCTGGTCAACATGGGCAAGGGCCTCGAACGCGCGGTCGAGGAATACAACAAGGCGGTGGGCTCGCTCGAAAGCCGGGTGATGGTGAGCGCGCGCAAATTTGCGGAGTTGAAAACCGCGCCGCTGGGAGTCGAGATCGCGGAACTGACGCCGGTCGAGAAGCGGGTGCGAAGCCTCGAGGAGTCCGAGCCGGAACCAGCGCCTGGAGATGCCCCGCCTGGCAATGCGGCTTCAGAGGGAAAATAACTGCGCAAGACGGCTTGTTCGGCGTGCTAGGTTGTTGGAATGAAGGCCTGCACACCCAAACAGATGGGCGATTCCTGCGAAATGCTGGTCGCCGCCGAATTGACACTGGCTGGTGTTCCCGCGATGAAGATGCCCGACAATTGGCCCGGCTACGATGTTATTGCGCAGCCGAAAGGTGGTGGGGCACCGCAACGGATTTCCGTGAAGTCTCGAACCTTCAAGCGCGGCGGAGACACCTTCGTAGACTATTGGGCCAAAGATCAATTTGATTGGTTGGCGATTGTCCTACTCCCTGGCGCAGATCAGCTCAGGCGCCGATTCTTCATTGTTCCTAAATCCGTTGCGGACGAGCGGTTGGGGCGGCACAAAGCGAAATTCCCAGATGACAAGTATTTGCGACAGGACAGAATAGCCGAGGATCTGTCGGAGTTCGAGGACAATTTCTGTTTGTCCACGACTGGGTCGGCCAGCGCGCAGCATTAGGCGGGGGCCGCGTTAGGGCGTTGGTTTGTGGGGCAGCTTGGTAAGCTGCGGGCCGATTGGGAATCGGCCCGCGCGGTGGTTGGCAACCACCGCGCAGGATGCCATCCTGCCCCACACGCACTCGAACCCGCGCCGCCGGCTCGTTTAGAATAGTGGAGAGTGCCCGCCAAGACCTTTTACCTGGAAACCTTCGGCTGCCAAATGAACGCGCACGACTCCGAAAAGGTAGTCGGCACGCTGATGGCCAAGGGCTATGCGCAGGTGCCCACGCCGGAAGAAGCTCATCTGGTGCTGTACAACACGTGCAGCATACGCGACAAAGCCGAGCAAAAAGTCTACCACCGCTTGCAGCAGTTCAAGCGCAACGGCAAGGACAAGGTGATTGGCGTGCTCGGTTGCGTGGCACAGCAGGAAGGCGAACGCATTTTCGAACGCGCGCCCAACGTGGGCCTGGTGTGCGGCTCGGCCAGCTATAACAAGCTAGGCGAGTTGCTGGTACAGATTGAAGCCGGCGACAGGCGCGTCACCGGATTGAGCCTGGATACCGATGAGGCCTTCGACACGCCCTTCACCCGCCGCGACAATCCGCACCGCGCCTACATCACCATCATCGAAGGCTGCGACAAAAGCTGCGCCTACTGCGTGGTGCCGTTCACGCGCGGCCCGGAGCGCAGCCGACTCGAGCGAAAGTGTGATGGCCGAAGCGCGCCGCCTGGCCGCGGAAGGGTACAGCGAGATCCAACTGCTGGGGCAAAACGTGAACAGCTATCGCGATCGCACGCCGGCGGGCTGGAACTTCGCCACTCTGCTCGCGCGGGTCGCGGAGATCCCTGGAATCCGCCGCGTACGTTACACCACTTCGCACCCGCGCGATTTCGGCAGAGATATCGTGGATGCCATGGACTCGAATCCCGCGATCTGCGACCACGTCCACCTGCCGGTGCAATCGGGATCGTCGAACGTGCTCGCCAGAATGGACCGGCTCTACACGCGCGACGAATATATGCGGCGCATCGACTGGCTCAAGAACGCGCGGCGCCCCTATTCCATCACCACCGACATCATCGTCGGCTTCCCCGGCGAGACCGAAAAGGACTTCGAGGCCACGCTCGTCCTGCTCGACGAAGTGGAATACGATTCGCTGTTCAGCTTCAAGTACTCGCCGCGCCCGAACACGGCCGCCCTCCGCCTGGAAGACCAGGTACCCGATGAGGAGAAGCAGCGGCGCCTGGCGATCGTGCAGGAGAAGCAGCGCGCCATCCAGATCCGCCGCAATGCCGGGCTCATCGGCAGCGTGAAGGAAGTGCTGGTGGAGGGCCGCCACCAGGCGCTCGCGCAGTGGATCGGACGCACCTCGGACAACCGCACGCTGAACTTCACTCACGCGCAAGACGGCGAGGCTTCTCTCGTCGGCCAATACCTGCCTGTTCGCGTCACACGCTCCGGCCCCAACTCCTTGGTGGGCGAGAGCGCAACTGTGGTGTAATTGAGTTGGGAGGAGGGCGGCATGGAAGTCGAAATGAAAATTCGCGGCCTGATGATGGACCCGGTCACCAATATGCCCATCGTCATCCTGAGGGACGTGAGCGGCAACTCCGTGCTCCCGATCTGGGTCGGTGTTTACGAGGCGAACGCCATCGCGCTGGAAATCGAAAAGGTTTCCACGCCGCGGCCGATGACGCACGACCTCATCAAGAGCCTGCTGCTGGGGCTCAACACCGCCATGCGCAAGGTAGTGGTGAGCGAACTGAAAGACGACACGTTCTACGCCGTCATCTGGCTGGATCGCGACGGCGAAACCATCAGCGTGGATTCGCGCCCGAGCGATGCGCTGGCGCTGGCGCTGCGCCTGGATTGCCCGATTTACGTAGAAGAGACCGTGCTCAAATCCTCCAGCAAGGCCGCCAACGCTTCCGACAAAGACAATAAGGAAGAGCTGAAGCGGTGGCTCGATGGCCTCAACGATGAAGATCTCGGGCGCTATAAGATGTGACGCCCGAAACCGCCGCACGCCTGGCCGGCTGTGGAATCCAGTTGGCCGCCGAATCCCCGGAGTACAGCATGTTCACGCGCGGCTCCTGCGTGGCGCTAGTCAAGCCAGGAACCGGCGGCAAGACCGCCGGCGCTACGGCGGCAGGGACGGGGATCGGCAGTTCGGGGATGATGACGGAAACCGGTTTGGCGTTTCTGGTGTGGCGCGAAGGCCGGCCGTATCTTGCCGCCAAGGGCCACGAAACACCGGCCAGCCCCGCGCAGGTGGAAGAGATTGAGAAGTTCTCTTTGGATTTGAAACGCGCTTTGGGCGTGGATCCGGGCGCGGCGTAGCGCCGCGGTCCTATCCGCGCAGAATTGGTTGGCTCAAAAGAACGCATGACGCTCGACGAACAACTTTCTTACTTGCGGAAAGGCATGGTGGAGATCATTCGCGAAGAGGATCTCCGCGAGCGGCTGGCCGCAGCCGCCAGCTCCGGCCGCAAATTGCGCATCAAGGTCGGCTTCGATCCGACCGCGCCGGACCTGCACCTGGGCCACACCGTGCTGCTGCGCAAGATGAAGCACTTTCAGGACCTGGGCCACACGGTGATTTTCCTGATCGGCGACATGACCGGGCTGATCGGCGATCCCACCGGCCGCAACGTGACGCGCCCGCCTATGACGCGCGAAGCCATCCTCGAAAACGCCGAAACGTACAAGGCGCAGGTGTTCAAGATTCTCGATAAAGAAAAAACCGTGGTCCGCTTCAATAGCGAGTGGCTGGAACCGATGACGTATGTCGACATCGTGCGTCTGGCATCGCATTACACGGTGGCGCGCATTCTGGAGCGCGACGATTTCTCGAAGCGCCTGCGCGAGGGCGTTCCGATCTCGATGCACGAGATGCTCTACCCGCTGGCGCAGGGCTACGATTCGGTGGCGCTCGAGTGCGACGTTGAGTTGGGCGGCACGGACCAGAGGTTCAATCTGCTGGTGGGGCGCGAATTGCAGCGCGATTTCGGACAGCCGCCGCAGATCGTCGGCACCACGCCCTTGCTCGAAGGCATCGACGGCATCAACAAAATGTCGAAGTCGCTGGGCAACTACATCGGCATCACCGAGCCGCCCGACGTGATGTTCCGCAAGGTGATGCAGATCTCCGACGAGCTGATGTGGCGCTACTACCTGCTGCTCACCGATAAGACGGAGAGCGAAATCGCCGCGTTGCGCGCGCGGGTGGCGGACGGCTCGCTGCACCCCATGGAGGCCAAGATCGCGCTGGGCAAAATGATTGTCGCCGATTATCATTCGGCGGCGGAGGCGGAACGCGCGGCGGCGATCTTCGACAACGTGGTGCGCCGCAAGCAGGTGCCGGCGGAAATCGAAACCGTCGCCCTCCCGGAAGGAGTCTTAAAGGACGGCGCCATTCGCGTCGATAAACTGCTGGCGCGCATCGGCCTGACCGAATCGGTGAGCGATGCCGCCCGCAAGATCAAGGCCGGCGCGGTGGAAATCAACGGTGTGAAGTGGACGGCGCTGACCTGGACGGAATCCGCGCCCGAACTCCTGATTCAGGTGGGCAAGAACTGGCGAAAGGTGATCCGGTAAACCGCCGTGCGCAAACTCTATTTCTGGAAACTCAAGCGTCGGGAAATTCAGCTCGGGGACCGCACGCTGCTGATGGCGGTGCTCAACGTCACGCCGGATTCGTTTTCCGACGGCGGCAAGTACGCCGACCCGGACCGCGCTTTCGCCCGCGCGCTGGAACTGGAAGAGCAAGGCGCGGACATGCTGGACGTCGGCGCGGAATCGACGCGGCCCGGGTCGGCGCGTATCTCCGCGGCCGAAGAGATGCGCAGGCTGATTCCTGTGCTCAAGCGGCTGAAGGACCGGCTCACAATTCCCATTTCGGTGGATACTTACAAGGCCGAGGTTGCCGAGCGCGCGCTCGAATTAGGGGTTGACGTCATCAACGATCCTTCCGGCCTCACGATTGAACCGCAACTGGCGCGGGTGGTTTCCAACCACGATGCCGGCCTGGTGCTGAACCACATGCGCGGGCGGCCGGACAACTGGGCCAGGCTGGGTCCGATGCCCGATCCGGTGGCGGGCATCGTGCGCGACCTTGGCGCAGCCGTCAGCCGCGCCCGCCACGTCGGCATCAGCCCGTCCAAATTGGCCATCGACCCGGGCCTCGGATTCGGCAAGCGCAAGGAACAGAACCCACTCATCTTGGGCCGCCTCTCCGCGCTTGCGGCCCTCGATCTGCCCATTATGGCCGGCCCCTCGCGCAAGAGCTTCCTCGCTCACGAGGACGCCGAGGAGACCAAGTTCGCTACGGCTGCCGCGGTGGCTGCCTGTGTGCTAGGGGGCGTCCACATGGTTCGCGTTCACGACGTGCGCGAGATGCGCGCCGTAACCGATCTGGCCGACGAAATTCTGCGCGCGCAGGCGGAATGAACCTGCGCCGCGTGTCTCCTGTATAATAGTCGCGTTGGGAGCCAAGCCCCTCTGGGATGCCGGACATCAAGAAAAAGCTGCAGGACGAAATCGCCACGCTCGAACGCGAATTGCACGTCGAGCTGCCGAAGGAGATCCTCACGGCGCGGGCGCACGGCGATCTGAGCGAGAACGCCGAGTATCATGCCGCCAAGGAACGCCAGGGGATGGTCAACGCGCGCCTCAACCAGCTCAAGCGGCGGCTGGCCGAGATGTCGATGATCGACTTCTCGAAGATCCCGCATGACCGCGTCGGACTCGGTTCCACGGTGGTGGTGCTCGATAGCAAGCGCGACGAAGAGGTAACGTATAATTTGGTGACGGTCGAGGAGGCCGACGCGGCCAATGGCAAGATCTCGACCACATCGCCGATCGGCCGCGCCTTGCTCGGTAAGGAAGTGGGTGACGTGGCCCGCGTGCAAAGCCCGAACGGCGCCAAGGATCTGGAGATCCTCAAGCTGACCACGATCCACGACGTGGCGGAGTGACATGACATTCACCGGCGGAATCGGCAAAGTTCTGCGGCGCGATCATCGACCGGATCGTGCGCTGGCTGGCGCTTTCGCGCATTCACCCGAACGTGCTCACGTTCATGGGGCTGGTGATCAACATCTGGGCGGCGTGGCTGCTCGCCCGCGGCAGCTTCCGCTGGGCCGGCCTGGTGGTGATCGGCGCCGGGTTGTTCGACATGGTGGATGGCCGGGTCGCCCGCGCCACCAGCCAGGTCACACGCTTCGGCGGATTCTTCGATTCGGTGATCGACCGCTACTCCGATCTCGCGCTGTATATGGGCCTGCTGGTCTACTACGCTTCCATCAACCGCTTTTTCTACATCGTGCTGACCGCGGTGGTGATGACCGGCTCGGTGATGATCAGTTACACGCGGGCGCGCGCCGAGAACGCGATTCCGAAGTGCAAAGTAGGCTTCCTGGAGCGGCCCGAACGCGTGGTGCTCATCATCATCGGCGCCCTGTTCAATAGAATGGCCGCCGTGCTGTGGGTGATCGCCGTGCTCTCCAATCTCACCGTGGTGCACCGGATGATCTACACGTTTCAGGAAGCCAAGCGACTGGAAGACGCCCAACTGCGCGCCGTGCCCCACAGCGAAACGCCGGCGGTGCAGTAGGGGGGCGGGGACGCCCGGCCCTGCGCCGGCATTCCTGTCGACGTGGCTCGCAAGGAACCGGCGGCAAGACCGCCGGCGTTACCAGTAGCACTCCGCTATCGGCTTGAATTCCGATAGTCCAGCGGCGGTTTCTGATTCAGCGGAATCTTGGATTCGTACTTCACGCCCGCCATGCGCTTGGCGAAGTCAGCCTTGGCCGCCGCCAGCAACGCTGGTTCGGTGAACAGGTCCTCAGCGGTGACGGCGAGGACCTTGGCCGCCAGCACCATTCCGTCCTGTCCGAGAGCCATGCCGCTGGCGGCGGTGGCGTACCAACTGTGCGCCGGTGTTCCCGGCACCCAGGTAGCGGCGGTGATGCCGATGGTCGGCACGTTCCAGCTCACGTCGCCCACGTCGGTGGATGCGCCGCCGCCTTCGCCAAGCTGGCGATCGAGCGGCTGCACCAGGCGCTCGCTGCCGAGTCTGGCGGTTGTTCCCGCGGGTAACAGCGGAAACAGTTTCTCCGCGAAGGCCTGCTCGGCCGGGGTGTACGTCAAGCCGCCGACCTCGGCGAAATTGCGGTAGACACGCTCGCCCAGCGGCTGGTTGTTGACGATGTTGGCGTCACTGCTCACGATGCGGCATTCCACGGTCGTCTCGGTGGCCATCGCCGCGCCGTTGGCGCACATCAGAATGCGATCCCAGATGCCGCTCAGCACGGTCATGGAGGGATGGCGCGCATAGAGAAACAGCTCGGCATCATCGGGAACGATGTTAGGCGCGGCGCCTCCCTTGGTCACGATGTAGTGCATGCGCGTGGCGCTGGGAACGTGCTCGCGCAGGAACTCTACCGCGTTCGCCATCAGCATCAGGCCGTCCAGCGCGGAGCGTCCCTTCTCCGGCGCCGCCGCCGCGTGCGATGCCAGGCCATGGAATTCGAACTTCGCCGTGATCACGGCCAGCATGCCGGCGCCGGTGGTCACCGTATTCGAATCGCCCGGATGCCAGTGCAGAACTGCATCCACATCGTTGAACAGCCCGGCGCGCACCATGTACACTTTGCCCGAACCACCTTCCTCCGCCGGAGTGCCGTAATACCGCACCGTGCCGGGCAAGTGATGCGCGGCGAGGTAGTCTTTGATCGATACCGCAGCCAGCGCGCCGCCTGCGCCGAGCAGGTTATGCCCGCAGCCGTGACCCGGCGCGCCGGCAGTTAGCGGCTTGCGCTCCGGCACGGCGTCCTGCGAGAGCCCGGGCAGAGCATCGAACTCGCCCAGAATTCCGATCACCGGCTTGCCCTGCCCCCAACTCGCGACAAACGCGGTGGGGATCTCCGCTACTCCGGCCTTCACATCGAAGCCAGCGGCGGCGAGTGTCTCCTGGAGCAAAGCGGAGCTCTTCTTTTCCTGATATCCCATCTCCGCGAATTCCCACACCTTGCGCGAGACATCACGGTACGTTGCGGCATGGGTCTCCACCAGGTGAATCACTTCGCTGTGAGCCGCTGAGATGTCCGCCGCGGGCGCCGTGAATGGCGCCACGGCGCCTAAAACGAGAACCGCTAATTTCGACCGCATATTGGGATACGGTACGCGGCGAGGGCGGTGGGTGTCAAGGTGGGGCTGCTTTAAGCTTGCCCAAAAAGGAGGCGCTCGCGAGACCTTACGGCACGGGATGGGTTAGTGGAGGGATTGAATCCTGGATTAGGACATATTGTTTTCGGCTTTCGACGCCGGCGACCTTCCAGGTGCGGGCATACTCGATTAGCGCCTTTTGGCCGATGGGGAAGTCCTCGCCGTCGACTCGACAATCGGCAATGGAGCGGCCGTGCTGATCGCGGGCGGCATAGAGGCGCACAGCGTGAAATCCCGAGGAGTTCAGAAGGGGCTGGAAAGCATCTATGGTCTTGGTGAAGACACAGCAGGCACAAAGTGGATGATCGGAGTCGTCCAGCAACGGGACATCGAGCTGGCGGCCGAGGATCAGCGGTCCCAGGGTGACGCGGCGCTTGCCCAGCGAGAGCTCCATGCAGGCGGCCCCTCTCTCGCGAACGGCGTCAAGGAGGGTGATGAAATCGCCTTCATACCACTGGCGGAAGCCGGTCATCAAAGACTCCTCCAGATTCGGGCCAGCAGCGTGCTGATACTCGAAAAGCGGCTGGAGGATGCGGGTTGGATGCTTGAATTCGATGGTGGTGTTCGTGCGCACGCCGGTTCTGGTGAACGGGCTGCATAGTATGGAGGAGCGGTCGGAGCGAAAGTTGCGAGTCGAGATCAAGGACGACGGCTCCCTCCACCCGAACGGCGCGGCCGCGCTCGGTGAGCAGGCGCTCGAGAGTCGCCAGAAGATTCATCGGCTCCTGCCAGCTACGGCTGCCGTCGTTGAATGTCCAGTTGGCTAATGAACCGATGCCGGGATTGGCGGGATTTTCGCCGGCGTGCGGCTTTTTCGGTACGGACTTGCTGCCTCGCTTTCGGAACCAGAACATCTCACCAGACTAGCAACAAGCTGAAGAAGTTTCTTACTTCGTAAGAACAACGATCTGTTGCCAGTCGCTCCTGCTCCCGAGGGTCAACGCTCGGATGCTCCCACCTGTTAGATAATGGAATTAGGGTGACTCGGGTGATAGCATGCCGCGCCGGCTCGCAATGAGTAAGGCTCGATGACCAAGGCTCTGGGGTTCTGGATTTCCTTCGGGCTGCTCGCGTCTGCGGGCAGGGTGATCACGTTCGACCGGGCAGCGGTGGGGCACGCTCCCGTCGGTTGGACGGTGGCTATGACGCACACCGGCGCCGAGCCGCGCTGGGAAGTCCGCCAGGATAATTCCGCACCCAGCCCTCCTTACGTGCTGGCGCAGGTTTCCGCCGACCATCACGGCGACCGCTACCCGCTGGCTATTTTCGATGGCGTCAGCCTCCGCGACTGCGACGTGAGCGTCCGCATTAAGCCGGTCTCCGGGTTGCAGGACCAGGCGGGCGGCGTGGTCTGGCGCTATCGCGATGCCAACAACTATTACCTGGCGCGCGCCAACGCCGTTTCCAAGAACGTGGCTATTTTTAAGGTGACGAATGGCGAGCGGCTGCCGATCGCCACCGCCGTGCCCCATGACATCGAACCCAACGCCTGGAACATTCTCAAAGTCTCCGTGCGCGGCTCGCGCTTCCAGGTCTACGTCAACCATCGCCGCATTCTGCAAGCCGACGATAAGACTTTCAGCGGCCCCGGCAAAGTCGGCTTGTGGACGGTTGCCGACTCCATTACCTACTTCGACGATTTCCGCGTGTACCCGAAATAAACTGCGGGGGTTAGCGGTTGTGAGAAATGCGGTTGGCAGGCGAAAGCGCCTGCCCCACTTTGAAGCCAAGCCTGTGACTGGTCAACCGGGTTCGAGATCACTCGCGAGCTTTATGAGTGCCACATCGCCTTGATCGTATCGGCGCCGAGCGCCAGCGAGATGCCGATGATGAGGGCGACCGAAATCCAGGTAACCAGGTTGAACCAGCGAGGGTTCACCCACTCCCCCATCAGGTCCTTACGGTTAATCAGCAGGATCATGGGGATCAACACGAACGGCAGCAGCACGCCGTTGAGCACCTGCGAGAGCAGAATCATTTTCACCAGGGGGAAGTGCGGCAGCAGGACCACGCCGGCGCCGGCCACGATGAGCAGCGTGTAGAGCAGGTAGAAGACCGGCGCCTCCCGCATCCTCTTGTCGACGCCGGTTTCAAACCCGAGCCCTTCGCAGACCGAATAGGCGGTGGACAGCGGCAGGATGGAAGCGGAGAAAATCGAGGCGTTGAACAGGCCCGCGCTGAACAGCAGGAAGGCATACTGGCCGAACGGCTTGAGGCCCAAGGCGGCCTCTCCGGCATCCTGAATGTCCTTCGGCGCGACGCTGTAAATGGCGCCCGCGCAGGCCACGATGATGAAGAACGCAATCACGTCCGTCATGATGCAGCCCACCACCACTTCCACGCGCGACGCGGCATACTCCTTGGCCGTGATGCCTTTTTCCACCACCGCGGATTGCAGGTAAAACTGCATCCACGGCGCGATGGTGGTGCCGACCATGCCGATCAGCATGTAAATGTAGTCGTGGTCCAGCATCAGCACCGGCTTGACGCTGTAAATCGCGGCTTCCTTCCAGTCCGGTTTCACCAGAAAACCGGAGATGATGTACGACCCGTACAGAACGCAGGCGAAGAGAAATATCTTTTCCACGCTGCGGTAATTGCCCTTCACCACCAGAAACCACACCGCCAGGGCGGAAAGCGGCACGGAGACGTAGCGGCTGATGTGGAATAACTCGGTGGAGCTGGCGACGCCGGCGAACTCCGCCACCACGTTGGTGAAATTCGTCAACACGAGCAAGGTCATCATGATGAACGTGACTCGCAGGCCGAACTCCTCGCGGATCAGGTCCGATAGGCCTTTGCCCGTAACCGCGCCCATGCGCGAGCACATTTCCTGGGTGATGATCAACAGCAGGGTGATGGGGATCAACGTCCACAGCGGCAGATAGCCCCAGCGGGCGCCGGCAGCGGAGTAGGTATAGATACCGCCGGAATCGTTGTCCACCATGGCGGTGATGAAACCCGGCCCGATGACGGCGAAGAATATCAGAATGTGGTTGCGGAACCGGCCGAGCAGTCGCACCATCGCTATGCCTGCCTCAACACGGAAATGATATCGTCGGCGGTGATCACGCCGGCCAGCTTGCCCTCCTCGTCCACCACGGGCAATGTCAGAATGTTGTACTTATCGAACTGCTCGACGACGCGGTCCTGCGATTCCCCAACGGGAGCTTGAATCAGCGGATCGCTCGCCAGCTCTTTCAATCGCGAGCCGGCGGGTGCCACAAACAAGCGCGCCAGCGGGATGGCGGCCACCAGCCGTTCCTGCGCGTCCACCAGGAAAATCGTGTTGAGCTGTTCCAGCAGGTCTTCGTTGGCGCGCAATGCCACCAGCGCGTCAGCTACGGAAGCCGCTTCGGGAAGCGCCACGTACTCGGTGTTCATCATACCGCCGGCGGTGTCTTCCTCGAACTCCAGCAGTTCCTCGACCTCCGTCTTCGGCCCCGCCTCCATTTCGCCCAGGATCTCTTCGCTGGTTTCGTCGTGCAGCTCGGAAAGCGCGTCGGCCGCTTCGTCCGGCGCCATCTCCTCGACGATGTCGGCCGCCTTTTCCGGTTCCAGCGATTCCAGAATCGCGGCCTGCATTTTGGGTTCAACTTCCGAAAGCGCGTCGGCCGCCACTTCGCTGTCGATGGTTTCGAAGATGGCCTCGCGCTCGGCCGGGCTCAGTTCTTCCACGATGTCGGCCAGGTCCGCCGGGTGCAGTCCCTCCAACTTTTCATAACTGATGGCGAGCCGCAGCCGCCGCAGGGGATCGGATTCCACCACGTTGCAGAGTTCCCAGCGGATGGAGTTCGGCGGAATGGGTTCCTGCAGCCGCCGGATCCAGCGCCCCGGCATGCCGCCTTGCAGCAGACGCCGCACCATGCTGCGCAGCCCCACGTCCACTTCCACCACATGCAGCGTGGTCGTGCCCGCCCTCCTGGCGGATCTCCATGGTGAGGTCGGTCACCCGCACCACCTTGCGGCCGGTCACATCGATGATCTGCTGATCGAGCAGGTCGCGCGCGACGCGCAGGATGCAATCGTCCTCGTGATAGGGAATGAGCTGTTCGTCGCTGAGGCGGATTCCAGTTTCGCGGCTGATGCCGGCGACCTGGTCGTGGCGCACGGTCAGCCATGCGTCGCCTCCGCCCACCAAGTAACGGTCGAGGCGGGAAGCGTGATCGCGGGGAACCAGCGCCGCATCCCTGACGCGCCCGATGCGGGTGCCCTTCAGGTCGAGCACCGGCATGCCCATCAGCTCGGTAAAGAACAGCAGATTGTCCGCCATCGAGGTCACCGGCGCGCCGTCTGCACAGCCCGAGCGCCGGTCACCTGCTTCGATGTCGCTCGTTTCGATGCGCTCTACACGGCTTTTGCTCTGACGCCATTCCCAATATGCCGCATCCCCGCGGGGAACTGCAAGGAAAAAATCAAGGCTGCGCAGTTTAGGGACGATCACTGAGATTACGAGTCCAATCGGCGGCAACCGCTCCCTCTGGTCGCGGCTCCGATAGGGTCATTGTGGCGCGTGCTGGTAGGGACGATCACTGAGATTACGAGTCCAGTCGGCGGCAACCGCTCCCTCTGGTCGCGGCTCCGATAGGGTCATCGTGGCGCCTGCTGGTAGGGACGATCACTGAGATTACGAGTCCAATCGGCGGCAACCGCTCCCTCTGGTCGCGGCTCCGATAGGGTCATTGTGGCGCGTGCTGGTAGGGACGATCACTGAGATTACGAGTCCAGTCGGCGGCAACCGCTCCCTCTGGTCGCGGCTCCGATAGAGTCATTGTGGCGCGTGCCGGTAGGGACGATCACTGAGATTACGAGTCCAATCGGCGGCAACCGCTCCCTCTGGTCGCGGCTCCGATAGGGTCATCGTGGCGCCTGCTGGTAGGGACGATCACTGAGATTACGAGTCCAATCGGCGGCAACCGCTCCCTCTGGTCGCGGCTCCGATAGGGTCATCGTGGCGCCTGCTGATCCGGCTCAATCCAGCTTGGCCGGCGTGTATCGGGGCGTCAGCAGGTGTAGAATCACCAGAGCCAAGAAATAGCCCGATCCGCAGATTGCGAACACAGGAATATAGCTTCCGGTCAAGGTCACCACGTAGCCGGTGAAGATGTCGAACAGGACGCCGCCGATGGCCCCGAACATACCGCCGATACCTACCAGGCTCCCCACGGCCGCCTTGGGAAACAGGTCCGACACCACCGTGAACAGGTTGGCCGACCAGCCCTGGTGGGCCGCCATCGCCAGCCCCGTCAGGCCCACCACCGCCCACAAGTTCTTCGCGAACGGAGCGTAGAGCACCGGCAGAACGGCTATCGCGCAGATCAGCAGGGCACTCTTGCGCGCCACGTTCAGGCTCCTGCCGCCCTTCAGCATCGCGAGGGAGAGGTAGCCGCCGCCCACGCTGCCGATGGCGGCCAGGCCGAAGGCGATCATGGCCGGCCAGCGGACGGCGTGAATATCCAGGTGGAACGTCCTCTGCAAGTAACCGGTCAGCCAGAAGGTGTAGAACCACCAGATGGGATCGCTCAGGAACTTGGCGATGGCGAAGGCCCAGGTTTCCTTACGAGGCCAAAGCCGGGCCCAGGGCACTCTTTCCACGCTCTCGGGGGGATCGCTCTGAATATGCGCCAGTTCGGCGGCGGAGACCGAAGGATGTTTCTCCGGCTTCCTGTACATCAGCAGCCAGAACACCAGCCAGACGAAACCGACGGCGCCGGTGGCGACGAAGGCGCCGCGCCAGGTGAAAGCCACCACCAGCAGCGGCACCAGCAGCGGCGCCGCCATGTTGCCGATATTGGCGCCGGAATTGAAAACGCCCGTCGCCAGCGCCCGCTCGGTCTTGGGGAACCACTCGGCCACGGTCTTGATGCAAGCGGGGAAGTTGGCGGCCTCGCCCATGCCGAGAAGGAACATCGCGATGCCGAAGGTGAGCACCGTGCTCGCCGCGCCCGGCAACATGGCGGCGATGCTCCAGAGCACGATGGCGATGGCGAACGCCTTGCGCGTCCCCAGCCGGTCCGTGAACCACCCCGCGACCACGAACGCAATGCCATACCCGGCTTTGAACGAGGCTGCCACGTAACCGTACTGGACGTCGTTCCATCCGATCACGTGCTGCAACGTTTCTTTCAGATAACCGAGCACGCCGCGGTCGATATAGGCAATCACCGTGGCGAAGAAGAGCAGCGCGCAGATATACCAGCGATAGTGCGACGTCAATGGGCGGAGTTGGCCGGGGGGCATAAAGCTCTGATTATAGCCCTCGGCAACGGGCGCCGGCCTTTCGGTCGGGCGACAGGTGGGCGATATCGAGATGGGGGTGCTTGGGATCGAAGACGATGGGGAAGCTAAAGCATGCCCTACCTGGATACACTGGAGGTTTCCGGTTAAAGAGAATGTGCGGAATTGCGGGATTCACGCGTCTGAGCGGGGTGTGGGACCGGGAGGTAGCCGGGCGCATCATACAGGCCATACGTCATCGGGGGCCGGACCAGCAGGGGATCTACGAGGGCAGCGAAGTCACGCTGTGCGCGGTCCGGCTGAAGATCATCGACCTGGCCGGCGGCGATCAACCGATTGTGAGCGATGACGGGGGTACGGCGATTGTCTTCAACGGCGAGATATACAACCACCGGGAGATCCGGCGCGAACTGGAGCGGCTGGGGCATCGTTTCCGGTCGCAGTGCGACACCGAGACGGTGCTACGGGCGTTTATGGAGTGGGACACGGCGTGCTTCGAGCGGATGCGGGGCATGTTCGGGGTGGCGCTGTGGTCGGAGGCTAGCAAGCGGCTGGTGCTAGCGCGCGACCGGATGGGAATCAAGCCGCTGTATTACTACCGCAGCGGCGACGATTTGTACTTCGGCAGCGAGCTTAAGGCGATTCTGGAGCACGCCCACATTCCGCGACGGCTGGATGAGCGGGGGCTGGACCGGTTTCTTTCGGTGAACTACGTGCCGGGCGACCGGACGCTGATCGAAGGGATCCGGAAGGTGCCGCCGGGGCACATCCTCGAATGGAGCCGAGGCCACTGCCGGATGGAGCGGTGGTGGGAACTGCCGGGCGAGGGAGCGCGCCCGAATTCGCTGGAGGCAGCGAAGGAAGAACTGGACGGACTGCTGCGCGAGTCGGTACGGGAACACCTGGTGTCGGATGTGCCACTGGGAGTGTGGGCGTCGGGCGGAGTGGATTCCTCGACGATCCTGCATTACGCAGCGGAACAGAGCGGGAGCCGGCTGAAGACATTCTCGATTTCCTTTCGCGGGCGCAGTTTCGACGAGAGCCCGTATTTCCGCGAGGTAGCGGAAGTCTACGGGACCGATCACCACGAATTCGACCTGAACCCGGAGACAGAACTGGAGAGCGCGATTGGAGATTTCGCGTACTACTCGGATGAACCGAGCGCGGACGCGGGAGCGCTTCCGGTCTGGTTTCTCTCGCGCATGACCCGGCAGCACGTGACGGTTGCGCTATCGGGAGAAGGCGCGGATGAGTTGTTCGGCGGCTATGAGACTTACCAGGCGGACCGGTTGGCGAGACCGTTGCGGCTGACGCCGAGGTGGCTGCGCCGCTGGGTTCACGGGGCACTGGAGCGATACGTGCCGGTGTCGGACGAGAAGATCGGGTTGGAGTACAAGCTGAAACGCGGAATCGAGGGGAGCTGGCTGGATCCGGACGAGGCGCACTTTTTCTGGAACGGGACGTTTTCGAGCGAACAGCTCAAGGCGATCCGGCGCGGCGGCGGCGATAATGGGCTGGCGGAACTGGCGCGGCAAGTGGCGACGGGCCACGACGGGGTGGTGGAGCGATATCTGCGGGTGGACCAGAATTACTACTTGCCGGACGACATCCTATACAAAACGGACCGCATGAGCATGGCGCATTCGCTGGAGGTGCGGCCGCCGATGCTGGACCACCGGATCGTGGAGTTCGCGGCGCGGCTGCCAGTACGGCTGAAGATTCGCGATTGGCGGCAAAAGTACGTGCTGAAGGAACTGATGCGCGGGAAACTGCCGGAGTGGGTGCTCAACCGTAAGAAAGCCGGTTTCGACATACCGACGCACGACTGGTTCCGGCGTCCGCTACGCCGGCTGCTGATGGACACGCTGACGCCAGAGGCGGTCAAGGCGAGCGGCATCTTTCACGAGCAGGCGATTGAGGGATTGATCCGCGACCACATGGAGAGGCGCATCAATGTGGGATACCACTTGTGGGGCCTGTTGACGCTGTTCTTGTGGATGAAGCGATGGAAAGTGGAGTTCCACGCGGGCAACGCCGGCGGGCGAGGGGCGGCGGCGCTGGCGGGCGAGTAAGCGGGCGTGTGGCGGCGCTCCAATTTGTCTTCACCAATCCAAGGAAAAGTTTCTTCCGTGAGTTTTCAATAGGTTGAGAAGGAATTCGGGGCGGGCGCCGAAGCGCCCCGATGATACATTCAAAACGGGAAGAGGGTTGCGCGGCTTCGCGAGTCACTCGCGGAGCCGATTTTTTTTGGGCAGACAATGGCCAGCAAGGTAAAAAGAATCGCCAAACCGATTTCCAAGCCTTGCAAGGGCTGCACCTATTATCACGAGCTCACGCAGAAGCTCAAGGTTTCGGAAGTGCTCGCGAGAGCCATTGCTAAATTCGAGGAGAGGATCAAAGAGACGGATTTCAGCCCATCGGTAGGAGACTATATCAAGCTCGTGCAGATGAAAAAGGAGTTAGAGGAGGCAACCGACGAGGCGAAGGAGATCAAAGTGACATGGGTGGAGCCAGTGACGTCCGACTCCGAGAAATAGCCTATGACCCACTGCCCTCCCAGAAATCCTTTCACGATCTGACAGCGCGCTTTAAGGGATTCTCGGGGCCGATCGGGAGCGGCAAGAGCCAGGCGCTTTGCCAGGAAGCGATCCGGCTGAGTTACTTGAATCCGAGGCGGATGGGACTGCTGGGGGCGCCGACCTACCAGATGTTACGGGACGCGACGCAAGCGACGCTGTTCGAGATACTGGACAGCAACCGAATTCCGTACGAGCACAACAAGGCGGAGAACACGCTGCGGATGAGGGACACGGGATCGCGGATGGTGTTCCGGCCGGTGGATGAATTCGAACGGCTGCGCGGAACCAACCTGGCGTGGTTCGGGCTGGATGAGCTGACATACACACCGGAGGCGGCGTGGCTGCGGCTGGAAGGGCGGTTGCGGGATCCGAAGGCGCAGCGGCTGTGCGGCTTCGCGGTGTGGACGCCGAAGGGCTACGACTGGGTGTACCGGAAATTCGTCGAGGGACCCGGCAAGGGGTACGGGGTTGTGGTGGCGCAACCCTACGAAAACCGGTACCTGCTGGCGAGGGTGCCCGATTTCTACGACCGGCTGCAGGAGAGCTACGACGAGCGGTTCTTTCGCCAGGAAGTGTTGGGCGCGTACCTGAGCCTGAGCGGAGGCACGGTCTACAGCTCGTTCGGGCGGAATGAAAACGTGACAGAGGTGAGCCCGGACCAGAGGCTGCCGCTGCTGTGGGCTTTGGACTTCAACGTGGACCCGATGAGCTCGCTGGTGGCGCAAATTGTGGGTGGCAAGGTGCTGGTGCTGGACGAAATCGTAGTGCGGAACGGGACGACGATGGACGCCTGCGAGGAGTTCCTGAAGCGGTATGCGGAGCACTGGGCGGGCGTTCACATTTACGGAGACGCGTCGGGCAACCAGCGGCAAACGACGGGGGCGACGGACTACGAAATGATCCGCGAATACTTTCAGGCGCACTCGGGAACGGCGCTCCACTACCGCGTTCCGAAAGCGAACCCAAGCGTGCGGGAACGGATCAACCTGACGAACGCGAAGTTACGATCGGCGACGGGGGAAGTCGGGCTGCTGATCGATCCGAGGTGCAAGGAGCTGATCAAGGATCTGGAGCAGGTAACTTACAGGGCCGATTCGAATGCGATCGACAAAGACCGGGACCGAATGAGGACGCACTTATCGGACGCGTTGGGGTACCTATTGTGGCAGGAATGCAGAATGCTTCCCCGAATCGGGGAGCGGCGGGAGCGATTGTTCTAATTATGCAGACGATCAACCGGGAGCATCCGGAATACACCGCGCGGAAGGCGACGTGGAGACGTTACAAGGACCTGTACTTGGGCGGCGAACAATTGAGGACGCGCGCCGCGGAGTACCTGCTGAGGCGGCACAAAGAACCAGGCGAGGTTTATCAGGAGCGGCTGAACCGGGTGTTTTATCAGAACTACATCGGCTCGATCGTGGACTGGTACGCGGCGACGCTGATGCATCGCGAGCCGGCGTTGATGCTGGAAGGCAGCGACGCCGGGGCGAAGAACTTCTACAGCCTGCTGGCGAATGACTGCGACCTGAAGGGCACCAGCCTGAGCGAGTTTTTCCGCAAACGATTCGTGGAAGCGCTGGTGTGCGGCTCGAGCTACCTGGTGGTGGACTTCCCGCGCACGTCGGGGCCGGCGCTGACGCGGGCGGAAGAAGACGCCGCGGGGACATCGCGGGCATACCTGGTGGACTATGGCGCGGACGAAGTCATCAACTGGAACTACGACCCGAACGGGGGGATGGACTGGGCGGTAATCCGGACGTCGTGTCTGCAGCAATCCAAGGTAACGGACGCGAGGTGGGAAGAGGAGACGCGCTGGATCTATTACGACCGGGAGAGTTTTCAGGTTTACCGGAAGGCGGGCGAGGGGAAGCCGATCGAGAGGATCGACGAGGGGCGGCACGCGCTGGCTTCGCTCGGCCGGGTGCCACTCTTCCAGGTGCGGGTGACTGAGGGGCTATGGCTGATGAACAGAGCCGCGCTGCTGCAACTGGAACACTTCAACAAGTCGAATGCGCTGGGGTGGGCGCTGACGATGGGTCTGTTCGCAATGCCGGTAGTCTACTCGGAACGTGAGTGGAACCAAATCGTGGGCGAATCCTATTACATCCAACTTGGACCGGAGGACAAGTTTGGGTGGACGGAGCCGGAGGGAAAGGTCTACCAGATCGCGGCGGACAACCTGGTGCAAATGAAAGATGAAATCTACCGGGTGTGTTACCTGAACAACCAGGCGATGGGAGGGGCATCGAGCTCCAATCAGTCGGCGCTGGGCAAACAACTGGACTTCGCAACCACCGCCGAAGTGCTCGGCGCGTATGGGACAACGGTGCGGGAGAGCATGAGGCAGGTGCTGTGGGCGGTGGCGGGGGCGCGGCAGGACGAAGTCGCGATCGACATTGCGGGAATGGACGAATTCGATATCAACGACTTCAGCACCGAGTTAGACGACGCGCAGAAACTGCTGAACCTGGGTATTCACTCGCCAACCCTGACCAAACAGATATACAAGCGGTTGGCGTTCCAATACCTGGCCGATGCAAGGCAGGAAGTGAAGAGCCGGGTCGCGGAAGAGATCGAAGAGGCGGCGGAGTAAGGTGGCGGAAAGCGCGGACGGTCTTCCTGGGTCGCACGCGGATGGCGACACAAGAGCAGTGTACGAGGGAATTCGGGGAGAGAGGTTTATGGAAGGAATCGACGTTCAAGCGGTGGTGCGGCAGGCGATCCAGGAATTCGTGAACAACGAACAGGCCAAGGCCGAGCCGGCACACAAGGCGGAGTTGCAGGAAGAGCGAAGGCGGCGGGAACAACTGGAGCGCCGCGTGAACGAGCTGGTGGAGGAGAACAAACGCAGCCGGAAGGTGGCGGAGGAGGCGGAGCGGGCGTCGGCGGTGCGGGCGGAACTGCAGCGGCTGGGGGTGGCGAAGGTGGAACTGGCCTTCAAAGCGGTGCAGGACGAGATCGTGCGGAGCGAGGACGGGCGATTGGTGGCGCGGGGCGAAAGCGGCGAGATGCCGGTGCGCGAGTACCTGGCGGCATTCGTGAAAGAGAATCCGGAGTTTCTGCCGGCGCGCATTCCCGGGGGAAGCGGAATGGCAGGGATGCTGAAGAGTCCGGCGGGCGGAGGCGAAGCGGTGACGATCGACCGAATCCGGCCGGGCATGAGCGCGGAAGACATGCGGCGGGTACGAGAGGAAATCGTGCGCGTGGCGTCGCAGACCTTAAAGGGTCTGCAGATGATAACCCGGCCAGAAGGCCGGCAAGTACAAACCAAGGAGAAAGAATGGGAGCAATTACAACTAGTAACGTCGCGAGCGCGATTGTGAAGCTGGTGGCGGCGGACGCTTTGCCGGTGCTGGTGGGAAACCTGGTGATGGGCAACCTGGTGAATCGCGATTACGAACCAGTGCTGGCAAACGCCGGCGATACGGTGAACGTGCCGATACCGCCGACGCTGGTGGCCAACAACATCGCCGACGGCGGCACGGTTACGCTACAGAACCCGAGTCTGGGCAACGCGCAGATCGTGCTGAACACGCACGCGGAAGCGACTTTCCAGATTCCGGACGTAACGAAGGTTCTGGCGGTGCCGGATCTGCTGAAGATCTACATGCAGCCGGCAGTGGCGGCGATCGCGCAGAGTATCGAAACCAACCTGCTGAACCTGTATGCGGGTTTCACGACCAACACGCCGGTAGGGACGCCGGGCACGGCGCTGACCGAAGCCACGGTAGACGCGGCGGAAACAGCTCTGTTCCTGGCCAAGGTGCCCCCCAGCGAACCGAAATACATCGTTGTGGACT
>CAWJLI010000206.1:0-4866 GCA_963843095.1 Bryobacterales bacterium
ATGCCAGTCGCGAGCCTGGCCCGGCCGCCGGCGTGCTGTGTGGAATGCACGCCGTCGTCGTCCACGATGAGGCGCCCGTCGACGTAGAGCACGCTGCCATCGTCGGAATCCAACGTGAACATGTACGAACCAGGCACTTCGACCCAGAAGTCGGCGTGGTAGTCGATGGCGAACCACTCGATGCGGCTGCTCACGCCGGGGATGCCTTCGATCCAGGACCGCGTGGGGACGTTAAGGGTAAAGGTGCAGAGGGCACCCACGGGCTTCATGGCTTCGAATGTCGGCAACATCCGCGTGCCGGGAGGCAAATCGTACACTACGCCTTGAATCATCCCGGTGACGCAGGCCGGCGAACCGAAGGAGAAGACGGCATCCTTACGGCGCGCAATCGCGCGTGCGGGCGATGGCCCCAGCAGGACGAGCAACGCGCCGGCCGCCCAGGCGAACCTCTTCCAGCGTGTGTTCAATCACCCTCAGATCATCACCCAGACGGGCTGAAGTCAAGGGTGCACGCAATGCCGAGGCCAGAGGCCCTCAGGATGGCGAGCTCCGCCACAATGGCAAACAGAGTGCTAGGGCGCGATGCAATGAATCGTAAGATTCAGGCGCAGCGCCGGGCCAGCGCGGCGTGCACGAGCTTCATAGGGTCGAGTTTCGGCAACATCTGCTCGCCGGCATGCAGATCTTACACCGCATCCCGAATCGTGCCGGTCGAGAAACGGATGAACCATAAGGAAAAACGGCATGGATGTTATCGCCAGCACACTGGAATCCCAAGTGCTCTTATGGAAGGCGAATAGGAGAACTGTGAATGCGCAAAACACTGGTAGCCATCTTGGCAGTTGCCGGTTCCATGAGTGCCGTGGCCTTCGCGGCGGACAGAGAAGTCAAGGTTGACGACAGGCTGGATGCTTCAGCCGATGCGCTGACCGATATGATGAGGGCGGCCGACAAAGGCATCCCCCAGGATCTGATCAATAAGGCGAAATGCGTGGTTGTCATTCCGGGCATGAAAAAGGCCGGATTTATCTTCGGCGCAAAGTATGGCCGCGGGTTCGCGGTATGCCGCGAGCACGATAGCATGGGCTGGAGCGCGCCTGCCTCGATGCGGGTTGAAGGTGGCAGCGTTGGATTCCAGATCGGCCTTTCGGATACCGATGTTGTATTGCTGGTGATGAACGACGGCGGAATGAGGCACCTCTTGTCCGACAAGTTCACGCTCGGCGGAGAAGCAACTGCGGCGGCGGGCCCGGTTGGCCGCGACCTGGCGGCTGAAACGGACGCTATGATGAGCGCGGAAATGCTGTCGTATTCCCGGTCACACGGGCTGTTCGCAGGTATCTCGCTGGAAGGCGCGACGCTGCGTCCGGACGAAGATAGCAACCGTGAACTCTATGGCCGCGACGCAACGAATCGTGAAATTCTGACCGGCGACTTCAAAACGCCGGCGGTGGCAGAAAGATTTGAACACGCGCTGAATCGCGACTCGGCCCAGCGCAACTAACAGGTACTTCGATCGAGTCTTGCGCGCCTCTACGAGCCAACCGTATTGGTTCACTCCGGAGGCGCGCCGCGGTGCGAGCGGAGCGAGCGGGCGATGAGTCCCAAGCCGCCTACGAGCAGCACCAGCATGATGATGGTGTGGATCAGGCTGGTCGGCTGGAAGTAGATGTGCATATTGGCAAGCACGCCGGCAAAAATGAAAATCGCGCCGGCGACCGTCAGCAGCCACCCGATGATGCTGCGGCCGTTCCAGAACAGCAGCCCGATGCCAATCAGCATCGGAATGAGCGTGATGCCGAAGGAGTTGCCGCCGTAGAAACTCCAGTAGGAACCGACCACGGTCACCCGATCGGCGAGAAAGTATGCGCCCGCGCACGCCATGGCGAAGCCCATCGCAAAGTGGCCGAGCCCACCCGGGGTTCCACCTACGTCGCTGAAACGACGATCTTCCATGTGCCGAGGATAGCAGAAGCGCAGGCCGGCGGCCGGAGCACTGAATTGCCGGGGGCGCGGCCCTTCAGTTCTCCATCTTCTCGGCTTCCTCCAATGAAATGGGGGCTTGCTTCTGGATGTCGATGGCGAACTGCAGTTGCCGTTCGATCGGATGGAAGGCATTGACCAGCGGCATGGTGACGTCCACCAGCTCGGCCGATTGGTATTTCGCGAGCGCGTCTTTGTCCCACTTGGAGACAATCGCGCTGACGCCGGCGGCCTTGGCGATTTCAGGTATCTTGTCCTGAATGTTCTTCAGAATGTCGTCGACCGGCGCGGTGCTGAAGCCCTGCTTGTGCAGGAGGGTTTGTTGGGCTTTGCCCTGCGCCTCCAACTCGGCAACCCGTTTCTGATTCCCCGCAGCCTTGGCCGCGTTATACTCGGCCCTCATGGCCGCCAGTTGCTTGCCGGCGGTGGCTTGCCAGGCTTCGGATCTGCCGAATGCCACCGCGATGGCGCGCGAATCGTACACGCCGACCCGCAGCTTGGCGCCGGATGAATTCGCGGGCTCCTGTGCCAGTGCGGAGGCTGCGCACAGCGAGAGACAAGCCGCGGATATGATGATTTCGATTGCTTTCATTGGAAAATCTCCTAACGATCTTGTGACGGCGCACAGAGCTCGGCCGCGCGGCGGGGTAACACCTGTTGCCACAACCATCTTGTCAAATCGCGTCTCTGAATGGAAGTAACGGAAGGCGGCGCGGTGGGGTTCTGCTAATCTGAAGCCATACCTGCCATGGGCATTGCCCGCAAACCGGAAGTGATGAGTCCGGCCGGATACTGGCCGCAACTGGAAGCCGCTCTCGATGCCGGCGCCGACGCGGTATATTTCGGCCTGCGGCACTTCACGGCGCGGGCCAAGGTGGGTTTCGGGCTGGGCGAATTGCCGCAGGCGATGGCCGCGCTGCACCGCCGCGGGGCGCGCGGTTTCGTGACGTTCAACACGCTGGTATTCGATCACGAGCTGCGCGAAGCGGCGCGCGCGCTGGCGGCCATCGCCGAGGCGGGCGCCGACGCCATCATCGTGCAGGACCTGGGAGTCCTGAAGCTGGCGCGGGCGATTGCGCCCGACCTGGAGCTTCACGCCAGCACGCAGATGAGCGTCACCAGCGCCGCCGGCGTGCGCCTGGCCGAGAGCCTGGGCGCGCGGCGGGTCACCCTGGCGCGCGAGCTTTCTCTGGCCGACGTGCGCGCCATTCGCGCCGAAACACGCTGCGAGCTGGAGATTTTCGTTCACGGCGCGCTGTGCGTGGCATATTCCGGGCAGTGCTTTTCGAGCGAGGCTTGGGGCGGCCGCAGCGCCAACCGCGGCCAATGCGCGCAGGCCTGCCGCCTGCCTTACGAGCTTGTGGTGGATGGTAAAGTGAAGCCGCTGGGCGACGCCCGCTACCTGCTATCGCCGGGCGACCTGTTCGCGCTGCGGCAGATTCCGGAAATTGTCGGGATCGGCATCTCCGCGCTGAAGATCGAGGGCCGCTACAAAGACGCCGATTACGTGGCGCTGGCGACGCGCGCCTACCGGCAGGCGGTGGACGCCGCGTGGGAAGGCCGCGAGGCAAGTATTGATACGCGCCAGGAACTCGATCTGGAGCAGGTTTACTCGCGCGGATGGGGCCCTCACTTCTTGAACGGCACGGATCACCAGGCGGTGGTGCGCGGGCGCGCGCCCCGCCACCGCGGCGTCCGGATGGGCCGAGTGACCGCGATTTCGGAGACCGGTGTTACCATCGAGCCGGCCGACGCGCATCGATTGTCGCCGCTCAAACCCGGCGATGGCGTAGTGTTTGACGCCGCCGATTGGCGCAGCCCGCAAGAGCCGGAGGAAGGCGGGCGAATCTTCGAAGTGCTGCCGCGCGGCGGCGCGATGGAGCTGCGTTTCGCCAACCGCGCGCTGGACCCCGCCCGCATACGCCGCGGCGACCTGGTCTGGCGCACCAACGATCCGGAGCTGGAAAAGCGCATCCGCGCACTTCCCGCCGAGCGGCTGCCGGTAAGCGTGCGCGTCAATGCGCGGGAAGGCGCGCCGCTGATCGCGGTATGGGAAGCCGGCGGCATCCAGGTGACGGTGGAATCCGCCGCGCCGCTTGGGGCTGCGCGCAACCGGGCGCTCGACGCGGAACTGCTGCGCGAGCAATTCTCACGGCTGGGCAACACGGTGTATGCGCTTGCCGATCTGGAATTGGCGGTGGAAGGCGCTCCGTTCGCGCCGGCCTCGCTGCTCAATCAGTTGCGCCGCGATGCGGTGGAACGGTTGGAAGCGGCGGCGGCAGCGCCACGGCGCATCGAGATCCGCGACCCGATGACAACGCTCGATGAAATCGTGAGCATCGGCATGTGCGATCGGGTTGACAGACGAAAGCGTCTGTCCCACTTTGCCGGCGAAGCAATGGGACAGGCGTTTTCGCCTGCCAACAGTTCCGGCAGCGGCGACCCTCCGCCCAGTCTGCATCTGCTGGTGCGCACGGCGGAACAACTGGATGCCGCCATCGACTTTCGACCGGCCAGCATCACGCTCGATTACCTGGATCTGTACGGCCTCAAGCCGTCGCTCGAACGCGTGCGCGCGGCCGGCTTATGCCCACGCGTGGCGAGCCCGCGCATCTTGAAGCCCGGCGAGGAGCGGGTGGTCGATTTCCTGCTGAGCTGCGATTGCCCGATCCTGGTGCGTTCGGCCGGTCTGCTCGACACGCTGCGGGGCCGGCCTCATGCCGCGCTGGTGGGCGATTTCAGCCTCAACGCGGCCAACGCGATCACCGCCGGGGAGCTGCTGGCACTCGGCCTGGATTCGCTCACGCCGACGCACGACTTGAATGCGGCGCAGGTGGCGGACCTGGCGCGGGCGGTGGGCGCGGCGCGCTGCGAGACGGTGGC
>CAWJLI010000207.1:0-4001 GCA_963843095.1 Bryobacterales bacterium
GTTCGTTCAGACTCAAGTTCGGCTGTCCGTTGGCGCACGGCTCGTTCCAACTGGCGGTTCCTGCGTCTCAGCAGCCGGTTTCTCCACAGAATGACGCCCCACACCGTGGCGGCGGCAAGGAGCAGAGCAGCCGACCGAACCCACCAGGTTTCCCACCACTTCGGCTCGACCCGAAACTCCGCTACAGCCACTTTGCCAGCGACCGGTCCCTCACGAACCCGCGACCGGATCTCCAGCCTATGTTGGCCCGCGGCCAAGCTCGGCAAAGGAGATGATCCGCTCCGTGGTGTCGGTCCAGTGTTCCCCGTCCAGCCGGTACGCGAAGCGCACCAGTTGCTCGCTCTTGAAGCTGAGCGAGGAGAACTCGACCCTGACAACCCGCGACTTCTGGCCGATCTCCAGCCCGGTAACGACCGGATCGGCAACCGGCAGCGCCGCCGGGGCACCGCCAGGAGGCCGGTAGTGCGCCAATCCGCCGCTGGTGCCGATCCATACACTGCCGTCCGGATCGGCCCAAAAGGCTTCCGCGTCGGTGTCGTTCCAGATCAACCCGTCCTCCGTACTCAGGTGCCGCCAAGAGCCACCGGCCAGGACGGAGACTCCGTTCGCGCTGCCTCGCCAGAGTTGTCCCAATCGATCAAAGCCGTGAAAGGTGGTGACCTCAACCGATAAGGCATCGGCAGGCAGGACAGGCGTCGAGCGAACAATGCGCTCTCCCGAGAACTCCACTCTTTCAATTCCGGCGTCGAAGCGATGGTGCAGCCAGAGAGCGCCGTCGGAGGCGATGGTTGTGATGTATGGGTCATCGCTAAGCAGCCCGTCCGCCTTCCGGTACTGACGCCACCGGCCATCACTCAATCTCCACAGACCGTCGGGATTGGTGATCCACATGGTCCCCTCTTTGTCTTCCGACAGGGCCCACGCCCCGTGGGCCAGCGAGGCGGGTTGATGGATGCGGTGGAAACGTTCGGCAGCAGATGGCTGGTCGTTACGAAAGACCCCGCAGGTTGTAGCGACCCACAGCCGGTCCAGGTGGTCGACGAAACCACGGTGTGCGCTCCCGCAGAGCCCGTCCGCCTGGCCGAACAGACGAATCCGGCCGGTCGCCGAATCGATGCGTGCCACGCTGCCCGGCTTCACGACCGCCCACACTGCGCCATCGGAAGTCTCGCCCAGCCATCGCACATTGTCGCCCCCAGACCGTCTTTCCTGGTCCAGGTCCGTAGCCGTCCGCTTCCCTCCAGCCGTGCCAAGCCCAGGGAGGTCCCCACCCAGAGCGCGCCTCTGCTGTCGCGCCGGATGCTCCAGATCAAGTCGGACGGCAGGCCTTGCGCCTTAGTCCAGGCCTCCCATTCGCCGTAACCCAGCCAGCGGGCCACACCGGCCCCGATCAGCGCAATCCACAGAGATCCCTCGCGATCTTCCAGGACAGCACTGGTCATCGCAGTGCGCAACCCCCGCTGCTCGTCTATAACGCTCCAGTTGCCCGCGCTGCGGATGGCTAACCCCCTGTCGGTGGGGACCATCACCGATCCGTCCCGACCTGCCGTCAAGGCGCCCCAGAAGATGCTGGACGCTATGTCCGGTTTCTCTTGGACCAGTCGGGTGGCGTCAGGCGGCTTTCGATAGAGTCTGCTCGGGCTGCGGGTCCACACGGAACCGTCGGGTGTAATGCCGATCGCGTCCCAGGCGTCGTCCGGCAATCCTTCCGCCGGCCCGAACATCGAAACGCGCCCGCCGGCTTCGACGCACAGTCGCCGCCCGCAACCAAACCAGAGTTGCGAACCGTTCCGCGCGATTCCGCGCATGGGGGTGCTGGCAAGTTCGGGCCCCAGCGGATAGGGCTGCGCGGAGAACGAACCGTCGGCTTTCGGAGCCACTTCGTACAAGCCGGAAGGAGCCGCCACTACGACGTGACCGTGCGCGGCATCCGCGATTCCCTGCGTGCCGGACAACATGCCGCTAAGTCCACCGATGGGGTGGAAGCGTTGCCCGTCGAAACGGAAAATCTGCGAACAGGTGTTGGCCCAGAGCGCACCATCCGCCGCCACGTGCAAGGCATGGACTTCCGTGGCGCACGGCAACCCTTCGGCGGCAGCCATGAGGTGAAAGCGGGTCCCGTCATATCGATACAGCCCACCTTCCGATCCGGCCCAGATGTAACCGGCTCCGTCTTGCGCCAAAGACAGGATGGTTAGATTCTGAAGCCCATCGGCAGCCCCATAGTGGCGGAAGCTGTACTGCTGGGCAAGAGCACCGCCATTCAGCGTCAGAATTAGCGCAGCACACACACCAAGGCTGTGACGGCGACACATTGCGGCTTCCTATACACTCCATATCGAGCCGAAGTGCGGAGGAGGGAGACTACACTGGAGACCCTATCTCTTGGGCCGCAAATCGACGCGACGTTCTGCAGAGGTTGATCGGATGATTCCACAATCAACTTTAGGTGCTTTAGGTGTGAGAAACGTGAGAAAAGAGTTTCTATTGCAGCCCCCGGCGATTGGGTATATACTAACCGGCAACCGGGGCCAAACATCGCCAGCCAATGCCCGCAACTCCCACAACAGGTCAGCCCAGTAACTACGTCCTGATCGTCTTGGACAGTTGCCGCTACGATTCGTTCACCGCGGCGCGGCCTGCGACCATGCGAAAGCTGGGGCGCCTCGAAAAGCGCTGGTCCTATGCCTCCTGGACGGCCCCCTCGCACTATAACCTGCTGATGGGCCTGATGCCGCACTCCAGTCCCCGCAACATCCTGGCAACCGAATATTACCAGCGCGAGTTTCTGAAATTCAACCTGCGGCTCGGGCTGGAAAACCTCGAGTTCAAGTCCTTTTTGCCCCGCTTATACCTGCCCGTGCTCCTGCGCAAGCTCGGCTACCGCACACGCGCCATGGTCTCGCTGCCCGTTCTGAATCCAGCCACCATCCTCAACACCGGCTTCGACTCCTGGGAACTCATGGACCACCACAATGACATGCGTGCCATGCTGCCAAAGCTAACCTTCTCGAAGCAGGCCCCCACGTTCTGGCTTCTCAACACCGGCGAAACGCATTATCCGTATGCGTTGCCCGGGGAGCCATCGGACGAATGGCCGGCAATCAGCGGCGTACACGGCGTCTTCCGGCATCTCGACTCGCTCATTGTTGGCGGCAAGCTGCCGCGACCACGGCGCGGTACTTTCAGCGCCACGAAACTCGCGGCTCTTCGCAGCCGTCAAATCGATGCCGTACGCTATCTGGATCGTATCGTCGAGGAGTTATTCGACCTGCTGCCGACCAACACTTATGTAACCATCACCTCCGACCACGGCGAGCTGTTCGGCGAAGAAGGATACTTCGGCCACGGCCCAGTTCAGCATGAGAAGGTTTTCGAAGTTCCCTTCGTCGAAGGACGTCTTCGATGACTCACGGGGGACTCTTCGCGTATATCGGCCCGGGCGCCGGGTTCGCGTTTCTCGGTTCCTTTCTTTCCCTCGTATTGGCCGTGCTGGCCGGCATCGCATCAGCGGTCGTCTGGCCCTTCCGCATGGCCTGGGCGCTGCTGGCGAGACGCCGGCGAACACAGGTGGGAAAAGCGATCTTCCTGGGATTCGACGGCCTCGATCCGGTCATTACCGAGAAGCTGATGGCCGAGGGCAAGCTGCCCAACTTTGCCCGATTACGCGACCACGGATCTTACCGCCGCCTTCGGACCACCTTTCCCGCCGTTTCGCCGGTTGCATGGTCCACATTCGCCACCGGTGTCAATCCGGCGAAACATAATATCTTCGACTTTCTGAGCCGCGATCTGCGTACTTATATGCCGGAGCTATCATCGGCGAAGGTATGGCCCGCCACGCGATTTCTGCGGATCGGCAAATGGAGTTTTCTCCTGTCTCGCGCGGCGGTGGAAATGCGACGCAAAAGCGAACCGTTTTGGAAGATTCTCGGGGCTCATGCCGTCCGTAGCACAATTTTGCGCGTGCCCGTGACATTCCCTCCGGAAGCTTTCAATGG
>CAWJLI010000208.1:0-45027 GCA_963843095.1 Bryobacterales bacterium
AAGTTGAGAAAAAAACAGGAAAAGAAGGCCAACAACCTGGCGCAGGCCCACCAGCGAAAGTCGCCCGTGCCGGCGGCGTAAATGAGATACGGAAGTAAGAAGACCGCTATGCTGCCGAATGCGCCCAGAGGACCGCGAATGCGCTGCGACAGCCATCGGCGCGAGACCTCGAATCCCGGCGCCAAACAGAGGATCAGCAGCAGCGAGAGACAGGCGTAAAGGGCGACAGCCGGCAGCAACCTGATCGGATGGCGCGGGAATTCGATAACTTCGTACCAGGCAAAGAATAGCGCCAGCGCGCCGAAGAGCGTTGCGAAATGAAGCCATTGGCGTCGGGCAGATGCTTGCGCCTGCCAACTGTTAACCTGCATGCCGCACCATCTAAATTGCCAGGTCCGCGAACAGCAAGGTGCTGAGGTAACGCTCGCCGAACGACGGAATAATGGCGACAATCAGCTTGCTCGCGTTTTCGGGGCGGCGGGCCACCTGCACGCCGGCCCACAGCGCGGCGCCGGAAGAGATCCCCACCAGCAAGCCTTCTTCGCGCGCGGCGCGGCGCGCGGTTTCGATGGCGTCATGGTTTTTCACGCGGATGATTTCGTCGCAGATTTCGCGATTGAGCACAACCGGAACAAACCCCGCGCCGATGCCCTGAATCGGGTGCGGACCTTTTGCGCCGCCCGACAAAACGGGCGATGCGTCCGGCTCGACGGCCACGCAGCGGAAAGCCGGTTTGCGAGCCTTGATCGCCTCGCCAACTCCCGTGATGGTTCCCCCGGTCCCAACGCCCGCAATCAAAATATCCGCCTTACCATCGGTATCGTTCCAGATCTCCTCGGCCGTGGTACGGCGGTGGATGGAGGGGTTGGCCGGGTTCTTGAACTGCTGCGGCATCAGGTAGCGGGAGTCGGATACGACCAGTTCTTCGGCCTTGCGGATAGCGCCGGCCATGCCCTCGGCGCCGGGCGTCAGGATCAGTTCGGCTCCATAGGCACGCAGCAACTGGCGGCGTTCCTTGCTCATGGTTTCCGGCATGGTCAGGACGCACTTGTAACCGCGCGCGGCGCACACCATGGCCAGTGCGATTCCGGTATTGCCGCTGGTCGGTTCGACGAGAACCGTGTCCGCGCGGATCAGGCCGGCCTGCTCGGCCGCCTCGATCATCGACAGGCCGATCCGGTCCTTTACACTGTGCGCCGGGTTGTAGAATTCCAGCTTGGCCACCAGATCGCCGGCGGCGCCCGCCGCGAGGCGCCGGATACGCACCAGCGGCGTGTGGCCGATCAATTCCGTGACGTCACCGGCGATCCGCATAAGTATTCGTTCCGTGACCAACCGCTCCCTAACGGTCGCGGCTCCGATGAATAATCATAGCAACGCGGCGGCTGAGGATGGTGCCGCGGCTTTGATAGAATCAAGATACCTTCTGGGTGTCCATGGTCATGCAAGCCGCACCATTGGTCGACGGCTTCGGCCGCGTTCACGATAATCTTCGCATCGGCGTTACCGACCGCTGCAACATCCGCTGCTTTTATTGCATGCCGGAGACCGGGGTGGAGTTCGTCGAGCGGCGGGAGATCCTCGACTTCGAAGAGATCGAGCGCTTCGCGCGCATCGCGGTGGGGCTGGGCATTACCAAGCTCCGCGTCACCGGCGGTGAGCCGCTGGTGCGGCGCGACCTGCCGGTGCTGATCCGCCGCCTGGCCGCCATTCCGGGCGTGCGCGACCTGGCCCTCACCACCAACGGGGTGCTGCTGGAGGCGCTGGCCCAGCCGCTCTTCGAGGCCGGCTTGCGGCGTTTGAACGTGCACCTCGACACGCTCGACCGCGGCCGTTTCCGCGAGATCGCGCGGCGCGACGATCTCGACAAGGTATTGGCCGGCCTGGAGGCGGCGCGGCGTCTCGGCTTCACCGCCATCAAGTTGAACGTGGTCGCGGTGAAAGACCTGATCGAGCCCGACGTCGTGCCGCTGGCGCGCTTCGGGCGCGAGCGCGGCTTCGAAGTGCGCTACATCGAGTTCATGCCGCTCGATGCGCAGAATTTGTGGGACCGCGGCAAGGTGCTGCTCGCCAGTGAAATCATCGCCATGCTTTCGCGCGAAATTGCACCGCTCCAGCCGGTGCCCGACCCCGACCCGCGCGCGCCCGCCACCGAGTATGCCTTCGCCGATGGCATCGGCAAAGTTGGTTTCATCGCTTCCGTCAGCCGTCCGTTCTGCGGCAACTGCAACCGGCTGCGGCTCACCGCCGATGGCAAGCTGCGCTACTGTCTGTTTGCGCTGGAAGAAGACGACGCGAAGGCACTGATGCGCGCCGGCGCGGGCGACGAAGACATCGCAGCCCTGATCAGGAAGAACGTGGCGCGCAAGTGGGCAGGCCACGAAATCGACAGCGCCCGATTTATCCCCCCGCCGCGCCCCATGTATTCCATCGGCGGATAAGGCAGGGCCAGGAGGTAGTCGGTTATCGTTGGTAGCTAACGGCTACTCGTCCGTGACACAGCCGAGCGACGCGCTCTTCACCAGGCGGATATATTTGGCCAGCGTGCCGCGGTCCGCCTTGTAAGGCGGCATCGTCCAGTTCTTACGCCGGGCCGATAACTCGTCATCCGAGAGAGCGACGGTGAGCGTGTTCTTGGCGGCGTCAATCGTGATGCGGTCATTAGTCCTGACCAGCGCGATCGGGCCGCCCTCCTGAGCCTCGGGTGTGACATGGCCGACGATAAAGCCGTGAGACCCTCCCGAGAATCGCCCATCCGTGATCAGTGCGACATCTTTGCCCAATCCCGCACCCATGATTGCCGAGGTGGGCGTCAGCATCTCGGGCATCCCCGGACCGCCTTTGGGTCCTTCATAACGAATCACGATCACGTCGCCCTTCTGAATCTCCTTGCGCTCCAGCGCGGCCAGCATCAGCTCCTCGGAGTTGTAAACGCGCGCCGGACCGGAGAACTCAAGGCCCTCCTTACCCGTGATTTTGGCGACCGCGCCTTCCGGCGCAAGATTGCCGCGCAGGATCTGGATGTGGCCGACGGGCTTAATCGGCTTCGAAAGCGGATGCACGATTTCCTGGCCGGCCGCTAGGTCAGGCAGGTCCTTCAGGTTCTCCGCCACCGTCTTACCGGTCACTGTCAGACAGTCTCCCCGCAACGCCCCTGCGGCCAGGAGCATTTTCATCACGGCGGGGAGCCCGCCGACGCTCTGCAGATCCTCCATTACATACTTACCGCTGGGCTTGAAGTCGGATAACAGCGGCACGCGGTCGCTCACCTTCTGGAAGTCGTCGATCGACAGCGGCACACTAACGGCCCGCGCCATGGCAATCAGGTGCAGCACCGCGTTAGTCGATCCACCCAACGCGGAGACCAGCACCATGGCGTTCTCGAAGGCCGCGCGGGTCATGATGTCGCGCGGCTTGATATCCAGTTCCAGGAGGTTCTTGATGGCGGCTCCGACGGCGAAACACTCGGCCAGTTTCAAAGGGTCTTCGGCGGGCGTGGAGGAACTGTAGGGGAGTGACATCCCGAGGGCCTCAATTGCCGAGGCCATGGTATTGGCCGTGTACATGCCTCCGCAGGCGCCGGCGCCGGGACAAGAGTGGCGGACGATGTCCTGCCGCTCGGCATCGTCGATGTTACCAGCCAGGTACTCGCCATAACTCTGAAACGCCGAAATCACATCGAGCTTGTCTCCGTTGCGGCAGCCGGCCCGGATAGTCCCGCCATAAATCATCAGGGACGGACGGTTGATCCTGGCCATGGCCATGATGCAGCCGGGCATGTTCTTATCGCAGCCGGGGATCGAGACATTGGCGTCGTACCACTGCGCGGCCATCACGGTTTCGATGGAATCCGCAATCAGGTCGCGCGACTGCAGAGAGTAACTCATGCCGTCGGTGCCCATTGCAATGCCGTCGCTGACGCCGATGGTGTTGAACCGCATGCCCACCAGGCCAACGGCGCTGAGACCCTCCTTGACCCTTTCGGCCAATTGGAGAAGATGCATGTTGCAGGGATTGCCTTCATACCAGACGCTCGAGATGCCGACCTGCGGCTTACTCATGTCTTCCTCGCGAAGACCGGTGGCATAAAGCATTGCCTGGGAGGCGCCCTGCGATCTCGGCTGGGTGATGCGGGCGCTGTACTTGTTCAATGGAATGGGCATGTTCTTATTATGTGTGACTCGCGTGTTGTTTTTGGAAACGCCGATTCGACTTAAGTGCCGGCCGTCGGCGGCTTTTCAATGCGCAT
Organism: Bryobacterales bacterium; assembly: GCA_963843095.1. Lineage (GTDB taxonomy): Bacteria > Acidobacteriota > Terriglobia > Bryobacterales > Bryobacteraceae > Bog-375. Next base: position 4,250 of record CAWJLI010000208.1, read on the forward strand.
GTATTCCACGTCCGAGGTGGCGATCATGCCAGTGTCCATCATCTCTTCGACCTCGGGAATCAAACGCGCCAGGTTTTCCTCGGTGTCCACAATCGTGACGACAATCGGCTGATCCTTCCGGATCAGGTGGTGGCGGTGAATTTCCGCCGTCTCGCCGAACCCTTCCAGGCCGCGAAACACGGTGGCGCCGGCGATCTTCAATTCCAGGCAGCGATTCACAATCGCTTCGTACAACGGCTTCCCATTGTACCGGTCGTTCTCGCCGAAGTGCAGACGAAGTAGCTTGGCTTTCTTAACCGTTCGCATGAGAAGGCTCCGCTGCCGGGCGGCTGTGAACCAGGCGAATCACGTCCACATCGGAAAGGACGATGATTCCGTCCTGCATCATCGACTCGATCTCGTTTACAGCCTTAGCCAGTTTCTCCTCCGTGTCCACAATCGAAATCATGACCGGCAGATCGTGCGAGAACCCCAGGCGCCCGCTCTTGTGGGTGTGGCCCTTGGCTCCGTAACCGAGAATGCCGCGGTACGCGGTGGCGCCGGCGATGTCCATCAGGCGCAAACGCTTGACGATCGCCTCATAAAGGGGTTCACCGTGCCACTTGTCCGACTCACCCATGTAGATCCGCATCAACCGGGCAGTGCCTTTCATTTCGGTATGAGGCCCCTTCGGCGGCGATGGGCGTTCCTTGCTGGCGACTTTGACGACCTGTGTGTTCTGGACTTCAATCACGCCGTCGGTAACCATGTCGTATAGAGTCGGCATGAGCTCATCGACTTTCTCAGCGGTCTCGATGAACTCGATGCGAATCGGCAGGTGCTCGGTGAGTACCTCGATCTTCGTCGTGTGCATCACCTGGTGGGCGCCGAAGCCGGCCATGGCTCGCGTAGCCGTAGCGCCGGATACTCCCTTGTGCAGCAGGAACGTCAAGATGGAATCGCACAGGGAACCGAAGTGGTGCTGGGTGTCTTCATTGACGAAGATCGTGACCTTCTTGGCCGTGCCCTTCTGCAGCATACCGACTCCTCGCATCCGCTAACGCCGGGCCAACATCACGCCGAGCCAGACGGCCATGTAGCCTAACACAACGCTCGAAACGATGTTGAGCATCGCGGCCCACAGGGCGCCGTCCCGCACCGCAGTAAACGTCTCCCATTCGAAACTCGAAAATGTGGTGTACCCGCCCACAAATCCGACCACCAGCAAAAGCCGCCATTGCGGGTCGAGTTGGAATCGTTCGGTCAGCATGGTCATCAGGAAGCCGATCAGGAACGAGCCGGTGACGTTGATGGTCAGCGTCCCCAGCGGGAACTTCCCGCCAAAGCGCGTCATGATGGCCGATGCCGCCACGTACCGCGCCAGGGCTCCCGTGCCGCCCCCAGCCAGCACCAAAAGATACCGCATCAACCCGCGGTCTCCGCAAACAGCGATTGCCGCGCCGCTTCGATCCGCTCCAGGTCGGCGCGAAGTTGCGGCGTCCGTTTCTTACTGCCGCTTCCCACCAGCCGTTCGACCGTGGTCATCAATTCGTCCAGGCGCCGCCTGGCTTCCTTCTCGATGCCCCAAAGCGCGCCATTGATGCTCTCTTCCCACTGCGCGGTGAGCCGGCTAAGATTCTGTTCGACCAGATAGGCGATAGTGCGCGCGAAATGGCGGCGAACCACGGCCTCGATCGACCACACCGGCAGAATGGGAGACAGCAGTTCCCAATTCCTGTCGAACACCCGGCCGATTCTGATATTGGGTGCGGTGGGCGCCACGGCATCGATTTCGGTTTCCGTCGTTCGCAGCGGCACGCCGAACCCCCGCATGGTGCTGTCCGACAGGCGATCGCGAAATTGTTGCAGCGCGCGTAACGTTTGCTTCCGGACTGTGTGCCAGGGCTCCAGAAACGAATCGCATTCGTGGATGGAAAGCGCTGTAAGCTCGTCGCGCAGCGCTTTCTCCAACCAGTCTTCGAACGAGCGAAGCATCACAGCCAGGCTCTTGGTCCATTTCGGGAATTCGCTCTCGAATGCTTCGAGCAGCTTGCGCTCCAGATCGACCTGGTACGTTTCGAGCCGCCGGCCGACTTTATCCCTCGCTCCCGCCGAGCCATCTTGCACCAGCAGCCGGATCACCGATTTCACATCGTCGAGGGCTTCCTTTTCGCCGAGCAGTTGCTGATTCAGCGCCTGGCGCTCCGACTGCAGCATTTCGGCCGACTTGAGACTTAGCGCCAGGTAGTCGCTCAATTCGCGCAGCAGCGTGTCCATCTTCCGCATCAGGATGGATTCGCGCTCTTCGGCAAAGCGCTCCAGTGTCCCCGCAAGTTCGGCTTGGAGCGCCTCACGGAAGCGCTCAAACCCGGGCTTCGTCGAATAAAGGAAGACCTGCGGCGTTCCGGGGAAGTTTCTGGAAAGCTGTGCGAGCACATACTCGGTGACTTCCTGGAGCTCCTCTTCGCTGAGGAGGTCTGCTTTGGTGAGCAGAACGGCGACCTTCGGCGTGTACTGGTAAAGGCTCCTCAGCAGATCCAGATCGCGCTGGGAAAGAGGCGGATCGACGCTGACCGCAACCAAGGCGAGTCCCGCATGCGGCAGCCACGCCAACGAGGCTTCCGTGTTGTGAGAAAGCGCGCTATCGAGGCCCGGCGTATCGACGAACTGCAACCCGCGAAAGCGCCACAATTCCGGCAGTTCCACGGTGATCAGGCCGACTTCCTGGGCGTTCTCCGGGTTTTCCTTCTCGGAAATGTACCTGTCAATCTGGTCGAGCGGCACTTCGGGATCGCGGCCATCCCGGTGATGAACGCGCACCTCCTCGTGGGCGCCATAGCGGATTACCGTGACTGCGGCGGTGACCGGCACGACACCGACTGGCAGGAAGCTGCGCCCGAGAAAATGGTTCAGGAAACTGCTCTTGCCGGCCTTGAACCTTCCCAGCACGGCGACGCTGATCTCGCCCTGTTCCACAGTTGCCCGCGTGCCTTTGAGCAGGCCGGAAAGCGCGGAGATGTCGTATTGCGCCGCCACCTCCTCCGCCAGGTCCAGGGTAGGCGATAACAGTGAGTGGAGCGGCATGCGCGTGGATAGGTCGCTGGAATCCGGAGTGTTGGCCGCCCCGTTTGGTTCGGGCTGAATGGCTGGCGTCTGCGGAATCATAGCTCTGTACGCGTAGGAGCTATCGTTCCCGAGCCGGGCTCGAGACGGTTGGTGGCGGGCTCCATCACCAAAAGGTTAAACCAGATTATAGCGTCCTTTGAAAGCGCCGGGCCCTGGCGCGAGACGAGATATCCCAGGCACGTCCGCTCAGTCCACGTCCTCGTCGTACGCCACCTTGAGCCATCGCTGAACCTCGGCGTCGATCTGGTCAAGCGACTCGATGCCGATGCGGTGCGTGATGCGGTCCTTCTTCGCATAGCCGCCGGTTTCGATCAGCCGGCCTCCGCCCTTGCGCGCGCCCAGTACGAAGCCGAAATCGACGCGCGTTCGCGTGGCAGGCTTGATCTGCGCGAAAACGTGGTTGCGGTACAGCGGCACCATGGTCTTGCAGGGACACGCCTTCACGTCCTCACCCAGGTTCAATCCCTGCCGCAGCAATTCGTCGTACAGAGGCCGCAGCGGCGAATACGGCCCGCGAAACATGGTATTCACGTATTTTTCCGCAGCCTTGAGATAGGCTTCGGGACTGTCCATGTCCGCGTCCTTGCCGGAGGCGCGTTGCGCAATCCAGACCGCCGAATTGGTACCCAGCCGGTGCTCTTGCTTGAGCCAGGCGATGCGCTCCTTCTCGCCCGCCGGCCCGGATGTCTTCACCAGTGTTAGCCACGCGCCGAGCGACCGCCCGGTCTTCTCTTTGAGGCTCTCCCGCCAGTTCGTCACGAACGCAACGCTCGGATGCACGCTGTAAATGGAAGTGGTCTTGGCCATGCTGCGAGGCAGTATAACAAAACACGGGGCAAGCTAAAGATACCCGACCGCTTACACGAAGTAATCCTTCACCTTGTCGAAGAGGCCTTTTTCCGACGGCGCATTGTTCACCGGCAGACTGTCGCGCAACAGCTCCAGCAGGCGGCGCTGGTCGCGATTCAGGCGGGTGGGCACCTTCACGTCGATATGGACGATCAGGTCGCCGCGGCCGCCGCCGTTCAACACCGCGACTCCCTTGTGGCGGAACTTGAATTGCGCGCCGCTCTGCGTGCCTTCGGGAATCTTCAGCCGTTGCGGCCCTTCAAACGTGGGCACGTCGATTTCGCATCCCAGCGCGGCCTGCGCCACGTTGAGCGGCACCGTGCAGTGCAGGTCGTGCTCGTGGCGCTCGAAGAAGGCGTGCTCGCGCACCTTGAGAAACACGTACAGATCGCCCGGAGGGCCGCCCTGCGCGCCAGGCTGGCCTTCCCCGGTCAGGCGCAGCCGCGTGCCGTCATCCACGCCGGCGGGAATGTTGATCTTCAGCTTGCGCTGCGCCTGCCGGTAGCCCTGGCCACGGCATTCCTGGCAGGCGTTGCGGATAATCTGGCCGGAGCCGCCGCAAGTGGAGCACGTGCGGCGTACGCTGAGGAAGCCCTGCTGGTAGAGAATTTCGCCGCGGCCGTGGCAGGTGGGGCAGGTGGAGGGACCGCTGCCGGGCTCCGCGCCCGATCCCTTGCAGTGTTCGCAGGCCTCCATGCGCGGCACCTGGATATCGGCGCTCATGCCGAACAGCGCTTCTTCGAACGCAATTTCCAGATCGTAGCGCACGTCTTCGCCGCGTTGCGCCCGCGACCGCCGGCCACCGCCTCCGCCAAACAGGTCGCCGAAACCGAAGAAGTTGCCTAGGATGTCGCTGAAATCGGAGAACTGGCTGGGATCGAAACCGCCGCTGCCCGCGCCCTGCAAACCGGCGTGGCCAAAGCGGTCGTAAGCCGCGCGTTTCTGCGCGTCGCTCAAAACGCTGTACGCCTCGGAGGCTTCCTTGAACCGGTCCTCGGCGGCCGGATCGTCCGGGTTGCGGTCGGGGTGGTATCTCAGCGCCAGCTTGCGGTAAGCGCTCTTGATGTCTTGTTCCCCGGCATCCCGCCCGAGACCGAGGATCTCGTAATAATCTCGCTTGGACACTGGATTTGAATTGGTTATGGCCGCACCGCTACTTTCACCATGGCCGGCCGCAGGAGCTTGCCCTTAAAATTGTAGCCGCGCTGGTATTCGCTCAGAATCGCCATATCCTCCGCCTCTTCGGTTTCCACGCGGTCGACCGCCTGGTGCAGGTTCGGATCGAACCGTCTGCCCCGAGGTATCAATCGGCTCCAACCCGATTTTCTTGAGCGTCTCGATCAGCCGCTGATAGATCAGCTCGATACCCTTGGCGTAATCGCGGTCGGCGGTTTCCACTTTCAGTGCGCGTTCGAAATCGTCCACCACGGGCAGCAGTTCCTTGATCAAATCCATCGCCGCAAATTGCAGGAAGTCGGAGCGCTCGCGCTCTCCCCGCCGGCGCGCGTTGTCAAACTCAGCGCGGGCGCGGAGCATGCGGTCCTCCAGCTCGGCTTTGGCGGCCGCCAGTTGGTCTCGTTCCGCGGTCAGGGCCGCAATCCGGCCCTCGGCGGTCTCCACCGGCAAATTAGGGTCCTCGGACACGTTGGCAATGTCGGGTTCGGGGTTTGGAGTATCCACTGCTTTCAGCTTACCAAAGCCGCGCCAGCGTCCGCCGTGGTGATGCTTAGCGCCCGCCATGAAATCACCTCGATCACCGCGATTCGTCGAACCAGGCCTTAGAACTGCGCGCTCTCGAGCGCCCGGCTGGTCTGGATGACGGCCGCCATCACGCGCTCGTACCGCATGCGCATCGGGCCCAGCACCGCGACCTTGGCCGGCAAACCGCTGGCCAGCCGCACGGTCATGCCGATCAGCGCCAGGTCCTTCATCGCCGGATGCGCCTCTTCCAGTCCCACCCGCACCTCCAGCTCGCCCGGCGGCAGCTCCAGGAAGCGATCCAGCAGGTCGATCAGCCGCTGCTTTTCCTCGAGCGCCCGCAGCAGCTCGCGCAGCTTCTCCCGCGTCAGGTGCAGGTCCAGGCCCAGCAGGTTCGAGGCGCCCTCCATGTGCACTTCGGGCGAAGTGTCCACATCCAGCAGCCCCTTGCTGCACAGCACTTGCAGCTTGCCCATCACCTCGCTGTACAGCGCTCTCTCTTCGAGCAAGCGGCGCAGCAGCTCGCGGCGCGCATCGCCCAGCCGCCAGCCGCTGAAATTGCGGTTGACGTAATTGCGGATCGAAAGCAACTCCTCGGGCCGGATGGGATCCTCCAGCGTCACCACGCGGTTGCGCACCATCTGGTCGCGCGTCACCAGGATCATCAGCACGCGGCGGTCGGCCAGGGGCAGCAGCTCGATCTGGTCCAGCTCCTGCGCCAGCGCCGGAAGGGCGGCGACGATGCCCACATTCCGCGTCAACTCGGTCAGGATCTGGCTGGACCGCTCCACGCCCGCCGCCACTGTGGGCAACGTGCGGAACTCCTCGTGCAGATGCTCGGCTTCGGCCAGCGCCAGCCGCGCCGCCACCAGCGAACCCACGTAAAAGCGGAAGGCTTTTTCCGTCGGCACGCGGCCGGCGGAAGTGTGGGGCTGCGACAGGAAACCCTCCTCGGCCAGGTCCGCCATCACGTTGCGAATCGAGGCCGGGCTCAGATTCTGGTTGCGGCTCCTGGCAATGCTGTGCGACCCGACCGGCTCGCCGGTTTCGATGTAATTCCGCACGATCGCATTCAGGATTTCGCGATGCCGGGATTTGAGCGGCTCGGTTTGACTCATGCTGCGCTGCTACAGTACCCCTACTGCGATTCTAACGGTCTGAAAGTGAAGGGTCAACATGCCCGCGAATGTGAGTCGGGCGGCCACCGAAGCAGGCGGCATTCGCGCTCTCAGCACTGGGGTAATCCGGTCCCCTGATTTCCGTGCCCCAGGTCGAGGCTACAGTCCAGGCTTTTGAACAGGAGTCGTGGCGCGGAGCATTTGCTCACACGGCTCAGTCCTCGCGCTGTTCCGCAGACCGCGCTAATGACCGGCACGGCCGGACGACGCGAGTGCCGCTTCCGGAGGAGTGGACTTGGTCAGAGCCGTGAGAGCCTGCCGAGCTAACTCCTCGGCCGCGGGAAGTACGGTGTCGGCGCCTCCTAGCCGGAATACGGAGATTTGCAGATAGTGATCTCCCAGGAAGACGCAAAGTGCGGCGCCGTGCTCGCGGTGGTCCATCACAAAGGCCGAGTCTCCCACACCGCTGACAGGCCGGAAACTGCCCTGGCTCATCATTCTGTGCCTTTGCTCCGCAATCCAGTCCGCCGAAGCTTTGCGGCGAAGAAGAATCGAAACGGTACCGCCTCTGTTGGCAGTAAACAAGCAACTGTTAACGAGTTCGGAATTCACCCGGGGGCTGCCGAAGCCCACCGGAACGTGCAAGGTGTGCTCCACTGCCGCTGGGGAAAGCAGGTGGCAAGCGGTGGGCGGAGATTCGGCGTGCGTCGGCGTAGAGACAACCGATAACAGCGCGATCGGCCCACCGACCGCGATCACCAACCTGGTCCATCTCATGTATCGTCCTCCGAATAGCAGCCTCGGAATATTCGAGCTGTTTCTCGCTTGGCTTGATGCGCAAGACGGCATCGCCGCGCACTACTCCACCCCCTCAATAGGGGCCATTGTTTCCTGGCTGTCAAACAATAGTGAATTTGGGTTTGCAAGCGTTTCGGATTCGAGCTATGGCATGGCTGAAAACTTGAGCGCATGGAACACGGGGTTCCGATCGGGCCAATATGCCCGCGAATGCGCCGGCCATGGATGCGTTAGAATAGCCGTTCCGTTTGCCGGAGGTTACCAGCGTGGGAGCCGTCAAAACCCTGTTGCGCGCGTTCAGCTATGTGTACCACGGTTTGCTGGCGCTGTTCCTGTTGTTGGTATCCGCTCTGGCGCTCGGTTCCGGCGCTGCGTCACTCCGTCTCGACATGTTGCCGTGGAGCGGCGGCACCCTGGCCTGGATCCTGCTCGGCGCGTCCCTGTTCGGGTTGATCGCGCTGCTGCTGGCGGTCAGCGGCTCGGTCGCTGCGCCCTTCTTCCTGTGGAACCTGGTGGTGGCGGCCATGCTGCTCAAAGGGTACGTGTTCAGCAGCTTCCGCTTTGCAGCCGGCGCCGGCGTGCCCACCGCCACATGCCTGCTGCTGGGCTCATGGCTGGCGCTGCTAGGCGCCTGGTTCGCCTTAGGATCGAAAGCCACGAATAAACACGAATAAACACGAACAAAAAAACAGGATAAGCAGAACTCAGTTTTTCCCATTCATGTTCGTTCGTGGCCACATCGTTCTTGCGCTCGTTGGCTCAGAAGCGGCAGCACCCGATGCACCGTTGGCCGGAACACGTCTTACAACTGAGTTTCTTGGGGGGTGCCGAAACCGAGCTGGCTCTCTGAACCGCGGTGCCTTGCGGTTGCCAGCTTGCGCGAATTTCCCCAGTATGATACCCGCGCGCAGGGGTATAAGTCTGCGCCATATCGCCCATCCTGCTCTCAATGCTTACCATGGGACCCCTCCCAGCCTCGCCGGCTTCAATGACTTACGCCGATCGTGCCGGCTCGGTGTAATGGAATAAGGCACGTCCCGGGCCAACTCAGCGCCAGCCGTTTGCCGCCAGGAATCCGAGGCCGCATTTAGGAAACGACCAAATAAAGCCGAACCGGCGCTTCCGGCTGCGATACAATGTCCCTTCGCCATGCAGGTATTGCAAGCCGGACAGCACAAGCTGATTTATATGGAACTCCAGCCGGAGATGGTCTCGACCATCGCGCGGCAGGCGGGGTTCGAAGTCCGTGCTCGCGAGGGCGCCCGAACCATCAGTCTCGATCTCACCGCCCCCGGCCGCCAGGCGCCCCTGCTGCTGTTCGACGCCAGCCATCCCGCCAATCTCGGCTGGTTTTCGCGCTGCCAGTTTTACGTCGATGGCCGCACCGGAGCCGTGATGCAGACGCCGCTCAGCGTCGCCAACAAACGCGACCGCTCCGGCCGTCTCCACACCAACGCGGTGCGCCTCGGCATCGCCAAGGAATTGCCGGTCACCTTCCGCCTGCCGGGCAACCAGCCGCTCACCGAGCAGGTGTTCTACAACCTGCTGGTCGGCTTCCTGAACGCCCTCACGCAAACCGGCGTTGCCGTCTGCGGCGGGGGCGCGGTGGAACCCTTGTCCGGCAGAACGGAAGCCAACGGTCCGCGGGTTTGAATCGTTTTATGGCCGGTAGGGGCCGGGCATGCCCGGCCCGCGGCCTTCCACGCGGGCGTGCCTGGCGATACACTTTGCGTGGAGTATGTCTCTTTCGCGAGCATGCGTTGTCTGCGCTGTTCTCCTCGCCGCGGCCCAGGCGCAAGAAGTGGGAAGCCTGGCGGGAACGGTCGTGGACCCGTTGGGTGCTGGCGTGTGGGGTGCGGACTTGCGTCTGCGCGGTATCAATGGCGAAGTAGCGTGGATTGAGGGCGGTAAGGGAGAGTTCCGGTTTCCGAATCTCCGTCCAGGGGAATACTCGATCGAGGCGAGGGTCCCCGGATTCGCCACGACAACCGTCGAGGCAATCAAAGTCGCTCGTGATACTGAGACCACCGTAAAGGTTGTCATGAAGCTCGACTTGCCGAACTGTGACCAAGGGCCGAGGACCAAGCAGGATCCGATCGAATCGGCCTCTTCCGAGATCGCCGGCACAGTGGAGGTTCTGCGGCCCAGGCCCGTTGAAAATGGGCTCGGGTGGGAACCCGCCGAGAATGTACTCATCGCTGCAACCGGGCCCATGCTCCTCACCGAGACGGGCCCCAAGAGCGGCGGGCTTGCCGCTTCAACTCGCACCGACAAAGAAGGACACTTCAAATTAGCGATTCAGGAACCAGGCAGGTACACCATAACCGCACACCGGGATGGGTACACCGATTTCATTGCGGAAGACATCGTGGTCAGAAAAGGACAGCGAACCGTCATCGAACGGACCATTCCGCTGAACCTATGTCCAGCGGCCGATCGCTGCGCACCAAATCGAGAGTTTCTAACCGTCCCCTGCATGTGATGATCGACGGTTCGCCGCTCGGTCATTCGCCGCATCCCGACCGCTCCCTATGGTCGCGGCTCCGATGCGTTCGAGATCCCTTCAGAGCCGTGACCGGAGGGAGCGGTGTATCTGCTGCCCTTACACCACTTTCGGCAAGCGCTCTCGTCGCGTCATCCACTCTTCGCTGTTGAAGACGCGTGGACCGACGGCGATCATCCGCGGCAACAGGTTGAATAGAGCGGTCGGCGTCCAGTGTTCGGCGCGGCGCGTGTGGTAACCGCGCCGGTTCAGCTCATCGGCGACGCGCGACAGGGGGCAGTCCTCCACAATCATATCGAGCGCCAGCACGATGATTTCGACCTCGGCGGGGTTGCCCACCAGTTGCGTGCAATCGTCGGAAACCTGCAGGCCGTAAGGGATTTCCTCCACCCAGCCATGCGGTTTCGGAGGCGCGGCTTCCGCCGCGTCGCGTTCCCACTCCAGCCCCACCAGCCGCCATCCCGCCTTGATACGCTCCTCGAGATACTCCGGCCGAACCAGACCGGCGATCGGTTCCTGAATGCGTTCTTTCCGGGCCATGAGACACCTCCTCGACCGAGTGGTTGAGCATGTGGCGGGCCGAAGCAAGCAGAAGTCAGAAGACAGGAGTCAGGAGTCAGAATAAGCACCAGAACGCGTGCCACTTCCGTCTTCTGACTCCTGACTTCTGACTCCTGCCTTCCGCTCCTCCCCTGTCCGTTCCTGGGAAACGGCGTCTCGTTTTGCGACCGTCCGCGTTACCATGGCTCGGTGGAGCAATTCGCGCTCGAATTCGACCTGACGCCGGAGCGCCGCATCTTCTCGGTGAGCGAGCTCAATGCCGCCATTCGCGCCATCCTCGACGACGAGTTCCGCGACATTTGGGTTTCGGGCGAGATCTCCGGGCTCAAGCTGGCCTCGAGCGGCCACTATTACTTCACCCTCAAGGAGCGCGACGCGCAGCTCAGGTGCGTGGCGTTCCGCTCGGCGCACCGCTATTGGAAGTTCAAGCCGGCCGATGGCCTGGCGGTGCTGGCGCGCGGCCGAATCGACGTCTATGAGGTCCGCGGCGAATACCAGTTGCAGGTGGAACTGCTGGAGCCGCAGGGGCTGGGCGCATTGCAACTGGCCTTCGAGCAGCTCAAGAAGAAGCTCGCCGCCGAAGGGCTGTTCGCGGCGGAGCGGAAGCGCCGGCTGCCGCGGTTTCCACGCCGCATCGGCATCGTCACTTCGCCCCGCGGCGCGGCCATCGCCGACATGATCCACATTCTCTCGCGCCGCTTCCCCGGCCTCGCCATCCGCCTCTTTCCGGCGCTGGTGCAGGGCGCAGGATCGGTGGAGGAGGTCTGCCGCGGCATCGAATATTTCAGCCGCAGCGGATGGGCGGACGTGGTGATCGTGGGCCGCGGCGGCGGTTCGCTCGAAGACCTTTGGACGTTCAACGAAGAAGCCGTGGCGCGCTCCATCGCCGCCTGTTCGGTGCCGGTGGTCTCGGCGGTGGGCCACGAAACCGATGTCACCATCGCCGATTTCGTGGCCGATCTGCGCGCGCCCACCCCATCGGCCGCCGCCGAGCTGGTGGTCCCCACGCGCGACTCGGTGGTACGACCGCATCGCCGCCGCCGAAGGCAAAGCCCTGCAAGCCGTGCGCTACCGGCTGGCGATGCTCGACCGCCGCTTGCGCCAGCAGGGCGTGGACCGCGCGCTCGGCATCCTGCATCGTCGCGTGGGCCGCGCCCTGCAACGCGTCGATGAGCAGGAATATCGCCTGCGGGAACGCTTGCGCTTCTTCTTCGATGCGCGCGAACGCTCCAGCCGTGCGCTCGAGACGCGGTTGCGGCGTTTCGATGTGCGGCCCCGGCTGGCCGCGGGCCGGCGCCGCCTTGAGGCTGCACAGTCACTTTCCGTGGAGTCCATCCGCCGGCGCCTGGCGCAGCGCCGCAGCGCCTTCGACCAGCTAAACACCCAACTCGACGCGCTCAGCCCGCTCAAGGTTCTGGAGCGCGGCTACGCCATCGTCTCCAACCAGTCGGGAATCGTCAAGGATGCCGCCGCCGCTCCGCCCGCTTCCCGCATTCACGTGCGCCTGGCAAGGGGCGAACTGGATGCCGTGGTGGGCGAGTAAGCGCGGCGTTTCTACGTGCCCGTTCAATCAAACCTAGGACAGGCCATCGCCTTTCGTGGCCTATCATGCTTCTCTCGAGGACTACATCTTGACGACGCAAGGCGAACTCCTACTGCTTCAATCCAGCCAGCCGGACGAACAGCGGACCGCTGTCTGCGGGACGCCGCCGAAGCGGCGGTCGCGAGAGCGGAAATCGCGCACTGCCGCCGCCAGCTCGACAGCGCCGAAATCCGGCCAGAGGACGCGCGAAAACACCAACTCGGCATAGGCGCTTTCCCAGAGCAGGAAATCGCTCAGGCGCCGCTCGCCGCCGGTACGGATCAGCAGGTCCACCGGCGGCCCCAATCGACGATCGATTCCCGCGCGGGAAAGCTCGCTCGCGCCACCGGCGGCAGCCAGGATGGCGTCGCGGCCGGAATAGTCGAGCGCCACGCGCAGCCGGAGCTTGGTGCCGCACGCGGTAGCCGCTTCGGTGGCGGCGATGGCCGCGGCCAGCGATTCGGGCAGACGGTCCCGCCGCCCGATCGCTTCCACCCGCACGCCCGCCGCGATCGCACCCGCCGTCTGGCTCTCCAGGTACCACGCGAGCAAACGCATCAGCGCGGTAACTTCCGCTGGCTCACGGCGCCAGTTGTCGCTCGAAAAGGCGAATAGCGTCAGAACGCCGATGCCGTGCCCGGGGGCTGCGTCGACCACCCGGCGCGCGGCTTCCACGCCGGCGCGGTGGCCGGCGGCTCTGGGCAGGCCGCGGGCCAGCGCCCAGCGGCCGTTGCCATCCATAATAATCGCTGCATGTAGAGTACTTTGTGATTCAAAGTATACAGACATAAAAAAAGACCCTCATTTGTCGCGCGTGGCCTGGATCAGCGCTTCCATGTGATCGAGATAGCGTTCGAGCGCCCGCCGCCCCGCCGCCGTCAGCCGGTATTCGGTCTTGGGCATGCGGTTGGCGAAGGATTTGGCGCAGCCCACGTATCCGGCTTCCTCAAGCTTGCGGGCGTGGACGCTCAGGTTACCGTCCGTCGAGTCAAGCAGCCGCTTCAATTCATTGAAGGTGAGCGATTCGTTGACCGCCAGCGCGCTCAGGATGCCCAGGCGCAGGCGTTCATGCACCAGCCGGTCGAGCTTGTGCGCACTTGCGGACGGCGCGGCCACCGGGCCTGCCGCCGGCCGTTTTTCGCGTTCTTTCTTGAGTGAGCTTTCTCTAGCCGCCATATTTCACCGCGATAATTGTGCCGAACAGAATGTGCAGCCCGGCGAAACCGGCTGCAAGCAGCACGCAGCCCATCGCGGGCTCTACGAGCGCCGCCGCGCCGGCGGCCATGAAACAGAACCCCATCAACGGCACCACCCGGACCGAGGCCGATCCGCCGGAAACGATGGCCGAACCATAGAGCAGCAACCAAAGCCCCGGCAGCAGGGCCGTCATTCCATGCTGGAAGAGCACGGCCGTCAACAGCGCGCCAGCCGCCATGGCCGGAGTAAAAGCGGCGGCGAATTTTCGTCCTGGCCCCGAGAGCAGCGACAGCCTGGCACGGTGCGACTTCCACGCGGCGCCGGCCACGCCAATCGCCGCCGCCAGAATCGCCTCCGCCATCCACACGGCAACCCACCGCGCGCCGCGAGCCGCCGGACCGGCCGCCCAGGCGGCGGCCAGCGCCGTGGAACCCATCAGAACTCCGCCGAGTCCCGGCACTGCCGTGAAAGAACCAGCCCGCTCGATGGTCTCGCGGATATACCGCAAGTTGTCCATCGCGTGGGCGTGCAGTTCCATCGGCTGCGGCCTGGGAGTCGCCATGCTCTTCCAGAGTACCGCCGCTTGGGCAATTCTTCAAGTACTTTTTGCGACAAAGGGAATTGCCTGTTTATCTCCGGCTCCCCGGCGGCTGCGGCCCATGGAAACCGGTGTGCGGCGAGCTATCATGGTTAGTCCTCCTGGGGTCCGCTGCGGAATTCCCGGCGGGAGTCATCCAACCAACTATATGACCAACCAAGAGTTTCTCGCGGAACAGGACCGGCTGCTGGCGGCGCATGAGCGGCTGATCGAGCGCCCGAACGAGCGATGGCTCGAATCGAATGGATGCTTTCATCGTTACCGGTATCCGGTGCTGACGGCGGCCCACACGCCGGTGTTGTGGCGTTATGATCTGGATCCAGCGGCCAATCCGTTTCTGATGGAGCGGCTCGGCATCAACGCGGCCTTCAACGTCGGCGCCATGGAGTGGCGAGACGGCGTGGTATTGATGGCGCGCGTGGAAGGCGTGGACCGCAAGTCGTTCTTCGCCGTCGCCGAGAGCGCCAACGGCATCGATGGCTTCCGCTTCTGGGATTACCCGGTGGTGATGCCGGAAACGGCCGACCCGGAGACCAACGTCTACGATATGCGGCTGACGGCACACGAAGACGGCTGGATCTACGGGCTGTTTTGCGCGGAGCGCAAGGATCCGGCGGCGCCTCCCGGCGACCTGTCTTCCGCGCTTGCCCAATGCGGCATCGCGCGCACGCACGATTTGAAGACCTGGGAGCGGTTGGACGACCTGCGGACTTCCTCCGCACAGCAGCGGAATTGCGTGCTGCACCCCGAGTTCGTCGATGGCAGATACGCATTCTACACGCGCCCGCAGGACAGTTTCATCGAAGCGGGACGTGGCGGCGGCATCGGCTGGGGACTGGCGTCGAACATGGAGCACGCCGCGATTGAGGAGGAAACGATCCTCGATCAGCGGGAATATCACACCATCACGGAAGTCAAGAACGGGCTCGGCCCAGCCCCGCTGAAGACCGAGAAGGGCTGGCTGCACCTGGCTCACGGCGTGCGCAATACCGCGGCTGGCCTGCGTTATGTCCTTTACTGTTTCTTGTGCGACCTGAAGGTTCCTTACAAAGTGATTGCCAAGCCCGGCGGCTACTTCCTGGCGCCGGAAGGCGAAGAGCGGATCGGCGACGTGTCGAATGTGGCTTTCTCGAATGGCTGGGTGCGCCGCGGCGGCGAGGTTCTGATCTACTACGGAGCCTCCGACACGCGCACCTACGTCGCCTCGACCACCGTCGAACGCCTGCTCGACTACGTGCTGAATACCCCGCCCGACCCGTTGCGGACCGCCGCCTGCGTCCAACAGCGGATCGCACTGATCGATAAGAACCAGCGGCTTCTCAAGCCGTAAGCGGCTCGCGTGAGGATGACAAACGCCACTATGACTCCCGATAACAGGAAGGCCTGGAGCGCGCGGATCGAGAAAGAGTTACTCGGCAACATCCTGCCGTTTTGGATGCGCCACACGGTGGATCGGGAAAACGGCGGCTTTTATGGGACGGTCAGTTGCGATCTGCGGGTAGAGAAAGAAGCTCCGCGCGCCGCGGTCATTAACGCGCGGATTCTCTGGACTTACTCCGCGGCGTGCCGGTTCTATGGCGCCCAATACCGCGAGATGGCGGACTGGGCCTACGACTACATCGTCAAGAAGTTCTGGGACGCGGAGAATGGCGGCGTCTATTGGATGCTCGATTACAAGGGCAACCCGCTGTCGGACCGCAAGCAGATCTACGCGCAGGCCTTTGGGGCTTACGGTATGGCGGAGTACTTCCGCGCCACCGGCAAGCCGGAGAGCCTGGAACTGGCGCAGCGGCTTTTCCACTTAATCGAAGATCATAGTTACGATCCCGTTTGGAGAGGCTATTTGGAAGCGCGCGGCCGCGACTGGAGCGCGCTCGCGGATACGCGCCTGAGCGAGAAAGACCTGAACAGCCCCAAATCCATGAACACGCACCTACACGTGATGGAGGCTTACACGAACCTGCTGCGCGTGTGGAAGGACCCCGAGTTACAGGCGAAACATAAGGAGCTGCTCGAAGTAACCATGGACCGGATCGTGAGTAACTCAACCGGCCATTTCAAATTGTTCTTCGACGACCAGTGGAACTCTCTCAACGATCACGTTTCGTTCGGTCACGATATCGAGGGTAGCTGGCTGATATTGGAAGCCGCCGAGGTGCTGGGCGACCCGGCGCTGATCGAACGCGCGCGAACACTCGCTGTCACCATGGCGCAGACCGTTTACGAGGAAGGGCTGGATCAGGATGGCAGCCTGTTCTACGAGGCTAACTCCGCCGGTGAGATGATCGATCCCAACAAGCACTGGTGGGCGCAGGCCGAAGCGGTGGTGGGTTTCTACAATGCGTACCAGATCTCGGGAGAGCAGCGCTTTGCCGACGAAGCTTATCGAGTTTGGGAATACATCGAAGAGAGAATCGTCGATAGGGTTCACGGTGAGTGGCACGCGAAGTTAAGACCCGGCGGTACGCCATACACGGAGAGAGAAGATGGAGACGCATGCCTGGTGGGACCGTGGAAATGCCCGTACCACAACAGCCGGGTATGTTTTGAGATGATCGAGCGCCTGAGATAGGGCCGGGCACCGCCCAACCCGTTCATGTTTTGAAGCGAAGGATTTCCTAATTTCATTGGAGACGTTGTCATGCGATACGGCTATTTTGACGATCAGAACCGGGAATACGTAATTACTCAGCCAGATACACCACTGCCTTGGATCAACTATCTGGGATGCCAGGCTTACTTCGGCATTATTTCCAATACGGCGGGCGGTTACTCCTTTTATCGCGATGCGCGCTTGCGCCGCATCACCCGGGGGCGGTACAACAACGTGCCGTTCGATGATGGCGGGCGTTACATCTACCTGCGCGATGACGAAAGCGGGGATTACTGGTCGCCATCCTGGATGCCCACCTGCCGCGATCTGGAGGAGTACACCTGCCGTCACGGCATGGGTTACTCGACCATCTGCTCGAAGTACCGCGGCATTTCGGCCAGCACGCGCTACTTTGTGCCGCTCGATGAAACGCTCGAAATCTGGCAACTGACTTTGCGGAACGACCGGCTGACGCCAGCCGCGATTTCGGCTTTCTCTCTGGTCGAGTTCTGCCTCTGGGATGCCCAGGACGACGCCACCAACTTCCAGCGCAATTTCAGCATCGGCCAGGTGGAGATTGAAGACGAAGTCATCTATCACAAGACCGAGTACCGGGAACGCCGCGATCATTTCGCCTGGTTTGCCTGCTCGGATCCTTTGAGCGGCTTCGATACGCAGCGCGAGGCTTTCCTGGGGCCATGGCGGGGCTGGGACAAGCCGGCCGCGGTGGAGCGGGGTAAGTCGTCCAACTCCCACGCACATGGCTGGTCGCCCATCGGCAGCCACCATGTGAAGCTTGTACTCCAGCCGGGAGAAACGCACCAGATTGTTTTTGTCTTGGGCTATCACGAAAACGCGAAAGACCAAAAGTTCGATCCGCCGGAGTCGCAGACGGTCAACAAGAAAACCGTGAAACCGGTGATTGCGCGTTACCGCGACCTGGCCAACGTGGATGCCGCGTTCGACAAGCTCCGCGCTTACTGGGATGGCTTGCTGGGCGTCTACCAGGTGACCTCGCCGGACATTCACACCGACCGCATGGTGAACGTGTGGAACGCGTACCAGTGCATGGCCACGTTCAACATGTCGCGGTCAGCGTCGTTTTACGAATCGGGCATTGGCCGCGGCCTGGGCTTCCGCGATTCCAACCAGGATCTGCTCGGTTTTGTGCAGATGGTGCCGGAGCGCGCCCGCGAACGCATCCTGGACCTGGCGGCCACGCAGCTTCCCACCGGCGGCGCCTATCACCAATACCAGCCGCTGACCAAGAAGGGGAACAACGATATCGGCGGCAATTTCAACGACGATCCGCACTGGCTGATCATCGGCGTCGCGGCCTACCTGAGAGAAACGGGCGACTGGAGCATTCTGGACGAGCCGGTTGAATTCGACAACCAGCCGGGCAGCGCGCAACCGCTGTATGAGCACCTGCGGCGCAGCTTCAACTACACGCTCGAGAGGCTGGGGCCGCACGGCCTGCCGCTGATCGGCCGCGCCGATTGGAACGACTGCCTCAACCTGAACTGCTTTTCCGATACCCCCGGCCAATCGTTCCAGACCACCACGAACAAAGAAGGCAAGGTAGCCGAATCGGTTTTCATCGCCGGCCTCTTCGTGCTGGCTTCCAAAGAAATCGCGGCGATTGCGCAGCGGCGCGGCCTACCTGAAGAGGCAAAGAAGTGCCTGGCCGAAGGCGCGCGAATGGAAGAGACCGTACGCCAACACGGCTGGGACGGCGAATGGTTCGTTCGCGCCTACGACGATTCGGGCCAGAAAATCGGTTCCAAGGAGTGCGCGGAAGGCAAGATCTTCATCGAGACGCAGGGCTTTTGCGTGCTCGCGGGGATCGGCCTGGATGACGGGCGGGCGCGACTGGCGCTCGATTCGGTGCGAAAACACCTCGCCACGCCGCACGGCATCGTGTTGCAGCAGCCGGCGTATTCCCGTTATTACCTCAATCTCGGCGAGATTTCCTCCTACCCGCCCGGCTACAAGGAAAATGCCGGGATCTTCTGCCACAATAATCCGTGGGTGATCATCGCCGAAGCGATGGCCGGCGACGGCGACAGCGCGCACGATTACTACTCGCGCATCAACCCGTCGGCGCGCGAGCCAATCAGCGACGTGCACCGCTGCGAACCGTACGTGTACGCGCAGATGATCGCCGGCCGCGACGCTCCCACGCATGGGGAAGCCAAGAACTCCTGGCTGACCGGCACGGCAGCTTGGAATTACTATGCCATCACGCAATGGATCCTCGGGATCCGGCCGGAATATGATGGCCTCCGCATCGCGCCCGTGGTTCCGGAACGCTGGCAAGGCTTCGAAGCCGTGAGGAAATTCCGCGGCGTCACGTACCGCATTACAGTGCGGCGTGCTGGTAAGGGTAACAGCGTAAGCCTGTCGGTGGATGGGAAACCGATTCAGGGAACGATCGTTCCACCGCCAGCAGCGGGCATCACCGAAGTTAAGGTCGAAGTGAAACTGGGGTAGGTCCCGCCGCCTCGCTTAGTTAGGAATCGTTAGTGACGACCTTCACAACCGCTCCCAAACGGTCGTGGCTCCGGTGCGTTCAGAGCCGCGACCGTTAGTGAGCGGTTGCCGCGATACGTTGGCTATTTCCCGACAGTATCCTTGTACTCCCGCCCGCAGCCTTTACCACACCCGACACGCATTGGCGCTGACCATCGGCTGATCGGCTTGGCACGAGAACGCTTTCTGGAACTCGGGCATGTTCCCTAGGGTTCCGATGACACGGAAGCGGCCGGGGGCATGGGGATCGGTGAATGCCCGCTGACGCGACTCCTGCGGGGCCTGATTCTGGCACCATACCTGCGCGAAACCCAGGAAGAAACGCTGTTCGGGCGTGTATCCGTCGATGGTGGCGCGCTTGCCGTCCAGCGCGTTTTCCATGGCCATGTAGGCGACGCGCACTCCGCCGTTATCGGCGGTGTTCTCGCCCAGCGTCAGCTTACCGTTCAGCTTCACGTCGTCGACGGCGGTGAAGGCGGAATATTCGTCGGCGATGCAGGCCGCGCGCTTTTCGAACGCGGCGCCGTCGGCCGGCGTCCACCAGTCGCGCAGATTGCCATCGCCATCGAACTTGCGGCCCTGGTCATCGAACCCGTGCGTCATCTCATGGCCGATCACCGAGCCGATGGCGCCGTAGTTCATGGCCATGTCGCGCCGCGGATCGAAGAACGGCGGCTGCAGGATGCCGGCGGGAAAGTTGATGCTGTTGAACGGAGGAGCATAGAAAGCGTTCACCGTGGGTGTGGTCATGTTCCATTCGGTCTTGTCGGTGGGCTTGCCGATCTTGTCGAGATTTCGTTGGCGCGCAGCCTCTGCAGCGCGCATGCCATTGCCCAGATAGTCGTCGCGCGAAATGCTCACCGCGCTGTAGTCGCGCCACTTCCTGGGGTAACCCACATTGTTGGTGATGGCGGCCAGTTTGGCCAGCGCGGCCTTCCTGGTATCTTCCGTCATCCACGCCAGCGTTTGGATGTCCTGCCCCAAGGCCTTGTCGAGCTGGTTGACGAGGTCGGTGATCTGCCGTTTGGCCTCGGGGCCGAAAGCGGCCTCGATATACTTCTGGCCCAGCAGATCGCCCAAGCCGCGGTCCACCGCTTGCACACAGCGGAACTGGCGCGGGCGCGGCTCGCGGGCGCCGGTCAGGTACCGCTCCCAGAAATCGAAGTTTTCTTTCTCAAACGCCTCGGGAAGAAGGTCGGCGAACCGCCGCAATAGGTGAAAAGTCAGGTACGCGCGGAAGGCCTCCATCGGCTGGTCGACGATGCCGCCCGCCATGCCTTTCAGGAAATCCGGATTGCTGACATTGAGCGAGTCGAAAGCCGGTGCGCCCATGGCTTTGAAATAGCCGTCCCAATCAAAGGGTACCAGCTCCGTCAGCTCCGCCCGCGTCATCATGTGATAACGCTTGAGCGGGTCGCGCATGCTGACGCGGTCGGTTGAGTTCTTCGCCAGTATGGCCTCCATGTCCAACACCATTTGAGCGTGGGCCTTGGCCGCTTCGGCCGGCTCGCCCGCCAGTTCCAGCATCTTGGCGACGTGTTCCACGTAGTGCTGGCGGATTTCCACCGATTTCGGATCGGTCTTCAAATAGTATTCGCGGTCGGGAAGCGAAAGTCCGCCCTGCTGAATGTTGGCGATGGTCCGGTTCGAGTTCTTGAAGTCCGCTTGCGAGTCGAACACGAAGAATACGCCGGCCCCCAGCCGATGCAGGCGCACCGTTTCGTCGAAGAGCTCGGCGTGGCTCGAGACGGCGCCGATCCGTTCGAGCTCGGGCTTCAGCGGCGCGATGCCTTTCCGGTTGATGGTCGCGGTATCCATGCAACTGGCGAACGCATCGCCGATCTTCTGCTCCGCGGCGCTGCGACCGGGCTTCACCACCGCTGCCGCTTCGAGAATCTCGAGCAGCACTTTCTCGTTGCGCTCGCTCACCTCGGTGAAGCGCGCGTAGCGCGAGCGGTCGGGCGGAAGCGGATGCTGTGCAATCCACTTGCCGCAGGCATATTGATAGAAATCGACGCACGGATTCGCCGATGGGTCGATCGCATTCGAGTCGGGGCCGGAGCTGGGCGCGGCGGGGTCGGCTGCGAGCGCCAACAGCGGCGCGAGCAGGGAAACAAGCAGAAAACGCGAGCACATGGGGATCAGACCGAACCTTTCTCCATCATTGGATTAATCGCCGAGGAATTTGCCGATCGGCCGCAGGCCTTTGACGTTGTCGCACACGGCCTTGATCGCGGCAGTCATAGGAATCGCCAGCAGCAGGCCCGGCGCATCCCACAGAAAACCCCATAACATCAGCGAAAACGTCACAACCAGCGGGTTGAGATGGACGCGTGAGCCCACCACTTTCGGGTATAGCAGGTTCAGCGCCACCAGGTGCAGAGCTCCCGTCACGCCGATCACGCCGGCGTACACCGGAACGCGGTTGATCGCCAGCGCCGAAAACAGCGGCGGCACCATGGCGAGCGGCAGTCCCACGTAGGGCACCAGGCTCAGGAATCCGCTCAGCGGCCCTACCAGCATGGGATACGGCAGCCGCATGATCCAGAACACGGTCGAGCTCGCCACGGCCAGCAATAAACCCAGCACGAAGTTACCTACCACGAAGGCACGCACCATTCCGGCCACGCCCTCAAGGCTGCGCGCGGCCACGAGGCGGTCTTCGCCATGGAAAAACTGCAAAAAGCTGCGGTTGATATGGTCGTGCCAGCTCAGCATGAAGTAAACCAGAAACGGCACGAAGGAAACCGTCAGCAGGATCTGGTAAAAAGAGCCTATGTTGGCGGATACAAAATCGGCTACCGGCGTTCGCTCTTCGTGAATGCGCACTTCCGGAATCACGGCGGGCTGGGCTGCGGCCGGCGGCTGCGTCCTGGAGCGTTTGCCGCCATGCGCCGGCTGCTGTGGCTGCGGCGGGGGCTGTTTGCTGGGAGCCAGCAGGCGCCACGTCTGCTGTTCGGCGTCGTCGACCTTGTGCTGCACGCCTTCCACGATCTGGCCGATGCGCTCGCCATAGCGCGGCAGGTCGCCCATCAGCACCGCCAATTGCGCGTAAGCCCCCGCACCCACCACCCACAGAAACAGCAGCGCCACCGTGCACACCACAAAGCTGGCCAGCGGACGCGGAAAGCGAATGCGCGTCAGCAGCACCACGAAGGGTTCCAGAATGAAAGCGATGACGACCGCCACGATCGAGGTGATGAAGAAGACGCGGCCATAATACAGGACCGCGATGATCACGCCGATCGCCACCACGGGCATGGCGAACTGGCGGGCATCCTGTGCGGCTTTGGCCGCGCTGGCGGCGGTGCCGGACTGAGTGATCAGCGCCACGGTGCGAAACCGACCTTTTGTCTCGAATGTAGCACGCGCGCGCGGATCTGGCACGCGCACGCGTCTATAATGTAATGGAATTGACTGGACCGAATTCGCGCATTCTGGCGCTCGATCTCGGCAAGCGGCGCATCGGCCTCGCCATCAGCGATCCGCTGGGCGTGACCGCGCAGGGCCTTGCCGAACATCGAGCGCACCAACAAGCGCGCCGACCTGGATGCGCTGGAGCGGCTGGCGCGCGATCGCGAGGTCGGCTTGTTCCTGATGGGCAATCCCATCAACATGGGCGGCAACGAAGGCCGCCAATCGGCGTGGGTGCGCGAATTCGCGGGCGCGCTGGAGCGGCGCACGGGCCTGCCGGTGACGCTGTGGGACGAGCGGCTGACCAGCGTGGAAGCCGGCCGCGTGCTGCGTGCGAGCGGCATCAGCATCCAGAAGCGCGCCGCCGCGGTGGACCGGCTTTCCGCCGTGATCCTGTTGCAGAGCTACCTCGATTCGTTATGAAACTCGCGCGTCGTCTCGGGTTGGCGATACTGGCCGGCGTGGTCGTTCGCCGGCTGGTGCGGCTGGCGGCTCACGCGGCCTTACCAGGCGTTCGGGGCGGAGACCTTCGTCGAGTTTCCGCGCGGCACCGGCTCGCGGGCGCTGGCCGCGGCTCTCGCCAAGGCGGGCGTGGTCCGCAGCCGGTGGGATTTTCTGTTGGCCAGAGCGCTGGCGCCCACGCGTGTGCTCCGCGCCGGCGAATACCGATTCAATCGGCCGGCATCGCCAGTGGAAGTCTTCGACCGGATTGCGCGCGGCGACGCGTTCTATTACACGCTGGTGGTGCCGGAGGGCAAGAACATGTTCGACATCGCCGCCGCCGCCGCGAATCTGGGACTTTTCCCCGCGCCCCAAATTCCTGGATGCGGCGCACGATCCGTCGCTCGTTCGCGACATCGATCCCGATGCGCCCACTCTCGAGGGCTACCTGTTTCCGAGCACGTACAAGCTGGGCCGCCACACCAAGCCGGCCGCGCTGTGCCGCATGATGACCGCGCGCTTCCGCGACGCCTGGCGCAGCCTGGGAGGCACCGGGCCGTGCATCGCATCGTAACCGTGGCGTCGCTGGTCGAAAAAGAAAGCAAGCTGCCTGCCGAGAGGCCGCGCGTGGCCGCCGTGTTCGCCAACCGCTGCGCCTGGGAATGGCGCTCGATTGCGACCCGTCCACCATCTACGCCGCGCTGGTGGAGGAACGCTACCGCGGCGCGATCCACCGCTCCGATCTCGAAAGCGGCAACCCGTACAACACGTACCGCCATGCCGGCTTGCCGCCTGGCCCGATCGCCAATCCCGGTATGGATGCCATTCGCGCCGTGCTGGAGCCGGCCGATACCGATGCTCTCTACTTCGTGCTACGTCCCGATGGTTCCGGCGCGCACCAGTTCTCCAGCACCATGACGGCCCATCAGGCTGCCGTCACCCAGTACCGCCGTGCCAAGAAAAAGTAGCGACGGGGCGGACCCGCTGGCGCGAAGACGCGTCGAGAAGAGTCTCGACGCGGCACGCACGAGTGCGTGCGCCACGAGCACCAAACGGCGGCTGGTGGATTACCTGGCAAGCCGGGAGCCCGCGCGCATCACGGAGGATGTCTGGCTTGAGGCGCGCGCTCACCTTGCGCCCGTCTCCGATAGCTACCTGCGCGCCCTGCTGCAGGCCTCCCAAATCCCCTTCGACCAGCCGTGGGCCGGCGTCTGCCAACACACCTTCGAAGAATTGGAAGGCTCCTTGCGCGAGATGCTGGAAGTCTATCTCGCCGCCCAAGCCGTTGGGGACCGCGAGCGCGCCCGCTACGTCCGCCGCCAGGTAATCGCCGCTAGAGATCGCGCCAAATTCGCTGCGCGCAACCCGCGCACCAGCCCTGAGAAACGGGCCGCAAAAGAGGAGATGGCCCAGTGGATGCTTGTATGGCTGGAGAATCCGGAAGTATTCCCAGCCTGGGTGGAAGTTCGCAAACGGTTACAGGGGCCGGCGTGAAAGCCGCACGCTCCTCCTCGGCCAATCCGCGGCTGAAAAGGAACCGGCGGCAAAGAACAAAGACCGCCAGCGCTACCGCTGGCGTCGTGTTTCTTCGTAGCGCCAGCGGTCTCTTGCCGCCGGTTCTTCGCGGATCAAAGCTCACCCACCAGCGGCGGGATAGACATATAATCTAGGTAGCAGAGTGTACTGGGTTATCTACCCTTGCAGAAGGGATCATCCTCACCAATGTCCACGCTAGAAGTTTCGCCGACGGAGCCCCTGTCCGCCAACGCCGGCCGCTCGGTCGTTAACGATTTCAGCCTCCAGGTCGCCACCGTCAACGGGAGCGGCAGCCAGACCGCCAACACGGTTCTGATGCGCGCCATGTTTCAGATGGGCATTCCGGTTTCGGGCAAGAACATGTTCCCGTCGAACATCGCCGGGCTGCCCACCTGGTTCACCATCCGCGCCAGCAAACACGGCTATATCGGCCGGCGCAAGGAGATCGATTTCCTGGTGGCGATGAACCCGGAAACCGCGCGCGAGGACGTCATGAAGCTCGACGCCGGCTCGGCGGTGGTCTATGACGAGCCACTCAAGCTCGGCGAATTGCGCGGCGATTTGCATTTCTACCCCGTGCCGTTCGACAAGCTGGTGGCGCCGGTGTGTCCCGAAGCCAAGCTGCGCAAGCTGGTGCGCAACATGATCTACGACGGCGTGGTGGCGTGGCTGCTCGCGATCGAAATGGACGAAGTGCACCGCGCGCTGGTGAAGCAGTTCGGCAAGCGCAAGGCGAAGGCTGCCGAGCTCAACTGGGGCGCCGCGCAGGCCGGCTTCGACTACGCTTCGAAGACTCTCACCAAGGCCGATCCCTGCCGAGTGGAGCGCATGAATGCGACCGCCGGCAAGATCATCATCGATGGCAACGCCGCGTGCGCCCTGGGCGCCATGTTCGCCGGCGTTACCGTGGTCACCTGGTACCCCATCACGCCTTCCTCTTCGCTGGTGGAAACGCTGATCGGATACATGCGGCGATTCCGCGTCGAACCGGAAACCGGCAAGGCCACCTATGCCATCGTGCAGGCAGAGGATGAACTGGCTTCCATCGGCATGGCGCTCGGCGCCGGCTGGGCGGGCGCACGTTCGATGACGGCTACCGCCGGCCCCGGCCTCTCGCTGATGAGCGAATTCATCGGCTTGGGGTATTACGCCGAAGTGCCGGCGGTGATTTACGACGTGGAGCGCGTCGGCCCCTCCACGGGCCTGCCCACCCGCACGCAGCAGGGCGACCTGCTCATGACCGCCTCCCTTTCCCACGGCGATACCAAGCACCCCATGTTCTTCCCGTGCTCCATGGAAGAATGTTTCACCATGTCGATCGAAGCGTTCGAGTTCGCCGAGCGCTTCCAGACACCGGTGTTCGTCCTCACGGATCTCGATCTCGGCATGAACAACTGGATGTCCGATCCGTTCCCCTATCCGGAAAAGCCGATGAACCGCGGCAAAGTGCTCACTGCCGAAGATCTGGACCGGCTAGGCGGCTTCGCGCGCTACCTGGACGTGGATGGCGATGGCGTGGGCTACCGCACGCTTCCCGGCACCAATCACCCCAAGGCCGGCTACTTCACGCGCGGCAGCGGACACAATGAGAATGCGCAGTATACGGAGCGCGAAGACGACTACATCAACAACATGGACCGCCTCGCCCACAAGTTCGAGGTGATGCGGAGCCATGTTCCCGAGCCAGCCGAAGCAACGCGCGCGGGCGCCCGCATCGGCATGATCGCCATCGGCAGCTCGGATTACGCAGCGCGAGAGAGCTGCGACCAGTTGCAGGCCGAATACTCGGTCGCGGTGAGCTACCTGCGGTTGCGGGCCTTCCCGTTCACGAACCACCTCAAAGACTTCGTCCGCCGTCACGACCGCGTCTACGTGGTCGATCAGAACCGCGATGCGCAGCTCCTGCTGCTGATGCGGCTGGAGCTGGAACCGGACCTGATCGCCCGGCTGCGCAGCGTGCGCTACTACGGCGGGATGCCTATCGACGCCCGCACCATCACCGATGACGTCATTAAACAGGAGGGAAAATGAGCACCGCCGCCGCGCCGCCACCCAAGAAAACCAACCGCATCGGGCTCGAAGTCCTCAGCTATAAGGGGAGCAAAACCACGCTGTGCGCCGGCTGCGGCCACAACTCCATCTCCGAGCGCGTGGTGGAATGCTTCTACGAGCTCGGCGTGCAGCCCTGGCAGGTGGCCAAGTTCTCCGGGATCGGCTGCTCGTCGAAATCACCCGCGTACTTTCTTGGGTCTTCGCACGCTTTCAACGGTGTGCACGGCCGCATGCCGGCTCTCGCCACCGGAGCCATCCTGGCCAACAGCAACCTGCTCGGCCTGGGCGTCACCGGCGATGGCGACACCGCCTCCATCGGTCTCGGCCAGTTCATGCACCTGGTGCGCCGCAACCTTCCGATGATCTACGTCATCGAGGACAACGGCGTGTACGGCCTCACCAAGGGCCAGTTTTCCGCCACCGCCGATCTGGGCTCCACGCAGAAAACCGGCGCGGCCAACGATCTGCCGCCGTTCGACTGCTGCGCGCTGGCCTTACAGTGGGGCGCCACCTTTGTGGCGCGCTCCTTCAGCGGCGACAAGAAGCAATTGCAGACCATCCTGAAGACCGCCATTTCCCATCGCGGGCTCTCGGTGATCGACGTGGTTTCTCCCTGCGTGACCTTCAACGATCACCTGGGGTCCACCAAGAGCTACGCCTACATGAAAGATCACGACCTGGTGCTGAACGAACTGGATTACGTGCCCGCCCACGAGGATATCGTGGTGGAGATTCCCGAGGGTGAAGCGATGGACGTGAGGCTTCACGACGGCTCGCATCTGCGCATCCGCAAGCTGGGCCGCGATTTCAATCCCACCAGCCGCCTCGCCGCGATGGCCGCCATCGAGGAAGCCGAGACCAAGGGCGAAGTGCTCACCGGCGTGCTCTACGTCAACACCGGCAAACCCACTTTCCTCGACCTGCTGAACCTGCCCGCCGAGCCTATCGCCACCCTGCCCGAATCGCGCGTGCGCCCCTCGCGCGCCGCGCTCGAAGAAGTAATGGAAGAACTGCGGTAAGCGCCGTGGCGTACGCAATCGTATGTGCCGCGGCGAGGTTCATCTCGGCGTTTCCGGGTCCAGGGGCCAGCCGGGGCTGGCTTCCGCGCCACGCTCACAGGAGGCATCATCCCACCAAAGCCGACGGCAAATCGTGCATATCTGAGATGACGGCCGTCCTGAGCTGGACGTCGGCCGGGACGTCGATCCTGCCCTGGGTATCTTGGGCTGTTCCATATCCATCGAGCCTGAGTGCGTCGCTTGGGCAGGATAGGTGGCTGCGGAAGCCCAATTCCGAACCGACCACCACCGGTCTTCACAAGACCATTTTGGCCCCCCGGTCCCCCCATTTGGGGCGCTTGACATCACTGTGGGCGGTTGTTACAGTAGGGCCTTCGCTCTCTTTCGATAGTGTGACCGAGTAGCCCCACTGGGCCTTGCGGATAACCCTCCGAATCTCACAAGGTCCGGCCGGAGAAGACTATGAGGCAGGAATACTTTGTCGTGGTAGTGGCCCACTCCCTCCGCGGCAGGCTTCGCCGTATTCATATTCCGCATCAGGCTGTCTATGCCATTCTCGGGTTGGCCCTGCTCGGCTGCTTCACGGTTTTCGGTTTTGTCGCCAGCTACGCGCGCATGGCGTGGAAAGTCGCCAATTACAATGCCCTGAGGCGCGAGGCGGACACCCTGCGCTCGCGTTATCAGAACCTCCAGAAAGTGGTAAATCAGACCGACCAGCAATTGGCCAGCCTGGAAATCTACGCCCAGGAAGTTTCGATCGCTTACGGCATCAAGCAGAAGCTGGAAGGGCCCTCGGATATTTCGAGCGAAGGCAAGCTGACGCCGAGCTTCGCTGAGAGTGTGGAAGAGTACAACTTCTTGCGCAGCGCCAATGCGATGGAATTGCACAGCGACCGCACGCGCTGGATTCAGCCGGCCAACGCGCGGCCGAGCATCTGGCCGGTGGCGGGTCGATTGACGGGAGCCTTCGGTGGGCGAATGGACCCGTTCTCGGGGGAGGGAGCGTTTCACACCGGCGTCGATATCTCCGCTCCGCCCGGAACTCCGGTGCGCGCCACGGCCGATGGCGTGGTGCTGGGGGCTTCGTGGGAAGGCGGATACGGTCTGATGGTCGAGGTGGATCACGGCGGTGGCATTCGCACGTTCTATGCCCACCTCTCGCACTGCTTCGTGCAGACGGGACAGGCTGTGCGTCTGGGCCAGATCGTGGGCGAGGTGGGCGCCACCGGACGCACCACGGCGCCGCACCTGCATTACGAAGTGCGCATCGGCGGCGCGCCGGTCAATCCATACCGTTACCATTTGGCCAAGTCGGGTCTGTACCAGCAAGCCGCGCGCAACGAGTTTCTGTTTTAGCTACGGCGAAAACAAGCGGGGCAAACCGGCGCTTTCGCCTGCCAACCGTTTTCCACCACCCCTAACTCTGACCCGCGCGGCTGGCAACTCGGCTGATGGCCGATGCAGCGGCCGTGCCCGTGGTACAAAAGTGCGTATGCCCTCTTTTCGCGTCGAGACGCCGCAGGGGTGTTATGACGCCATCGTCGAGCGCGGCATCATTGGCCGCGCCGCGCGGTTCGTGCCCGCCCGAGCCGGTAAGGTGTTCGTGGTCTCGACCGACGACGTGTGGCGGCACCAGGGAGCGGCTCTGGCCGCGGGCCTGCGCGATGTGGCGCACGAAGTCCTCTACCTGCCGGGCGGCGAAGAGAACAAGCGGATGGCGCCGCTGGAAAGTTTGGCCGAACGAATGGTGCTGGCGGGCGGCGACCGCGCCAGCGTCGTGATGGCCTTCGGCGGCGGCATTGTCACCGACATGGGCGGGTTCCTGGCAGCCATCTTTATGCGCGGCATTCCGCTGATTCAGATTCCCACAACGCTGCTGGCGCAAGTGGACGCTGGCATAGGCGGCAAGACCGGAGTCAACCTGGAGAGCGGCAAGAACCTGGTGGGCAGCTTCCACCAGCCGATCGCGGTGCTGATCGATCCCTCCGCGCTCGACACTTTGCCCGAGCGCGAATACCGCGCGGGGCTGTGGGAGATCGTCAAGGCCGGGATTATTCGCGAGCCTGAGCTGTTCCATTTCCTCTGCCGGCGCAGCGCCGATGTGCTGGCGCGTGCGCCGGAGGCGGTGAACCGCATCATCGCCGATTCGGTTCGCATGAAATGCGAAGTGGTTTCAGCCGACGAGCGGGAGGGCGGCCTGCGGCGCATCCTCAATCTCGGTCATACCTTCGGGCACGCGCTCGAAGCGGAAACCGCATACCGCCGTTTCCTGCACGGCGAGGCAGTCGAGTTCGGCATGCGCGCGGCGGTGCGACTGGGCGAAAGCGCCGGGCAACTGTCCGCCGCGGCCGCCGGGCAAATACTCGATCTGATCGGGCGTTACGGGCCGATTCCATCGCTTGAGGGAATCCAGGCGGAGCGCTTGCTGGCGCGTCTGGTGCACGACAAAAAGACCGTGCGCGGCAAGGTCCATTTCGTGCTGCCGGTTCGCATCGGCGCGGCGGAGGTGGTCGCCGGGATCGACGAGCAGTTGGTGCTGGACGCCATCAGGTTCGCTCTTTCATGAAAGGCACCACGCCGGAAGGCGCCCGCAATGAGCGGGAGGCCGCTCTCTGGGTGCGGGACATGTTCGGCCGCGTGGCTCACCGCTACGATCTGGCCAACCATCTGCTGTCCTTCAACATCGACCGTTACTGGCGCGCTCACACGGTTGGTCGGGTGCGGCACATCCTGGACCGGCCCAAAGCGCGAGTGCTCGATATCTGCTGCGGAACCGGCGACCTGGCGCTCACGCTGGCCCGCAGCCGCGGCGGGCTGGTGCTGGGATCGGATTTCTGCCATCCCATGCTGCTGGGAGCGCGGCAAAAGGCGGACGCGCGGCAAGCGCGTATCGCCCTCTTTGAATCCGACGCCTTGCGCCTGCCGCTGGGCGACGGTTCGGTCGATCTGCTGACGGTGGCGTTCGGCTTTCGCAACCTGGCCAACTACGCGGCCGGTCTCGCGGAAATGCGCCGCGTGCTGGCGGTGGGAGGCATGGCCGCCATCCTCGAATTCTCCCAGCCGCCCAACCGAGCCTTCGCCGCGCTCTACAATTTCTACTCGCGGCGCATTCTGCCGATCATCGGCGGCGCGCTTTCCGGATCGCGCGACGCTTACATCTATCTGCCGGAATCGGTGCGCAAGTTTCCCACAGCCGCGGAACTCGCCGGTGAGATGCGCCGCGCCGGCTTTGCCGAAGTGAGCTACGAGTATCTCACCGGAGGTATTGTCGCCCTGCATCTCGGCGTGGCCGGCGAAACGGGATAGAATCGGAGTGCCTGGGCGGAAGCTCAATGTTCTGCAAGCGCTCGAGTCGCAAAGAGGCGCCACGCTGTTCTTTCTGCCACAAGGGAGAGGATGCGGCCGGCGAGTTGATTGCTTCTCCGTCGAACGACGATCCGCTAACGCCATTCTGCTACATCTGCGCTGATTGTGTCGCGGTCTGCAACTCGATTCTGGACGACCGGCGCAGCAATCGGGACCAAGGCCCGGTGCGGAGCGCGTACGAATGGCGGACGGTTCTCGATGCCGACCCGCTGCGCGCCGTGCGCGACAAGGTCACGACCGTCAGGTCTCCGTAGGTTCCGATCTCTTGAAATTCTGGCGACGACCCGGCGCGCCGCCCCGCTGATCCAGAATCAAACCGGTATTGGCTGCCTCTTTCACGCCAGATACTGCTCGCACAGGCGCTCAAATTCCTTGGGGCGGACCAGGCGGAAGCGCAGGTCGAGCGGGCACAGGGCCGCCAATTCGCGCGTCATGCGCGGCGAGGGCACCTCGGGGGTCAGTAGGTGGAGCTGGCCGAAATCGACGCGGTAAGGGAGCACGCTGAAGCGTCGGATGGTCTGGGCGGGCAGCGCGCGGGTGGCCGCGAGAGTAACTTCGCCGGCATCCGGGACGCCCAGTTCCAGGCCCGCCTGCGCGCTCAGCGCCTGGTAGAGCTGTTCCTCTTTCAGCTTGCGCAACGCGAGCAGGTGCTCGCCGAGGCGCGTGCCAGGCGGGCAGGTGGCTAGCGCGGCCTGGAGGTCCTCGAGCGAGATGGCCCGCATCCGCACCAGCAATTCGCCCAGCCGGTCCTGCCCCGGCATGTGGCACGCCGGATACTTATGGTCGGTTTTGCGCCAGGCCAGGGCGCGCCCGCGCAGGCGCGCGACGGCGAACTGGCGCAAAGCGGAAATGGTGGCCGCGCTGTTCAGCAGGTTGCCCCAGAACATGCGCGGCAGCACGCCGGCGGCGAACCGCCAGCCGTAAACCCGCGCGCTCAACGCGGTGCGGATCAGGAAGTGGATCAGCGGACAGGCTCAAAGTCGCCGTGCACAAGCGGGCCGCCCAGGCGGGAACGCCGCCGAAGCCGCGCCAGCCGCACACCCAGCCAAGAAACAGCAGATTGGCGATGGGCGACAGCAGGTTCCCCACCAGGCCCTTGCGGTCGCGCCAGAAAAAATACAACTGGCGCAGCGGGGCGCGCCAGCCATGGTGCTCCCAGCCTTGCAGCGCGATGCCGGCCACCCAGCGGCTGCGCTGCCGGATGGCGGCGCGCAGGCGGCGCGGAAAATATTCGCGCGTGGCCACCGGCGCGTCCGCGGGCAGCCGCAGCGGCACGAAGATCTGCCGGCAGCCGAGTGCGTGCAGGCGGAAGCCGTTCTCATAGTCCTCGGTCAGGCAGGCGGGGTCGAAAATGCGGCCGCCGCGGGTGGCCGCCAGCCGCTCCAGCGCCATGCGCTCGAAGCCCGTGCCGACTCCGTTAGGAGGGCAGAAATCCGCCCAGCCGCTGGCGCGCCGGAATGTCCTTTTGCTGGTACTCGGCGAATTCGTCGCAGTAGACGCCGTGAGTCATCTCGGCGAGGCCGGTGGGCAATGGCAGCACCGGGATCTGCACCATCTGGTAATCGCGGGAGAACCAGTTGATGAGCCGCAGCGATTCCGGCGCCACCAGGTCCTCCGCATCGTGGGTCACGATCACTTCGTAGCGGACGCCGTGGGCGGCTTCGTACTCGATCAGGCAGTCGAAGATCGCATTCAGGCAATCGCCTTTGGAGGTGGGCCCGCTCGTGCGGCACCAGGGCGAGGTGTACGCGGGAAGAGCGGCGGGCAGCCTCGGCGACCGCTGCCACGGTGAGCGCGTCGTTCCGATACGCGCCGGCGAAGAAATCGTAATTGGTCGTACTGGATGGCGGCCAGGTTGCGTTCCAGCATCCGCCCGATGACGCGCTGCTTCCTCCCACAACGGAACCAGAATGGCGATCCGGCGCTCGGGAACGCGGGCAATCTCCGCTTCCGTGGGCCAGCGGCACCGGCGCTCGCCCTTCGGGAAGATGGCGACCAGCGCGATGAACAGATCGTCCAGGCTGCTGAGCAGAATCCAGACTGCCAAGCCAACCAGGCAAACCACGAGCCGGTTGTCGGACGTCACGATAAGAGCAACCTCGGCCTATTGGACGTAGTGGCCGCGTCGCTGTGGAAATCTCGGTAATCTCCCAGTGCCCTGTCTCACCGGTTCGCAACAAGGCTCCGAAGCCTTGTATCAGGGCACGGCTTCAAGCCGCGCCATCGCAGCAACAACTCAACACGGCCTTTAGGCCCTGCCTGCGCCGCTGCCATGCTACTCTCGCCGTAAGGAGGTGGTAGCAGATAATGTCATCTTTTTCCACTGATTTGGCTCCTTGGGTGTTGGTCCGGGTTATAGTTTGTGCGGCCTGGTGGATGGTCGCGCTTGTCGTCCAACCGCTGCGAAGAATCGCCGCATCCCTGGATCAAATCAGGACGATTCTGGCGAAGCGGCCCTGACCTACTTGGTCAGCGTTACCCTGGTGTAGACCACCTGAAAGCCGAGGCGTTCGTAATTGCGCTGCGAGGCGCCGGCCGGAGCGGTGGCGGCGGCGGCCATGTCGCAGCCCTGCGCCAGCGCTTCATTGAGCCGCGCCGCAATCAGCTCCTGATGCAGGCGCTGGCGGCGATAGGGGCGCGCCACACCGTCGGCGAAGAGCGTGGCCAGTCCCTGGGTGACGATGAGCGCGGCTCCGCCGGCCGGCGTGCCGCCTTCCGCACAGGCCAGGTAGCACATCGCGCCGGGCATGCCGAACACCCAGCGGCCCACGTCCATTTCCTCGGTGGTCAGCTCGGTTTGCTCGAAAAAGCCCCGTCCCACGGTGTGCGCCCACAGGTCGGATTCGTTAGGCGTCGCCCTGCGCACGCGCGGGGTGATGACGATTTCGACTCCGGCGAGGCTCCGGGCCAGCACGTTATCGAACTGGCCTACGCGATAACCGCGCACGCCCAGCATCTCCAGGAAGCAGGCGTCGGCCAGCGGACAGACTTCGATGGCGATCCGCGCGCCGCGGCAGCGGAAAAAGCTTTCCAACTCGTCCAGCTCGGCCTCGCTCACGGCGCCGTTCAAGCCCAGCCCGACGGCTTGGGTGAGCGGCGACTCGACGCCCGCGAAAATAGCGCAACCGCCGGCGATCTCGAGCGACGCGGCGCCTCCCGGCGCGCAGCCGAGCGCCTGGGCGGTTTGCGCGCCCTCAATGCGGCGCGCCAGAGCCAAATCCGCGAAAGTCAAAACGCCTCCTGTGACGGCGAGGGCCAAGAGCGCATCATATAAAGTATGGACCATTCGACTGTGAGATTTTCCATACATGGCATGACCTGTGCCAACTGCGCGCGCAGCGTGGAGCGCAAGCTGGCCTCGACGCCCGGCGTCGGCAAGGCCAGCGTGGACCTCAGCTCCGCCACGGCCGATGTGGAATATGATCCCGCGCGTGTGAACCCGGAAGCACTGGCCGTCGCCATCCGCCAGCTCGGCTACGAAGTAGGGGCATGAGCGTCACCGCGCCCGAGCGTATCGACTTGGCCGTGGGCGGCATGACCTGCGCCGCCTGCGCCCGCTCGATTGAGCTGGCCCTCGCTGCGACCCCCGGTGTCGAGCGCGCCAGCGTCAACCTGGCGACCGAGACCGCGACCGTGGAATACGATCCGGCCCGCGCGCGTGTGCGCGATTTCGTCAGCGCCATCGAGAAGCTGGGCTACAGCGTGCCCGAGGACGGCGCGCGCCCGCCGGCCGAGTCGCTCTACCAACGCCGGCTGATCGTTGCCGTCTGCTTTGCTTTGCCGGTGATGGTGCTCGGCATGCTGCACCGCT
This sequence comes from Bryobacterales bacterium, assembly GCA_963843095.1. GTDB lineage: Bacteria > Acidobacteriota > Terriglobia > Bryobacterales > Bryobacteraceae > Bog-375. The sequence goes on from CAWJLI010000208.1 coordinate 39,023, forward strand.
GGCCCTGGATGCAACTGGCGCTGACGCTGCCGGTGGTGTTGTATTCCGGAGCCGGGTTTTACCGGGCGGCGTGGAGCGCGCTACGGCACCGCTCGGCCAACATGAATTCGCTGATCGCGCTGGGCACCGGCACCGCGTTTCTGTATTCGGTTTACGAGACCGCGCGCGGCGGCCATGAAGTGTATTTTGAAGCTGCCGCGGTCATCGTCGCGCTGATCCTCACCGGCCGCCTGCTGGAGGCGCGCGCCCGCGCCAAAGCCGGCGCAGCCATACGGCGGCTGATGGATCTCGAGCCGCCCCGCGCGCGCGTTCTGCGCGATGGCGCGGAGCTGGAAGTCCCGGTGGCTGACGTGCGCCGCGGGGACACCGTCGTGGTGCGGCCGGGCGAGCGCATTCCGGTGGATGGCGCCATCGTGGCGGGCGAATCGGCCATCGACGAATCCATGCTCACCGGCGAAAGCATGCCGGTCGAAAAAGGCCCGGGCGGCGCGGTCTTTGCGGGCGCCTTCAGCCGTTCCGGCAGCTTCCGCTTCACGGCTACCCAGGTGGGCAGCGGAACCGCCCTGCGGCGGATGATCGAAATGGTGCGCCGGGCGCAAGGGGAACGCGCGCCCGTGGCGCGGCTGGCGGATGTGGTGAGCGGCTACTTCACGCTGGGCGTGCTGGCAGCGGCTGTCGTCACTTTCGTGGTGTGGCTTTTCCTCGCGCCGTTTGCTACTGCCATGGTGAACGCGGTAGCGGTGCTGATCATCGCCTGCCCGTGCGCACTGGGGCTGGCCACGCCCACCGCCATTATGGTCGGCACCGGGCGCGGCGCCGAGCGCGGCATTCTCATCAAGGGTGGGGAATCGCTCGAAATGGCGTATCGCATCGATACTGTGGTGCTCGATAAGACCGGCACGCTCACGCATGGCAAGCCGTTGGTCACCGCCATCCATCCAGCCGCGGGCTTCAGCGAAGGCGACCTGCTGCGCCTGGCCGCCAGCGCCGAACGCTACTCGGAACATCCGCTGGGCAAAGCCGTGGTGGAAGCGGCGGCCGGGCGTGGTGTCGCGCTCGCGGAGCCGGCTGAATTTGCAGCCACAGCCGGCCACGGCGTGCACGCTCGCGTGGACGGGCGCCAGGTTGTGGTGAGCCGGCCGGGAGTCACGGTGACGGTGGATGGCGCGGCGGCGGGCAGCTTCGAAATCGCCGACACCATCAAGCCCGAAGCCGCTGCCGCTGTCGCCCAATTGCGCGCCATGGGCCTCGAAGTGTGGATGCTCACCGGCGACAGCCGCGCCGTTGCCGAACGTGTGGCGCGCGAGGCCGGCATTGACCACGTGCTGGCCGAGGTGCTCCCCGATCAAAAAGCCGCCGAGATTCGCGCGTTGCAGGCCGCCGGCAAATGCGTGGCCATGGTCGGCGATGGTATCAACGACGCTCCCGCGCTGGCCCAGGCGGATTTGGGGATCGCCATGGGCTCCGGAACCGACATCGCCATCGAGGCCGGCGACATCACGCTCATGCGCGGCAACCTCAATGGCGTGCCCGACGCGATCGAGCTTTCCCGCCGCACCATGCGCATCATTCGGCAGAACCTGTTCTGGGCCTTCGCCTACAACACGGTCGGCATCCCAATAGCCGCGCTGGGCCTGCTTTCCCCCATGTTGGCGTCCGCTGCCATGGCCCTGTCGAGCGTCACCGTGGTGACCAACAGCCTGCGGCTGCGGTAGCGGCGCCGAGCGGGCGCCGTTTTCTCCACCAGACAGCCGTCGGCTCAGGCGCTAGAATGACCCCATGGCTTCGATCGGCACCATTCGATACCTGGCGGCTGCCGGGGTATTTGTGGCATCGCTCGCGTGGTTCAGCCTGGGTGTCGAACAGAGTGGGATTGCGAGCGTGTACTCCGACCCGGTCAGCCACATCGCGTCGCAGGATGAAGCGGTTTATGGACGCGAAGCTATCGAGATGGTCACAGACGGCCACTGGCTGACGCCGACTTACCTGGGCCGCTACGTTCTGAACAAGCCGCCGCTGCTGCAATGGCTGGTCGCGGGGAGCATCCGGATCTTCGGAATCTCGGCCTGGGCTCTGCGAGTGCCATCGCTCATCGCGGCGGCGTCGATCACGGCGCTGGTGTTTTTGCTGGTCTTGAGAATGCACTCCCTGGCGGTGGCCGCGGGCGCGGTCCTGCTGCTGACCTTCAGTCACCTGTTCTACGTCTTTGCGCGGTTCGCGATGACGGACATGCTGCTGACTTTGTGGCTGGTGACGGCCATGTGCGTGCTGGCGCGCGACCCTGCGCTTGGCCGCGCATCTTCGTTCTGGATCTTTGCGGTGTGCTCGGGCGCGGCCCTCATGACCAAGGGCGCCGCCGGGCTTCTGCCCCTGATCGCGCTAGCGATCCACACGGCGCTGGCGCCCCGCGATTCGCGTCCGCGCCCGGCGCGTGTGGCTGCGGTCTGTGCGGTCGCCGCGGCCGTGGCCTTGCCGTGGCACCTATACCAACTAGCGGCACACCCGCGCTGGTTCGTGGCGGAGTATATCCTCACGCAGCATCTTGCGGTGGGCGTCACCGCTCCCCCACAGTATTCGAACGAGAACCACCTGGTCTTTTACGCTCGCCGTTTGTTCCTCACGGATCCGGTGCTCAGCGCGACCGCAGCTCTCTCTCTGGCGCCCCTGCTCTTGAAGTGGCGGCAGCGTTCGGTCTTGCTGGCCTGGACCGCGGCGGTCGTCGCAGCGTTGTTTGCCTTCCGCTTCCGCTCGGGTTCCTATGTGCTCCCGTTGATCCCACCACTGGCGGTGCTATCGGCGGAACTGCTCGCCATGCTGCCACGCCGGGGGCGGGCGCCGGCACTGGCCGCATTGGTGGTGTGTGCTGTGGTCAAGGCAGTGTCCGGTTCGCCAGTCTGGGCCATTCCGGCGGGTCGAGCGGCCCAACTCCCGGAGGTCGCGGGTCTCGAGTCGTATTGCGCGCGACATCGCAGCAACGACCTGATCCTGGTTGAGCCCCATGATGAATTCTACTCGTCGGACCTGCCGCTCGCGCGGGTGCGTTACTGCTGGATGGCGCCCGAACGGCCTGGCGGGACGCAGCGCCCTCCGCTCGACTTTGGCTGGCTCGGGATCTCCACCACCGTATCGCAGTACAACCAATTGGAAACCTGGCGGCCCATTTTCCGTAGCCGGCTGGAGTTTTTCAACCTGCCGTCCGATGCGGCGGTGGCCACGGCGATCTGGCCCCATTCTCCGGCCGAAGTTAAGTGCCTGATCGAGGCGCATCCGGAGGCCGATTTCTCGCTGCCCGAGACGCTGCTGCTCGGTTTAGGCGTGACCAGCGCCCACCGGATTGTACCGGCGGGGTCCGGCCGCGTTTTCCTGCTGGCGCCGGCGAGCGGCATGTACCTGGCCACCCGCCCGTGCCGATTGTAGCCGGCGCCCAGGCGGAAACCGCGGACCGAGCTACCCCATTACCGGAACGCGAGCGCCGCTTGGGCGCGGCGAGCAACCTGCTCCGACGCGCATTTCCATTCCAGGATGCGTAGGTGTTGTCCCGCGGCCTCCCTCAAACATCGCAAAAAAAAGGGAGCCGCGTTGAAGCGGCTCCCTGGGGAAAGGTTCAGTAACTACGCTTAGAAATCCACGCGCACGTTGAACTGAATCTGGCGCGGTCCGTTAGCCTGAGCCGTCACCTGTCCGAACAGCGAGGAAGTGGGAGTGACAGTCGGAGCGGAGTACTGCACGCGGTTGGCGGCATTCATCAAGTCCACCGAGAAACTCGCGTTCAGGCGTTCGTAGAGTGCGAACTTACGGTAGATCCTGGCATCCCAGTTGTTGATGATATCGGCGCGAAGACCGTCGACGTATTCCGGCATCAAGCGCGCCTGGTAGGTTCCGGGCTGGAAGGCCGAACGTCCTTCGAAGCCGATGAAACCGGCAGGAATCGCGCCGGACGCAGAATCGGCCGAGTTCAGCAGGTTGCTGTAATCCGCCGCCGTGCTGTACCACTGGTGAATGCTGTTCCGGTGCGTCTGGGCCTCGTCAAGGGCGGATACGAGTTGGTCCAGATTGCCGTAGTAGTATACGTTGCCCCACGTGATCAGCGGGCCGCTTTGCCACTGATAGATTCCGCTCAACTGCCATCCGCCAAGGACGTGTTGCATCGGTCCTTCCTTGACCCACTGGTGGCCTTTGCCGAAGGGCAGTTCCCAGACCCAGGTCCAGACAAACCGGTTGGGACGCGAATTCGGGTTAGGCTGCCATTCCGGCGTCTGGTCGAACTGGTTCTCCACCCATTGATTCCGCGACCACACATGCGTGTACATGAACGCGGTCTGCAGTCCCTTGGAGAAGCGCTTCTGATACATAGCCTCCACGTCGTTGTACATCGTGATGTTGCGGAAGCCGCCGGCCTCGGTGAGAGCCGCTCCCGAATTCAGGTCTTGCCGCAGGAGTTGCTGCACCTGCAGGGTCTTACTGGTGAACCAGCTCAGGGAGCTTAAGTAGTTATAGAGAGCTGCGCTCGAACTCCCCAAACTGGAGAAGTTAGTGTCCAGAAAGGGATTGGGAACGGTTGCCTTCATTTGCGCATCTACCCCGCTATTCAACTGGTCGCTGAAATTCCAGTATTGGGCCGGCAAATCGCTGAGGTTCTTGTTCATCGGAGAGGAGGCGTAGCCTCCGTTGTAAGAGACGTCAATTACCTGGTTCGCGAAAATCTCGCGTTGAACGCCAAGCCTCCAACGTTGCTCCCACGTGGGTGTGTAGTCGCGTGGGTAATACGTGAAGCTTTGACCATCCTGGATGTCCGAGCCGAGAGCGTTGCCCGTGGGTAACACGAAATGCCCTCCGCTGGCGAGCGTCGGGAAGGGATTCGACATGATGTTGTTGGTGCCCACGTTCGCGGCTGCGCCGATGCCGCAGCAGAAGGTCAGGCCGTTATCCGTGGTCATGACGGCGCTGGTGGTCTGACTGTACCCTTGCTCGCCTGGGCGGCTGGTCATGGAATTGAACGTGTCGGAGAAGAGGCCGGTGCCGAATCGGAGCACCGTCTTTGGATTAAACGCATAGACGGCGCTGAAGTTCGGCAGGGGCCGCTTGGTGCCGCCAGTCATGGTGCTGTAAGGTTGGCCGAGATACGTGGGACCGCCCTGGACCGTGATGCTCGAGGGCAGGAAGCCGTTTCCATTGGTTTTGTATGCCGCCTCGACCGCCGACGCGTACGCCGGCGTGAAGCCGAAGTTGTAGGCGCCCGACAAGCCGCGGTCGAAGCGCTCGCTGGTGCCCTGCTCGTATTCGAAGCGGAGTCCAAAGATCAACTGCAAACGATCGGTGACGCGGAAGTTGTCCTGAATATATGCGGCATGGTACGGCGTGCTGTAGTAGCCTGTGTCGCTGATGGCAAGGCTGGCGGCATTCGGCATGCCAGTCATGAAGGAGGCCCAGGATAGGCCGAGCTGCGAGGCAGTGGTGGTGGTGTCGCTAGCCGTGAAGAAGTTGTTTTCGAATGTGTAGCAACCGGTGGTGCAAGAGCCGGAGAGGAACGTGGCGTAATGGTAGCGCCGTTCTTCCACCCCGTATTTCAGCGTGTGCTTACCCCAGACGGAGGACATCTTACCGGCTAACTGCTCCGTGGTTCCGCGTTGGTTTATGCCGGGGCCGGAATATCCCTCATAACTGGTGGACGCGATGTTGGCGTAAACCTGGGGGGTAATATTGGAACTGGTGCTGGTCTCCCCGATCAAAAAGCCCGGGAGGCCGTCCGCGCCCAACAGGCCCGCCTGTTGATCAATGTAAGATGGCAGCCCGGCGTCCCCGGCGGTGTATTTGTTCTTGATGGGCTGCTTGTCGCCTTCCGCGTACTGCGTGACGCTCACCGTGATATCCAGGACGTTACTCGGATTGATGGCCTTCATGTAGTCCAGGCTGCCGCCGCGGGTGGGCCGCCACAAACCGTTCGACTCATATCCCCTCAGCGGGCTGTTGTGCGCCCAGTCGTAATTGTCCGAAAAGCGGTGGTT
>CAWJLI010000209.1:0-10162 GCA_963843095.1 Bryobacterales bacterium
GTAATACCATTTGCCGCTCAGCCGCTGAGTGCTGGTGATGTTATAGTCGATGCGGTTGACCAGCGACGGCAGATAGTCGTTGTAGGGCTGTGCCGAATCCACATAGTTGAAGCCGTCGGGAGTCTTGGGCGTGAAATTGGGTTCCGGATAGAGTTGCTGAAAGAACTTGTAGAACGGGGTGTTCGCGTACATCGAAGCCGGAATGGTATTGCTCGGGAACGGCGTACGGGAGATGTGGCCAGCGGTCGACGTCACCGCCGAACGGGGATCGTAAATGGTGTAGGCGACGGCGTTGTACGCCGAGAGGTCCGAAAAGTTGCCCTGCCGCTGCGCGTCGGTGGGCACCCAGTAGTCCACATTTACGGGGCTGGGCTGGATGCTGGTGATGTGATCGTACTCGATGTAGAAGAACAATTTGTTCTTGCCGTTGATAATCTTGGGGATGTACACGGGTCCGCCGAAGCTGAAGCCCGGCTGGAAGAACCGGCCGCCGGGATTTTCGTTCTGTCCGGCTGGCCACGTGCCGGCCGCCTCCTGCGCCAGGTAGTTGGCCCGAGTGAACTCGTTGGTGCCGTTGATGCGGTACCACATATACTGCGCGAACCCCGAGCCATGAATGCTGTTGGTGCCAAACTTGGTGGTGCCGCTGATGTAGGCGCCCACGCTGTGACCCAGGGAGGCGTCGAAAGCGTTGGTCTCGATGCGCACCTCGTCCACCGCTTCCGACGAAGGAACGAAACCGGCGCGTCCGCCGTTGGTCCCGGTGACCGGGTTGCCGTCCAGCAGGAATTCGTTGGTGCCGGTGCCGAGACCCATGATGTCGTAACTGGCCGTGCCGGCGTGATCCATAACGCGGCTGATGCCAGGCGAACCGGTGAACACCGCGCCCGGAGTGATCGCCTGCAGCGCCCAGGGGTTCATGGTGGTGACCGGAAGGTTGGCAATGTCGCGCGTATCGAGCACGCGGCCACCCACGGCACTAGTGGTTTGCAGTAACGGCGCGTCGGCGGAGACCTCAATCGAAGTGGACGTCTTGCCCACCTGAAGTTGCAGGTTGACCGCCAGGCGGTCGCCGGTGTTCAAGGTAATGCCGGTGCGGATCAGCTTCTCGAATCCACTGGCCTCCGCCGAGACCGAGTACGACCCGGGAAGCAGAAAATCGACTTCGAAATAGCCCGTCTGATTTGTGACGGCGCGGTTCGATACGTTTGTCGCTGTATTGGTGACAACCACCGTTACGTTGTCGACGACCGCATTTTGCGCGTCAGTGACTACGCCGGTGATGCTGCCGCGCGATTCCTGCGCGAAACATGCCGTGAAAGGGACCAGTACGATGGCGCCAACTAGTAGCGCGCGATGCCAACGTTGCATTCGACCTCCGTAGCAAAATCAACTCTCGATTGTGAAACAGCGTCATTGATTGCGAAACAACCCCAAAAAAACTGGCGGTTTGATTGTAATCCGGTATGCCATACCTGGCAAGGCCACGGGTACCAGGAACGATCCCATTGGGTAGCTGAGGAATACTCTCGATCGTTATCTGGCGCGAACCACCGATTCAGCTCGCGAACCACCGATTCAGCTATGGACAAGTCGGCGTCTCGGGTGTCCTGCCAGTCCCGCTCCCAACCCCATTTCCATTTCAGGACGTATAGGTGTTATTTTGGGGCCATGGAAGCATTCATCGACCAGGTGATTGCCAGCCGCAGCGGCCGTCCCGGCGCGCTGTTGGCCATCCTGGAAGCCGTCCAGAATCGTCATCCCCAAAAGTATCTCCCGGAGGCGACCCTGCGCTACATCGCGTCGGCGATGAAGATCCCGCCGGCGCGGATCTACAGCGTAGCGACCTTCTATGCGCTGTTCAACCTGAAACCGCAAGGCGAGCACACGATCTGCATCTGCCGCGGAACGGCGTGCCACACACGGGGCTCGCGCAGTCTGCTGGAGAGCGTCAAGCTGGATTTGGGGATTAACGGAGGCGAAGACGAATCGCCCACGTCGCCGGACGGAAAGTTCACCGTGCGCACGGTGGCGTGCTTCGGGCAGTGCGCGCTGGCGCCGGTCGTGGAGCTGGACCATCGCATCTGCGGCCACGTGAATGAGCGACAACTGGCGCGCGAAGTGGCGGCTATCGCCGAGGGTCATGACCGATGACGCGGATTCTGGATATCAACGCTTTTAGCGAGGTGCGCGAGCGAGGTCTGGCGAAACTGGTGCCGTCGCGCGCCCGCATTGCGGTCGGCATGGGCACCTGCGGGCGCGGCAACGGCGCCGAGGGCCTGTACCATGCTTTCGCCGAGCAGATCGACCGGGCGGGCGCGGACGTGTCGCTCGCCAGCGTGGGCTGCCTCGGGCCTTGCTCGGAGGAACCGCTGGTCTCGGTGCGCCTGCCGGGGCGGCCGCTGGTGGTGCTGCACCGGGTGCAATCGAGCGACGTGACGCGCATCCTGCACGATGTGGCGACCAACAACGTGACGCCGGACCTGGCGTACTGCAAGATCGAGGAATGGGACCACATCACATCGCACATCAAGTACGGAGCCGCGTGGCCGGAGCTGCGCAATTGGGATGAGGTTCCGTTCTTCCGCGGGCAGAAGAAGATCGTCACGCGCAATTGTGGCTTCATCGATCCGGACGATCTGGAAGAGTACATGGCGGTGGGAGGCTACCAGGCCTTGTACAAGGTCCTGATCGAAGGGCACCCGGAGGCGGTGATCGAGCAGGTCAAGGCGTCGAAGTTGCGCGGACGGGGCGGCGCGGGATATCTCACCGGAAACAAGTGGGAGTTCCTGTCCAAGAACAAGGCCAGCCAGAAATACATCATCTGCAATGCGGACGAAGGCGACCCCGGCGCCTATATGAACCGCAACGAAATCGAGAGCGACCCGCACTCGTTGATCGAGGGCATGATCATCGGCGCCTATGTGATGGGCGCCACCGAGGGCATCGTCTACGTGCGCGCCGAGTATCCGCTGGCGGTTCACCGGCTGGAGCGGGCCATCGAGCAGGCGCGGGAGTACGGCATGCTGGGCGAGAACATCCTGGGACGCGGGTTCCAATTCGATATCTCGCTGGTGGAAGGCGCGGGCGCCTTTGTGTGCGGCGAGGAGACGGCTCTCATCGCGTCGCTCGAAGGCATGGCGGGCCGGCCTCGGCCGCGGCCGCCGTTCCCGGCGCAGAAGGGGTTGTGGGGCCAGCCAACCAACATCAACAACGTGGAGACCTGGTACAACATCGCGCCCATCGTCACCAAGGGCGCGGCGTGGTTCACCGAAACCGGCAGCACGAAAAGCGCGGGTACCAAGGTTTTCTCGCTGGTCGGCAAGGTGACCAACTCGGGGCTGGTGGAATTACCGCTGGGAACGCCGCTGAAGACCCTGGTGTACGACATCGGGGAGGGCGGCATCAGCGGGAAAGCAATTAAGGCCGTGCAGACCGGCGGCCCGTCAGGCGGTTGCATCCCGCACGAGATGTTCGACACCACGGTGGATTACGAAAGCCTGGCGCAGATCGGCTCCATCATGGGGTCGGGCGGCATGGTGGTGATGGATGAAGACAACTGCATGGTGGACGTGGCGCGGTTCTTCATCGAATTCACCCATTCCGAATCCTGCGGCAAATGCGTGCCGTGCCGCGTGGGTCTGGACAAGGCGCTGAAGATTCTAAACTCGTTCACGCAAGGGGTCGCCGCGCACGAGCATTTCGAGGTGCTCGAGGACTTGGGCCGGATGATTCGCGACTGCTCCTTGTGCGGGCTGGGCCAGTCGGCGCCTAATCCGGTGCTGACCGCGCTTCGCCACTTCCGCCACGAATTCGAAGACCACATCGTGGCGCGGCGCTGCCGGGCGGGCGTCTGCGAGGAGCTGGTGCTTTCGCCTTGCGAGAACAGTTGCCCGCTGCACATGAATATCCCGCGCTTCCTGCAACTTTACAAGGAAGGCAAGCTGGATGAGGCGTACGAATCGGTGGTGATCGACAATCCGCTGCCGGCATCCACCGGACGGGTGTGCCAGCATCCGTGCGACAACCGGTGCCGGCGCCAGACGCTGGACGAAGCGGTGAACATGCGCGACGTGCACCGGCTGATCGCCGACGCGGTGTTCGCCTCCGACCGGTACGAAGAACTGAATGCGCGTGTGGTGGCGCGGCGCTTCCCGCCCAGCGGGCGCAAGATCGCGGTGGCGGGCGCGGGGCCGGCCGGCCTGACCGCTGCATACTACCTGGCGATGCTGGGTCACGAAGTCACCGTGTACGAGAGCAAAGCCGAGGCCGGCGGCATGCTGCGGTATGTGCTGCCGGAGTACCGGCTGCCCAAAGAGGTGCTGCGAAAAGAGATCCAGCTCATCGAGCGGATGGGGGTCAAATTTGTATTCGATACGCGGGTCGGCTTCGACCTGCCGCTGAGCGAGCTGGACGATCGGTATGACGCGGTCTTCCTGTCCTTCGGCACGTGGAAAGAATCGTGGGTATACCTGGCGGGCACCGAATTGAAGGGCGTCTGGCCGGCGCTGCCGTTCCTGGAAGCGGTGGCGCGCGAGGAGGAGATTCTCCTCGGCCGCAAAGTGGCGATCATTGGCGGCGGCAACGCCGCCATCGATTCGGCGCGCACGGCTCTGCGCATGGGCGCCGAAGCGCTGATCGTGTATCGCCGCGAGCGGAAGGACATGCCCGCCATTGAAGAGGAGACGCTGGCCGCGGAGGATGAGGGTGCCAAGATCCTGTTTCTGGCGGCGCCGCACCGGATCATCGGAACGCCGGACGGGCGGGTGAAGGCGCTGGAAGTGGTAAAGACCAAGCTGGGCGAGTACGATTCCTCGGGCCGCCGCAAGCCGGTTCCCACCGACGAGATCCAGCGCTACGAGTGCGACAGCGTAATCCTGGCGGTCGGGGAAGCGGTGGACATGGATCTGCTGCAAGCCTCCGGCCTGAAAATCAGCGAACAAAAAACCATCGACGTAGACCGTTACTCGATGGAGACCAGCCGGCCGCGGTTTTTCGCCGGCGGCGACGTGGTCAGCGGCGCTTCGAATCTCTCCAACGCGATGGGTTATGGAAAGAAAGCGGCGCGCAACATGGACGAGCGGCTGATGGGCGTGCGGCGATGGGCGCGGCTGTTTCCGGAGTTCGAGTACGCACAGGAAGCGCCTTTGCAGCCGAGCGAGAGCCGCCGCCACCATCCGAGCCAACTCCCGGCGCACGAACGGGTGAAAAACGTCGAGGAGGTGGTGACCGGGCTGACGCCGGAGGAGGCTTGCGAGGAAGCCTGCCGGTGCCTGCGCTGTGACGTGAAAGCGGTGAGCGGGAGATAACCATGGCGCAAAAGAAAATCTCGATCCGGATTGATGGTGAGCTGGTCGGCGCCACCGAGGGAATGACGATCCTCGAAGCGGCGCAGGGGGCTGGGAAGGAGATCCCGACGCTCTGTCACATGGCCGGGCTCACCGCGGTGGGAGCCTGCCGCTTGTGCGTGGTGGAGGTGGCTGGCGTCGGGCGCCTGCTGCCGGCCTGCACCACGCCGGCGCAGGACGGCATGTCGGTGACCACGGTCTCGGCCCAGCTTACGCGATACCGGCGGATGGTGATCGAACTGCTCCTGGTGGAGCGCAACCACGTGTGCTCCGTGTGCGTCTCGAACGGGCATTGCGAGCTGCAATCGCTCGCCAAATCGCTCGGCGTGAGCAGCGTGCGGTATCCCTACAATTATCCGCGGCTGCCGGTGGACCTTTCGCATAGCCGTTTCGTGCTGGATCACAACCGGTGCGTGCTGTGTACCCGGTGCGTGCGCGTCTGCGCGGAAGTGGAAGGAGCGCACGTTTGGGAAGTGACCAACCGCGGTATTAAGTGCCGGATAACCAGCGAATTGAACCAGCCTTGGGGATCGGCGTCGAGCTGCACCAATTGCGGCAAGTGCGTGCAGTCATGCCCGACGGGTGCGTTGATCGAGAAAGGGTTCGCGGTGGAAGAGATGACGAAGCGCCACGAAAACATCAGCGCCTTGGCGCTCGCGAAAGGAGCCCGCCCATGAACCGGCTGAAGCTGGCGACGGTGTGGCTGGACGGCTGTTCGGGCTGTCACATGTCGCTGCTCGATATCGACGCCGCCATCATCGACGTGGCGGGCAAGGCGGACCTGGTATATGGCCCGCTGGTGGATGCGCAGGAATTTCCCGAGGGTGTGGACGTCACGCTGGTGGAAGGCGCCGTGAGCAGCCAGGAAGACTTGAAGAAGCTGCAGAAGATCCGCAGCCGGACGCGGACCCTGGTGGCGCTGGGCGATTGCGCGGTGACCAGCAACGTGTCCGCCATGCGGAACGGCCTGCCGGTGCAGAAGATGCTGCAATCGATCTACGTCGAGGGCGTGCAGGAATGTAAGGGCGTGCCGACCGATGGCGTGCCGGCGCTGCTGCCGCAGGCGCGGCCGGTGCGCGAATTCGTGAAAGTGGATCTGCACGTGCCGGGTTGCCCGCCCGCGTCCAAGGCCATCCTCAGCGTTCTCGGCGATCTGCTGGCCGGGCGAAAGCCCGACTCGAGCGCCAAGTTGAAGTTCGGGTAGGAGACTCGGGCATGAAACGAATCACCATCGATCCGGTAACCCGCATTGAAGGGCACGCGAAGATTACCATCCATCTGGGAGACGACGGCAAGGTGGCGCGCACCCAGTTCCACGTGACGCAGATCCGCGGGTTCGAGAAGTTCACCGAGGGGCGTCCGTTCTACGAAATGCCGGGGATCACCTCGCGCGTCTGCGGCATTTGCCCGATCAGCCATCTGCTGGCGTCTTCCAAGGCGTGTGACGCGATTCTCGCCGTGCGGATTCCCAAGGCGGCCGCGCTGCTCCGGGAACTGGTCCATTATGCGCAATTCGTGCAGTCGCACGCGCTGAGCTTCTTTCACCTGTCGTCGCCGGACCTGCTGCTGGGTTTCGATTCCGACATGGCGAAGCGCAACGTGATTGGCGTCATCGAAAAGCATCCGGAGCTGGCGCGCGATGGCATCGAGCTGCGGAAGTTCGGGCAGCACGCGATCGAAATTCTGTGCAAGGAGCGTGTCCATCCATCGTGGATCGTGCCAGGCGGAATGAAGGAACCGCTCAGCGTCGCCGGGCGGGGCGATATCCTGACGGGGCTGCCGCAGGCCAAGGAAATCGCGCGGCGGGCGCTCGCGCTGTTCAAGAGCGTGCTGGACCGCTTCGACGAAGAGATTAAGAACTTCGGCACCGCGCCGATGATGAGCGCTGGGCTGGTGGATCGTTCTGGCGCCATCGCGCTCTACGACGGCGGGCTGCGCTTCCGCGACGCCGAGGGCGCCGTGGTCGAGGACCAGGTTCCGGCGGAGGATTACGCAACGTACATTGCGGAAGCTTCGGCGAAAGATTCGTACATGAAGTCGCCGTACTTCCGGCCGCGCGGGTTTCCGGCGGGTATCTACCGCGTGGGTCCATTGGCACGATTGAGCGTGGCGGACCGCTGCGGCACGCCGGAGGCCGATAAAGAGCTGGCCGAATTCCGCGAGCGCTTCGGGCGGACGCCGCGCAGTTCGTTCCTTTATCACTACGCGCGGCTGATTGAAGCCCTGTATGCGCTGGAGCGTATGGAAGTGCTGCTCCACGATCCACGCATCGTGGACACCCACGTGCGGGCGCGCGCCGGGGTGAACGCGCTCGAAGGGATCGGCGTGATCGAGGCTCCGCGCGGAACGCTCATCCATCATTACAAAGTGAACGAAGACGGCGGCATCGTCTGGGCCAACCTGATTGTGGCCACGGGGCACAACGCGCTGGCCATCGCCGGCAGCGTGGAAGAAACGGCCAAGCACTTTGTCGATGGCGGGAAGCTGCAGGAAGGCATGCTGAACCGAGTCTCGGCGGTGGTGCGTGCCTATGACCCGTGTCTGAGCTGTTCCACGCACGCCGGCGGCGCGACCCCTGTCGCCGTGGAGTTGCGCGCGCCGGATGGAACGCTGCTCGATGAGGCACGCACGTAAGAACCGCAGTTGGCAGGCTTCAACCTGCCAACGCCCGCGTAGTGGGGCATGCTTTAGCTTGCCAACGCCCGCTTGCGGGCGAGTGTTTTGCATGACGGATCACGCCCGCCGCTCCGATCCTTTCCGAGCCGCGACCGAAGGGAGCGGTCACCGCCGATATGAACCGCTAATCTCATGAGAGGCCCGAAAAGACGCCCGCTGATTCTCGGCTACGGCAACAGCCTGCGCGGAGACGATGCCGTGGGTCCGCGCCTGGCCACCATCCTGGGCGGCTTAGCTGTCCAGCAGTTGGTGCCCGAGTTAGCCGAACGCCTGGCGGCCGAGGAGCGAGTCATCTTCATCGACGCGCGCACCGACCTGCCGCCTGGCACCGTGCAGATGATGCCGGTTGATGGCGAAAGCGCGGCCACCCACTGGTGCTCGCCGGGTTCGCTGCTGCGCCTCGCGCAAGAAGTTTATGGCAAAGCCCCCGAGGCCATCCTGATCGGCATCGGAGGCGAATCTTTCGACTTGGGCGCCCCACTCTCAGAAGCCGCGCAGCAAGGAATGGAGAAAGCGCTGGCGCAGATTCGGGCGATGGGGTAAACCAGTTGGCGCGGGGAGGGCGCACGATGCTGCCGTATCTCAAGCGGCACCGGGATCTCTTTTTTGAAGAAGCAGCGAACCACGAACACCGGGGCAGGCTGAAGAAGCAGGAGGGAGGCAGGGGGGACAGCCCGAACTGCGCAGTTCTCCGGGAACACCTACCGATGAACTGGCGGCTGACTCTCCATCACAACGCGCAGAATGCGGTTAATGCGGGTCTGGTAGCCCCTGCCATGGCCCTTGAGCCAATCGAGCACGTCCGCATCCAGTCGAATCGTCAATTGCCTTTTCGCCGGGGGCCAAGCCGTCGTTGCCTTCTCGAGAAACGTCTTGTCGAGCGGCGGAGTGTCCGAGTAGTCAATATCAGCCTCCCGCATGCGGTCAATCCGTGCCAAGTCGCTTTTGATAGATTTCTTGTTCACGCCGGTTCCCCTTCCTCATGGAGATGATGCGCGTTCCCTCATCGCGTCGCGAATGGGCTATCAACACCAGCCGTTCCTCCCCGTAATCGAATTGGTCATCTTTGAACGTACTGGAAGCGTCAGCGCGGCGATGGCTTGGTCAGGCGCCACCCAGCGCGAATGCCGTGCGCCCTTCCCCTCACCATCCCCCGGCGTCGTTCCAGTTCTTGTTCTTGAAAAGGCCGCGCATCATCCAGAACAGGCTACCCAGCTTGGCTTGCTGGTCCTTATTTAGATCCTGGCTGATCTTGGCGAGCGACCGCAGCTCGATGCCGGTCATCTGCGTGTCCAGAGCGGCGTAGACATCGATCGTCTTGCCAATCTCGTCCTGGCTCTTGCCCGCTTGCACGGCTTCGGCGATTCCCAACTGGGCCGCCACCAACTGGTCGCGAACGGGTGCGGCCTCCTTCTGGCCGTCATCCAGGATGGACTTCACCTGCTTCCGCTGCTCGGGGTCCAGCGTCAGCATGGCGGTGATCCGGTCCATCCGCGTCTGGGACGGACCCTGATGATTGGGGCTCATGTCTCCGCTGCCGGTTGCGCCGGCGCGGCCGCCCCACTGCGCCGAAGCCAACGACGCAGCCAGAATTCCCACTGACAGAAACTTGATGAACATACGCGCTCCGCCTATCTCCGGCCGCCCCGGCCGCCGCTCCACTGGCCGGACTGGCCGCCCCCCGATGGGCCGCCCATCTGTCCCGATTCCACCAACTGCGCCATCAACCCAAAATTCTGCACAGCTTTGGATTGCTGATTAGGCTTGAGCAGGGCGCAGATCTTGCCGAACGCATTGGCTTCCAGCTCCTTGGTTTGGGCGGACAACGAAGCGTAGCTTTTGGTGAGTTTGTCGACGGCGTCGCCGCTTTGCCCGCCGATCAAGGCCGCCGCCAGGTTCTTGCGCGCCTCGATCAGTTTCTGCTGGGCCGGCCCCATGGCTTCGCGCGCCGCATCCATGATAGTTTCGGCTTGGGCCCGCTGTTCCTTGTTGAGCTTCAGCTTCTCCGCGAACTGATCGAGCTGGCCCTGCCTCTGCGCCAGCATGCCGCCGCTCGGATCTTCGCTCCGGTGCCCCCACTGCGCGAAAGCCATCGCGACGGGCAGCATTCCGATGACGAGGATTTTCGACAACATGAG
>CAWJLI010000210.1:0-9007 GCA_963843095.1 Bryobacterales bacterium
CTGCCGGCCGCTACCGGTTCGTGCAGGCGATATCGCCGACCAGGCGGCGGTGGGTGCGCTGGTCGCCGAAGACCCGGCCCGACGCCATCGTGCATTTCGCCGCCGAATCGCACGTTGACCGCAGCATTCTGTCGCCCGAGCCGGTGATCCAGACCAACCTGCTGGGCACTTTCCGGCTGCTCGAAGCGGCGCGCCTCAACAAGATTCCGCGGTTCGTCCACGTTTCCACCGACGAAGTGTACGGCAGCCTGCCGGCGCCCAAGGAAGCCACGGAAAACTTTCCGCTGCATCCCAGCAGCCCGTATTCGGCGTCCAAAGCGGGGTCGGACATGCTGGCGCTGTCGTATTTCGCGACTTACCACATGCCCGTCGCCATCACCCGCGCGTCCAACAATTACGGGCCGTACCAGTTTCCCGAGAAGCTGATTCCGCTGATGATCGCCAACGCCCTCGATGGCCGGCCGCTGCCGGTCTACGGCGACGGCATGCAGGTGCGCGACTGGCTTTACGTGGACGATCATTGCCGGGCCATCCTCGCCGTGCTGGAAAAGGGCCGCGATGGGCGAGATCTACAACATCGGCGGCAATCGGTCGCTGCCCAATCTGGAAGTGGTCCACAAGCTGCTCGAGCTGGCCGGCAAGCCGGAAAGCCTGATCGAATATGTGAAGGACCGGCCGGGCCACGACCGGCGCTATGCGCTTTCGAGCGAGAAGATCCTGCGCGAAACCGGCTGGCGGCCGCGGGTGGATTTCGAAAGCGGCCTCGCGCGCACCATCGATTGGTACCGCGCCAACGCCCCCTGGGTCGCCCGCGTGCGCAGCGGAGAGTATCGGAACTATTACGAACGCAACTACGCGAACCGGGTGTAGGGCCTGTGGCGCACGCACGCGTGCGTGCCGCGTCGGCGCTCCCGCCGTCGCCCGGCGTCCCATGGCCTGGAAGCGTCGAGAAGAGTCTCGACGAGGCACGCACGAGTGCGTGCGCTACGGCAGCGGTTCCAGGAACTCACATTGTGACCCAACGGGCCGGAGGTGTCTGCATCTCCGGAGACTCTCGGCCGCGCTTGCCGGAACATGACTGGCCCACTCCCGCCGGTAAGCGTCCGGTGACCGCCGCCTTCCTTTGATAGCCTTTCCCCCGTCATTCTTGTGGAAAGCCCGGGCGGCTTCCAGTTACGATGCCAGCAACCCGAATCACAGACATCACTCCAGCCGTGGCGCCGGACCCTTACTGTCATGTGAAATATGATTTAACACATAGCGTCAAACCTCACCTGCCGGATTGAGGGTTGGATGACGCCCCAAGCGGAAGTCGGCCGCTCTGCAAGAAGGTGATGGTGGTGACCCGCCGCAAGACGGACGCCTTCGCCGCCCCCAAGTTCTCCGGGGTGGTTGTCAACATGGACCGACTCGAGGAAGAGGTTGCGCCGCACGCGCAGGCAAGAATCACAGCTGCGATTCACTCCGCCCGCCGCCACTTGAGTCATACTTCAAAATATCTCCCGGAGAACAGTTCAGTTCCCTGCACAGAGCGTCGAGAGTCGAGAATCGAATTGCTCTTGCCTTGTTGCTCTTCAAGATAGACAAATTCGCCAGTGTGATTCCAACACGACCAGCGAGTTCAGTGAGAGAAATCCCTCGTTCGAGCATGACGCGGTCAAGATGAATGCGAATTGCCATCGCTACCTGCCTATACGGTGAGTTCGTTTTCGGTCTTGAGTGCGTAGCCGCGACGAAAGACCTCAGCTAGAACGAAGAGCACGATTCCCATAAAGATTGCGTCGAAATCGATCGCCCAGGAGATCCAGACGCCCGGTTCGGGCCGCAATCCGAGCTTAAGTAACGCGGCACAAAAGAGTGTTCGCAGAACGGAGCCTAAAATGACAACGCAACCCATTATCCGCAGGCGACTCGGAGTCTTGAGATCAAACGGTTCTCCCAATCCAACGGGTGCCAGAATTCGCATAAGCAGGTAAAGAACAACAGCTTGGTACGTCCGTGAAACAAGTTCCATTGCCCAAATCCACCATTTCGCCTCCGTCCCACGCAACAGATCGAAACTGACGAACAACGGGCCACTTTGGATATCGAACGAAAGATGTTGGAGAGAGCGGTAAGGAAGAACCGGCGCGATTGACATGAGCAGGACACGAACTATCGCCAGAATGAACACCACCTTCAACACCAGATGGGCTTTTGAGGCGATCGATTTCGGGCCAATCAGGTTCATACATCCTCCTACCAATGGCATTTGATCTAATCACCGTCGGCGTCAACACAACCAGATGGAAACGTAAACATTACAATGACCGACGGAAAATCGCAGAAATCGGTTCTTAATGAACTGGAAGGCCATTCCGAAGGATCGCAATAGCTTTTTCCAAAACTGGATCACGCCCCTCTCGGATGTCCAAGATCGTTGGCGCAACACTCACCTGCGGTTGAACTCCCGTGCCCTCGAATATGTGGCCGTCGGGATATTCAACGTCGGCCGTCATGATCCGTGCTGTGCCGCCGCCCGGCAATTTGAACATCACAGAATCTCCCGTGCTTCCCGGAGTTGCTGCCCCGACAAGCGTGCCGCGATGCATTGCATCGAAAAGAACGACAAAGTTCTCCGCGGCTGAGAATGTTCCTGGACCGGTCAGAACGACGACAGACTTTGCATAGTAATACCCAAGATCTGGCGTTTCTTGTCCGCCGTTCTCGTTCGACCATCCTACGATCCCGTACATGCGGGCTCCCGGCTTGTAGTCCAGTGTTCGCACTCGAACCTGAGCGAATGGCTTATTGGTGAGCATTCTCAAGATGGCGACCGCGTTCTGCTGATTGCCACCGTAATTCCCCCTCACATCCACAATCAAGCCGTTCGCCTGCGCGATGGTCGCGAAATTGTCTCGCATTGCCTTCGCGCCCTTGTCGTCCCCAAATTCATGGACAGCGAGATAAGCGATGTTTCCGGGCAGCATCTTAAATTGCGCTGAATCACGATCAGGCCCGGTGCATTTCGAGGAGGGTTCGCAGTAGCGGTGCACGATAATGGACCTTGCCTCTCCGTTTTCTTCGCGTAAAGTAAGCGAAATCGGTTCCGATTTGGCGCCTTGCAACAGCATGTAACCGTAGGTGCGGTTTTCCCGGTCCTGAGCTGTAGAACCGGATGCGTAAGGAGCAACGGAGCTCTCCGCATAATCACGCACTGGCTTGTCATTAATCGAAATAATCTCTGAACCGACCTTGACTCCCTCGGTCTCAAGCGCCGGGTCGTAGATCTGCGTGACGAGTACCTTGTCTTCGATTCGCTGCGTTCGCATTAGCGGACTCGCAAAGAAGGTGTCGTTTAGTTCTTTGGGCAGCCATATTTCGGTATGTCCGTCGTGCAACGCGGCCGTAAAGCGCCGAAGGACACGAAAATAACCCGCAGTTGTTTGAGCACCACGTACCTGAGGCAGATAATCCACGTACAGACGATCCCAGTCCGTATCCGCCAATCGCCCGAAAAAGGGGAAGTTAAAATGTGCTTCCGACCATATCTTCGATAGACCTGCGACCTTTTCGTCGAGGGTTAACTCAGGCTTGTAAGGTGAGGCGATCGCAGGATCGTCTTTCCAGACGGCTCCCTGCCGAGCCATTTTAGTCACCAATTCTTGAAACTCAGGTTGGGCGCGCAAAGGCGCGAGGTCGGGGTCGTTTCTCAACTTATCTACGTCAAGGATGATAGCTCGATCAGACATCTGCCGAAGCGTGCGCAAAGCATCTTTCGATTCACCTGCAAGCGCCTGGCACGAAGCTAGCTCATCAAGTGCGCTGAGCCAATCGGGAAGGGCTGTTATCCGGGAATCACTGGATAGCTTCTCAAGAAGCGCAGCTGCTTCAGAGTAAGAATGCTTCTGATATAGCGCATCCGCTTTCTGTGCTTGATCGTGAAGTATCTGTTCCGGGTCTCGTTGCGATGCTTGCGCTAGCAAGAAATGGGCAGCGACAAAGATGGACAGCAAAAGCGCGCCGGATCGTATGCGATTCCTCCGCCATGAAAGCGGAGCAAATCGAAACGCGTGACTATTCGGACGCGCCGTATGGAGCGTCGATGCAGGCGGCTTCGTGGCAGCGACGTGCATTTGCCCTCCAACAAATAGCCATTATCCGGCAAGTATTATCGATTGTCAATAAATATTTGGTGAATTTCGATAAAGACACTTGATGAAAGAAGAGATCTCGGTCTACGGCGGCAAACATGCAATAAGTCGTCAAGACGGCCTCGGCCGGTCTCGGCCGGACGCCCACTCCCGCCGCGCCGTACGCTATTATGATTCCGACCATGTCTACAGCCCTGGACCAACTCGAACCGAAGGCCGTCTGGAAGCACTTCGCTGCTCTCGCGGCCATTCCCCGCGCCTCGGAAAAGGAAGCCGCGGCGCGCAATTATGTGCTCGGTGTTGCCGCCCGTCTGGGCCTGGAATCGGTGCAGGACTCCGCCGGCAATGTGGTCGTCCGCAAGCCCGCGCGCCCCGGACGCGAAGGCGCTGTCCCGGCGGTCATTCAGGGCCACCTGGACATGGTCTGCGAAAAGAACGAAGGCACGGTCCACAACTTTGATACTGACCCCATCCGTCTGGTGGTGGATGGCGACTGGCTCAAAGCGGACGGCACCACGCTCGGCGCCGACAACGGGGTGGGCGTGTCTGCCGCGCTGGCCGTCATGGAAAGCGACACGCTCGCCCATGGCCCTCTGGAATTCGTGTTCACAATCGATGAAGAGAGCGGTCTCACCGGCGCTTCCAAGTTTCCCGGCGGACTCCTCAAGGCCAAGTACTTCCTCAATCTCGACAACGAAGAGGAGTACACACTTTGCATCGGCTGCGCCGGCGGCGTCTGCTCCGTGGCCCGGCGCAAGATCGAGCGCTGCCCTGCCCCTTCCGGCGAAGCGTGGCGCATCAAGGTCGCGGGCCTGGCAGGCGGCCACTCGGGTGTCGACATTCACCGAGGCCGGGGCAACGCGGTTCGTATTCTCGGCCACGCGCTGCTGTCTGCGATGGATCGTCTGCCCCTCGCCGTTGCCGACGTCAATGGCGGAAGCAAGCAAAACGCCATCCCGCGCGAAGCATCCGCCGTCGTGGTGCTCGATTCCGCGCATGCGCCGCAATTACAGTCGCTGCTGGCGGCTTACACGGCCGAGGTGCAGGCGGAGCTCGGCTCCTTTGATCCCAGCCTGCGCGTCACCGTCGAAACGGCCGCGCGTCCGGAGCAGGTCATTGCCGATGCCGACGCCGCGCTGATCGCAAGCCTCCTCGCCAGCCAGCATCACGGCGTTTTGGCCATGAGCCCCGACGTCCCCGGCCTGGTGCAGACGTCCACCAATCTGGCTATTGTCACTACCAGGCAGGATGAAGTCGAGATCGTCACCAGCCAGCGTAGTTCCATCGAGAGCAGCAAGCGCGCCGCCGCCCGGATGGTCGCCACGGTATTCCACTTCGCTGGGTTCGCAGTGGAACAATCCGGAGACTACCCCGGTTGGAAACCCGAGCCAACCAGCGACATCGTCCGCACGGCCCAGGCCGTCCACCAGGAAGTCCTCGGCAGGAAGCCCGAACTGATCGCCATGCACGCCGGTCTCGAGTGCGGGGTCATCGGCGAGAAGTATCCCGGAATGCAGATGATCTCGTTTGGCCCGCACATCGTCGACGTCCACAGCCCCAGCGAGCGGATCAAGATCTCGTCTGTAGCGCCCTTCTTTAACTTGCTGACCGGGCTTCTGGAACGCCTGTAGCGCCCGGCCTTACGCGCGCTTTGCCGGCAGACGCGGGTTCCGCGCACTGGCCCAAGTCTGCTGGTGCCAGTAAGGGTAAGGTTCCGCGACGCCACTGGCCTCATCCAGGCGGGCCATCTCCTCGGCGCTCAGTTCCCACGTAGCCGAGGCGAGATTGTCCCTCAGTTGCTCCTCGTTGCGCGCCCCCAGGATCACCGTGTCCACGCCCGGCTTTTCGCGAACCCAGTTGAGCGCCACTTGCGCCGGCGTGACGCCGCGCCCGGCGGCGATCTCGATCATGACGTCCACAATGCGATAGAGCCGCTCCCAGTCCACTTTGATCGGTGCCCCGAGCAGGGCCAGCCGCCCTTCGGTTGGCTGCGGCGCGTCGCGCCGGATCTTGCCCGAAAGCAATCCGAACATCAGCGGACTCCACGCCATCACACCCACGCCCTGGTCGAGACCCATCGGAATCAGTTCGTATTCGGCGTCGCGAATCAGTAAGGAGTATTGGATCTGCTGGCTGATATATCGCGCCAGGCCGCTCCGGTCCGAGATGGCGACCGCCTTCATCGTCTGCCAGGCGGAATAATTGGAGCAGCCGGTGTAACGGACCTTGCCCTGGCGGACGAGCGCATCGAAAGCCCCCAGCGTCTCCTCCATGGGCGTAATCGAGTCCATCGAGTGCGCCTGGTATAAGTCGATATAGTCGGTGCCGAGACGGCGCAGGCTGGCCTCGCAGGCCGAGATCAGGTGCTGGCGCGACAGCCCAAGGTCGTTCGGTCCCGGCCCCATCCGCGAGAAAGCCTTGGTGGCGATCTGTACACTCTGCCGCCGGCCCTTCAGTGTCGCGCCGAGCACCTCTTCGGCGAACCCTTCCGAATAGATGTCCGCGGTGTCGAACAGCGTGACGCCCTGCTCGAGCGCAATATCCACCAGCCGTGTGGCCTGTTCCACGCCGAGGGCCCCCATGGCCGCGTGCCTGCCCTTGCCTCCGAAAGTCATCGTTCCTAAGCTGAGCGACGAGACGCTCAAGCCGCTTCTGCCGAGAAATCGCTGTTCCATATCCTGATTGCCATTGTCAGACGGGTCGCCGTGGTTGAACCAGCGATCGGTTCTTGTCGCCGGTCTCCCGCCGGCGGCGGCAGAACACGCTGACTCACCAACCCTTGAATCTCACCTCGAAATCCGTCTCCTGCGTGGCGGGCTGATATTCGCACATCGCCGGATGGAAAGTCCATCCGGACACGACGCGCAACGCCTCTTCCGCCAGCTCCGGTCGCACCGTATCGAGGACCTTCAGCGCAGTCGGCTTGCCATCCTTGCCGATCCTGCCGTGCACCCTCACCGCAATGGCCTCATTCGACAACGTCTTCGGTCCCGGCTGCGGAACATGATCGGCGAACGCGCGGTGAAACGAGCGGCACGCATTGGAGATTCTCGCATCCGCCGGATAGTCGAAATATTCCGGCGGGTAATCGGTCCGAACTACGACCTTGGAATCGATCTCGATCAGCTTCTCGTCGCCCACCCAGCGTTCGATGTGGCCCGGGAGCGAGGCGTTATTGAATTGGAAGTAGGCCGACTGCCGAATCGTCTCATCGCCTTGCCGCACCGATAACAGAAACCCGCTCTGCGCATCCACGCAGACCTGGCCGGACTGCTGCTGGTCGCCCTTGAGCGTGTCGAAGTCGATGCAGCGTGCCGGCCGGCCGTCCACGGTGGCATCCTCGATGCGGCGGATCATGTCGGCGGGTTCGAACCGTCCGCGAAATACGGGTATCAACCTGCGGACCGAGGTCAACGCCGCCGGCTCGGCGCTCTCCGACTGGTAGGTGGCGAACTCGCTGCCATTTTGAACACTGGTGAATTTGTAAGTGCCATAGGTGCACTCCCAACGCTTGTTCACGGGGGTCTTCACACCGATCTGGATGGAGCCCTCCGAGGCTTCGCCGGGGGCGGGCTGTAGCACCCGAAAGTTGAAGAATTCCTCGTTGGCAGGCCACACCGGCGTCGTGAGCATGTCCGCCCGTTCCATCAGCCGCACCGCTTCGGCGCGCACCTCGGGATCTTCCGCCGGTGCCGCGTCGGGCCGCAGCGTAGTGGTCTGCGCGAAGCAGGCCGGAAGTGCCAGCCACAGAAAACAAAACGTGAGTCGCACCATGAACCGAGTATAAAACATTGCCTCGCCGGCTCACGCCTCCAGGCGCGGCCGCTCCTTCCGCACGTGGAAAGCATCCTGACGCGGCTCGCCGTCGCATTCAATCGCGAGCGTGGTCACGGGTTCGTCGGGAGCCTTCTCCGGTAGTCCCGTGAACCGGACGCGGAAATCGTCCTGATCGAATTTCACTGCCTTGCCGCCCGCCACCAGACGGGCCGACATCACCTTGTTTTGCAGTCCACCCAGCGATACAGTGGACCCCGGCCAGAAATGAACGTGCATATACAGCGTGTTCCCCTTGCGCGAAAAGCTCGCGTAGTTGGATCGCCCCGGCTGGCACTTTTCGCTCTGGTAGATGGTCTCTCCATTGCGGCCCATCCACTTTCCCACCGAGGTCAGTATCCTCGCCGACTCTTCCGGAATCGAGCCATCCGCCTTGGGCCCGATATTCAGCAGGTAATTCCCCGTATCGTGCGCGCAAGTCACTAAGTTGCGGACAATGGTCCTCGGCGATTTCCAATTGTCGTCCGCCTCCTGGTAACCCCAACTGTCGTTCATCGTCATGCAGCTTTCCCAGGCGCGCTGGTCGGCCGTGATCCGCTGTTCGGGCGTGGCGAAATCGCCCGGCAGCGCGTTGCGGTTGTTGACGATGATTTCGGGCTGCAGATCGAACACCATGGCGTTCATCTTTTCCGATTCCCAACCGGCTGCGTCCAGCGGCCAGGACACGTCATACCACAGTACGTCGATCTTGCCGTAGTTACTCAACAGTTCCCGGATCTGCCCGTGGATGTAATCGACGAAGCGGCGCCGCGCCGCTTCGTCGGTGGCGCAACGCGCGCCATCGGGATGGTGCCAGTCCATCAGCGAATAGTAGAAGCCGACGCGCATTCCTTCGCCGCGCGCGGCCTCCACATATTCCTTCACCAGATCGCGGCCGGGCCCTTGTTTGGGCGCGCAGTAATTGGTGAGCTGGGAATCGAAATGGCAGAAACCCTCGTGATGCTTGGTGGTCATCACCATGTATTTTTGTCCCGCCTGCCTGGCCAGCCTGGCCCAGTCGCGCGCGGCGTTCGGCTTGGGCTGGAACTGCCTGGCCAACC
>CAWJLI010000211.1:0-4295 GCA_963843095.1 Bryobacterales bacterium
GCTCGTATTCGCCGACCGGAATGGCTTCGTTTTCCATCACCCACTCGTGGCGGCCCAGCACGCTATAAAGTCCCCAGTGGATGAACATGCCGAAACGGGCTTCATGCCACCACTTCATGCGCTGTTCGCGGTCGGCGTCGCCTCCGGCCGTGGAAGCGTGCATCGTGTGGCGCGGCCGCGGCTCCGGCTGCCATCATTTGAAGATAATCGCGCCTAGTCATGGACGTTCCTTGGTGACCCAGCATATCACCGTAGCGTTAGCGTCGGCAGCAGCCGATAATGGTTGGACGATATGAAAATCACTCGGATCCTGATGACGTTCTTCCTCAGTTCGCTCGCCGCGATTGGTCAGCCCCCTCAGGGAGCGGCCGGAAGACCCAGGGCGGAGCCCATTCCACCGGAAGTCCGCATGGAGAAGAGCCTCACGTTTGCCACGATTGGCGCAAAGGAACTGCGACTCGACCTGTTCCTGCCGAGCCAGCGGGAGGGAAAGCTTCCCGTTGTAGTTTGGATCTTCGGCGGAGCGTGGCGCGACAACAACCGTCTGCGACAGGAGGGTCAAGCCGCCTGGCTTGCCACGAAAGGCTACGCCGTAGCGGCCATCGAGTACCGGATGAGTTCCGAAGCGCTCTTCCCGGCGCAGATCGAAGACTGCAAGGCGGCCGTGCGCTGGCTGCGCGCGAACGCCGCGAAGTACGGCCTCGATCCCGCGCGTCTCGCCGCCTGGGGCGAGTCTTCGGGTGGACACCTGGCGTCAATGCTTGGCGTTACGGGCGGCGTCAAGGACCTGGAGGGCGGCTCCGGCAACCTCGACCAATCGAGCCGTGTATCGGCTGTCGTGGACTTCTTTGGTCCGACGGATTTCTTGCAGATGGAAAAAGCGGCTCTGCCGGGAGGAATGAAGCACGACTCTCCCGATTCACCCGAGTCGCTCGTCATCGGCGGCCCGATTCGGGAGAACCGGGAGAAGGTCGCCCGCGCCAACCCCATCACCTATGTCACCAAGGAGTGCCCGCCGTTCCTCATCGTTCACGGGGATCGCGATCCGTTGGTGCCGTACAACCAGAGCGAACTCCTGTTTGAAGCGTTGAAAAATGCCGGCGTGGACGTGTCGTTCTATAAGATCGTTTCCGCGGGCCACGGCGGTCCGCAGTTCCAGACCCCGGTCACCAAGTCGATGGTGCTTGCGTTTCTCGACCAGCACCTGAAGTGATGCTCGGCATTCCGACCCAGCACCAGTGTCAGGTGCGAGGGCCGTGCCGACGAAAACAAAGCGGGCGCACATGGGTGATAGGGTGTAGTGCGCCCGCAGTCGTAACGGGGATTTACCTTCTGGACGCTTCAACCCGGCGGCGGGGTTACAAGTTGCGGCCGGAAATCGGTCCGCTCAAAGGAGTCATCGCGTGATAGCCCTTAAGAGCTATCGACACGCTTCACTTGGGCTTCGGCCGCGCGGCGGCAACTCGCGCGCGGCTCGGCTCGACAGCCGGGCCTGAGCTACAATTGGGCGAACATGCGATTCTCCGCCCTGATATTGGCGCTGCCGCTCTCCTTCAGGCTGGTATCGGCGGCGCAGGACCAGGCGACGGAACAACCTGCTCCCGCCGCTCCTATATTGGAGAACCGGGGGAGCCCCATGCAGGTTCCATTTCGTTGCACGGGCGAGGACATCCGCTGGGCGGGACTGAGTTGCAGCGAGGAAGAACCGTGTCCGATTTTTCTGGAGCTTTCCGCGGTCGCGCACTGGGGGGATCGCACCGCGGTATCCGGCAACATCCACGGCGAATCCGCCACCCTCTATTCGGTGCTGCTCGCCAGCGAGAACGGGGGCCAAACCTGGAATGAAGCCCACCCACGCATTCGCGGCGCCGCAATCGATCACATCCAGTACCTGGATTCTGGCTTCGGCTGGATCAGCGGCGAAGAGCAGTTTCCCCTCCCACAGAACCCTTTCCTGCTGCTTACCGAGGATGGCGGCAAAACCTGGACCGAGCGGGCCGTGCTCCACGATTCTGCGGAAAGTCCGTTCGGTGCCGTGCTGCAGTTCTTCTTCAGCTCGAAAAGCACGGGCAGCCTGATTCTGGACCGAGGCCAGGGAAGCGGGCAGGAACGCTACGCGCTGTTCCAATCGGAAAACGGCGGTCAAAGCTGGACCATCCACCAGCAGAGCGCCAAGCCGTTGCGGCTGCCACAAACCGGGTCCGTCGCCGGTTGGCGCGTGCGGGCGGATGCGGCTTCGCGGTCCTATCACATCGAGCACCTGCAGGGCGAACGCTGGAGCTCGATCGCGGCATTCGCAGTGAATCTCGACACTTGCAAGCCGCCGCCTGCGGAGCCGGGCGCCGAGAAACAGTAGCCAGACAAGTGGCGACCGGCGATCGGCGCACGCCGCAATTCATTGATAAAGCGTTTGTTTATCTATAATTGCAGATCCAAGAAGATCGTCGACGACGTCCTAGGAGGAATCGCCTATCAGTCGCCCGCACATGCAGGCTACCGTTCGTTGATAGAATTCCGATAACCAACGCCATCCTGGTTCGGCTCTGGAGTTGCAGTGTATATTGCATTGTTATGAGTCTGGAAACCTTGGCCTCTTCCACTAATCCGAACCTCATCATTCTGGAGTCGCGGGGTGCCCAGAAAGCCCCGACCAAGCCGCCCGCGGTGCCGAAAACCCCTGCCGCCAGCCTGCCGATCACGGTCGCACCGACTGCCGAAGAAGCTAGAGTCAGGCCGACCATTCCCGACCGGCTCAGCGACCTGGGAATCCCGCGCGCGCTGGTCAGCGATCTGGTGTTGCGTTTTCTTTGGCTCCACGGCACCGGTACGCTCTCCTTACTCCACGACACGTTAAAGCTCTCCTTCCCGCTTCTCGAAACCGTGTTTCACGAGTTCCGCCAGCAGCAGTTGTTGGAGGTGAAGGGTATGGTCGGCAACGATTACTCGTTCTCGCTGACCGCCGGGGGCCGGCATTTGGCCACCGCTCGCAGTGAGGTCTGCCAGTACGTGGGACCGGCTCCGGTCTCCATCCAGCAGTATCACGAAGTGGTCAAAGGACAGAATGCCAAACTCCGCCTCAGCCGCGACAGCCTGCGCCGGGCGTTTCACGACCTGGTCTTGCCGGATAACTTGCTGGATCAACTGGGCCCCTCGCTGATCGGCCACCAGTCGCTGTTTCTGTACGGCGGAACGGGCAGCGGCAAGACCAGCATCGCCGAGCGCATTCTGCGAATTTACCAGGACACCATCATCGTTCCCTACGCCGTGGAAGTGGACGGGCACATCATTGCCGTCTTCGACCCCATCGTGCACAAGCAGATCGAAGCGGAAGACGAGTTTCTCGATCCGCGCTGGGTAATCTGCCATCGCCCCTGCATCACCATGGGCGGCGAGCTTTCCGCCTCGATGCTGGAACTGCGCCTCGATGAGTCCACCCACGTTTTCATCGCGCCGTGCCAGATGAAGGCCAACAACGGCATTCTGGTGGTTGACGATTTCGGGCGGCAGATGCTCGCCCCGCAGCAGTTGCTCAATCGCTGGATTGTTCCGCTGGACCGTCGTGTCGACTACCTCACGCTCGCATCGGGCATGAAATTCCAGGTGCCGTTCGAACTGATGGTGGTCTTCTCCACCAACCTGGACCCGGCCGACCTGGCCGACGAGGCCTTCCTGCGCCGCATTCAAACCAAGGTGCTGGTGGAAGACGTCAGCGACGAGATTTTCGACCTGATCGTCAAGCAGGTCATCACCGTCCACAGCGTGCCTGCGGAAACGGGCTGCGCCGAGTATATGAGGGAGCGCTGCATGGCCGCTGGCGCCACCACGTTGCGGGCCTGCTATCCGATGGACATCCTCAAGCTGGTGAAGGCTATCGCCGAGTACGAGGGACGCGCCGTCCGCCTCACCCGCGCCAACATCGACCGAGCCGTCGGCCTCTACTTCGCCAAAGCCCCGACCCGCAAGAAGAACCCGCTGGGCTAAGTACATCATTTCGCAAACGCGCTCGTGAGCCCCGTCATTTTTGAACTTCACTCGCACGGGGTTTTCTCGTGGAGCGTCTTCCTTTTGCCGAGGCCAGTCAGTGGGGCTGTTGCGGGTCGCTGCGTGTCTCGCTGCGTGAGTCGCCACGCTTGATCTGAGCGCGGCGGCGCCCGGTTTCCAGATTGGCCTCGGCTTTCTCTTTGGCGGCATCGCTCACCTGAATTCGGTTGTTCACCGCCAGTGCGCCGGCGGCTTTGGCCATGCGGGTGGCGCTGCCCTTGTGTTGCACCACGCCGGTTTTGCCTTCAATGGTG
>CAWJLI010000212.1:0-4062 GCA_963843095.1 Bryobacterales bacterium
GCTATGCAAGCGATCGAGGTGAGCATAAACGTCTCGCGCCTGCCGTGACGACCAACTCCTGGCCAGAACGCCCAGAGTCCGATTACCAGGAAGATTTGAAAATAGAAAGCCTCATAAGCCAGCGTGGATGCCATCAGTACAAGTGCGAAACGAACAACAACTTTGGCCGTGAGAGGACCACGATGTGCCAGCGTCCTGGCGGCTTCGGTGAAGAGGATCTGGGCCAGGAGCCCGTGAACCATCTGCGGCCAGGCGGTCGCGGCCAGCATCCAGGGCATCGCCATCCAGAAGACGGCCGCCCAGTCCGCGGCGAGGCTGCGATATTCGCAAAAGGCTGCGAGAAGGCCATTCAGCAATGATCGGAGAGATAGTGCGGCGATTAAGACGAAAACAATGCCAGCCCACTGGAAGGCCATGGCAGACGAGCCAAAAGCCGAGCTGAGTAGAAACTCAAGTACTCCCGCAACCGGTCGAGAGCCGTCATTGGTATAAACACCAACAAACTGTCCGAACCTGGCCAGCGAGAATGGAGCCGTCGCGTGCGTCGGCTCGACCAGAGTGTACCAGTCGTCGCAATAGAATCCGAGCTTGAATGGCCGGGGCAGGTACATAAATGCCCAGACGACCACAACCAAAACCGGCACACGGTAATTCAGAGCACGCGCCAGTGCGGGCCAAAAGCGCTTTTCGTCGGAGGCAACCGCGACCGCGGCCGCGGCCGGCCGCGGGCTTCGAGACACGTTCTTCGGGTGAGCGGACCTCTTCTTCTTATTCTTACGGGGCATGGAAGATTGACCGCCTGGCATTCGGCGCCAAACCTCCGAAGCTGGTGATCGGTTGTTGGCGGTCCCGTGCTGTTCTTCCTCAGCAGGCTCACTCAGTATAAACCACACCACCACCTATTTGGCCCTGCCAGCAATCGTCCGAGGGGCCAGTGGCTCTACTCGACGAGCCACGCGCGCACGCGGGCCGTGGCTTCCTCGACGATTATCGGCTCTTCGCCGAAGCCGCGCAGCCACACCAGGCCCGGTTCCTTGCGCCACCAGGTGATCTGGCGTTTGGCGTAGTTGCGCGTCTTGCGCTGTGCGTAGAACAGCGCTTCGCGCGGATTCAATTCGCCACGGATCAGTTGCAATGCCTGCTTATAGCCGTGGGATTCGAATGGCTTGACTGTCTCCGCGAAGCCCAGCTCCAGGATGCGTCGCGCCTCTTCCACCAGGCCGCCCGCGAACATGCGGGCGCAGCGCGCGTCCAGGCGCTCATACAGTGCATCGCGATCCGGCAGCAAGCCCAGTTTGAGGACGCGGTAGCCGGTCAAGGCGGCGCGCCCCTGTTCGAACAGCTCCGTCACCGGCCGCCGCGTCAGCAGACAGACTTCGAGGGCGCGCGTCACTTTCGGTATGTCGTTGGGATGGATCTTCGCTGCCGCTGCGCGGTCCAGCCGCCGCAACAGGCGATGGAGCGATCCCGGCCGCCGTTTCTCGCGAGCGCCCAGGCGGTCGCGCAGTGCCTGGTCCCGCGCCGGGCCGGCGAACAGCCCGTCCAGCAGCGCCCGCAGGTAGAAGCCCGTGCCGCCGCAGACAATCGGCAATCGGCCGCGAGCGGAGATGCGGGCGACCGTGTCCCTCCCTGCACGCGCGAATTCGCCGGCCGTGAAAAGAGCGTCCGGTTCCAAAATGTCGATCAGATGATGGGGAATCCCCCGGCGCTCGCCAGCGCCCAGTTTGGCCGTGCCGATATCGAAATGGCGATAGACCTGGAGCGAATCGCAGTTCACCACTTCGCCGTGAAACGCCTCGGCCAACCAGAGCGCCAGATCGCTCTTGCCCGAGCCGGTGGGTCCGACCAGCGCAACCATCGGGCGCTGCGCAGCGTCTTCCTGTAACAGGGAGGGGCCGGCTGTCTCTGGCCGGCCGCCGGTGCGCGGCATCACAGTGGACGAGGAGAGCATCACTTCGAGCCGGACCCGCGGCGGGAATCGAGTGCCGGCGCTGGCGGCCGGCGGGCGCGGGCATTGCGGCGCAACCCCGTTATACAATAAAAAGGTGATCTTCGGCCCTGGGGATGCCAATGGCCGGAATCAAGTAAGGACCCCATGATTCGCTCAGTGAAAGTGCTCTTCCTGGCCGGTTCGCTGGCTTGTGCCAGTTTCGCTCAGAGCGCCCCGGCCGCGCCGTCCACCTCGGCTTCCGACGACAAGGCGGGGGCCTACTACAATTTTGCCATGGGCCGGCTGTACGCCGAATTGGCGGCAGCGGAGGGCAGCTCGTCGGATGTCAGCAAGGCGATCCACTATTACCAGGAAGCCCTCAAGCTCGACCCCAAGGACGGGTTGATTCTCGAGGAACTGACGGATCTCTACATCAAGACCAACCGCCTGGCCGACGCGGTGGATCAGGCCGAGGGCCTGCTGAAGGTGGACCCGGCCAACCTGGATGCGCGGCGCACGCTGGCGCAGATCTACACCCACCTGGCGATCGGCGACACGCCCAACGCCAAGATCGACGACGCGTATCTTCACAAGGCGATCGAGCAGTATCAGAAAGTCACCGAGCAGGCGCCCAAGGATGTCGAAAGCTGGACGTACCTGGGCAAGCTCTACCGCGCTTCCAGCGATTCGGCGGCGGCGGAGAAGGCGTTCAACAGCGCCCTCCAGGCGGAGCCGGACAATGAAGATGCGTTGACCGGCCTGGCAGCCGTCTATTCCGATATGGGCGACTCCGCCAAGGCTTTGGAGAAGCTCAAGACGCTCGCCGACAAGAGCCCGAACGAGCGCACGCTCTACGTCCTCGCCCAGCAGTACGAGAGCATGAACGACCCCAAGTCGGCCGCCGAGGCGCTCCAGCGCGCGGTGGCGCTGGACCCGGACGACGAACGACTTCAGAAGGAGCTGGCGTTCGATCTGCGCGAGGCCGGACAGCTCGATGAATCGCTGAAGGTCTACCAGCAGCTCGCTTCCGACAGCCCGCGCGATCCCGCTTATCGACTGTGGATAGCGCGCATTTTCCGCTCCAAGCGCGATTTTGCAGCTGCCGAGAAGGCGCTCGCCACGGCCCAACTGCTGGACCCGGATAACCTGGAAGTGCGCGATGAACAGGTCCTTCTGCTGGAATCGGAGGGCAAGACCGACGAGGCCCTTACGGCCATGAAATCCCTTCTGGACACCTTGCCGCGCCGCGCCTACACCGGCCGCGATGCCAATACGCGGGGTCGCCTGGTGCGCCAGTTGGCCTTCTTGTATCGCGAAGCCAAGCAGTACCCGGCCGCCGTCGATGCCTTTCGCGAATACGCCACGCTCGACACCGACTCCGGCGATGATGCGCAGCTGGATGCGGCGGCGCAGATTGTGGCAACCTATCGCATCGCGGGCGACCTGACCGCGGCGGAGCGCGAAGCCCAGGCCGGCATCAAGAAATTCGCCGACAACCACGGCGCCGATTGCGAAATGCAACTGGCGCTAGCGGGAGTGTATGAGCAGGGTAAACGCTGGAACGATATGATGAAGGCGCTCGACCGTGCCGACCAGCTCGCCAGCACCGACAGCGTCAGGGAGCAGGTGTACATGCGGCGCGGCGCCGGTCTTGAGCGGCAAAAGAAATACGATCAGAGCGAGGCCGCCTTTCGCAAGGTGCTGGAGCTGAACCCCAAGAATGCGGAAGCCCTGAACTACCTCGGCTACACGCTCGCCGACCGGAACGTGCGGCTGGAGGAGGCCTACGAGTTGATCAAGCGGGCGGTGGATCTGGAACCCGAAAATGGCGCATACCTGGACAGCTTGGGCTGGGTCTATTTTCGCCAGGGCAAACTGGACGACGCACGCGGGTTGCTGGAGCGCGCCCTGGACCGCATGCCGGACCCGACGGTCCACGACCACCTGGGCGATGTATACCTGAAACTGGGCAGGACCAAAGAGGCCATCGTTCAATGGCAGGACTCGCTGCGTGGATTCCAGAAGGCCACCGATCAGGAAGCCGACCCGGAGGAAATGGCCAGCGTCAACCGCAAGCTGGACGAAGCCCAGGCCAAGCTGGCCGCTGAAACGCACTCCAAGTAAGGCGGCTT
>CAWJLI010000213.1:0-9540 GCA_963843095.1 Bryobacterales bacterium
CCATTGTTCTCCCACCAGAACGGCGCGCGCGCCCAGTCGTCCGGCCACGATCTGGCTCGCGAATTGTTCCGGGGTGAGCCGGGCGACATCCGCGGTGAATGGCAGAATCAACACTTGTTCGATGCCTTCGGCCGCCATCAGCGAGGCGCGGCGTATGGGCGGCATCATCAGCCGCGGTGCGCGCTGCGGCGCCACCACGCGCGCCGGATGAGGATCGAACATCAGCGCGGACGGCTTCCAACCGCGCGCGTCCGCGATCTGCTTCACGCGCCGCAGAATGCTCCGGTGGCCGATGTGGACACCATCGAAGTTGCCGATGGTGAGCGCGCAGGGGCCGAAATCGGCGGGAACTTCATCGAGACCGCGATAGAGCCTCATGGCGCGCCGCCGTCGACGAGAATCTCCAAGCCGTCATAGGCCAGCCGCACGTGCGGCGGCAGCATGCTCTCGGCCCGCTCATGCGCCAGGTCATGGCAGATATGGGTGAAGAAAGCGCGCCGCGGCGCGAGCCGTTCGACGGTTTCGAGCGACCGCCCACGGTCGAGTGAGTGGGATGCGGCTTGTAGCGGAGCGCATCCAGAAACAGCACGTCCAGGCCGCGCAGCAGATCGAGGGAGGATTCGGGAATGGCGCTGTGGTCGGTGAGGTAGGCCGCGTCGCCGAAACGGAATCCGTAAATCGTCTGGCTGCCGTGCTGGATCGGCACCGGCAGAAACTCGAGGCCGAACAGATCGAGAGGGCCGCCGTCGATCAGCCGCGGATCGAGTTGCGCCACATTCGATTCCTTTTCCGCGCCGTCGAAAATATACTCGAACAC
Source organism: Bryobacterales bacterium (assembly GCA_963843095.1). GTDB lineage: Bacteria > Acidobacteriota > Terriglobia > Bryobacterales > Bryobacteraceae > Bog-375. Next base: position 818 of record CAWJLI010000213.1, read on the forward strand.
GCGTTGAATGGTCGCCATGGTGTCCGGCGCGGCGAAAATCGGGATCCGCCCCTTCTGCCGGAAATTGAAAGGCCGCACGTCATCCAGGCCCATGATGTGATCGAAGTGCGCGTGCGTGAACAGCACCGCGTCCACCCGATCGAGGCGCGCGCGCAGAGCCTGTGTGCGGAAATCGGGAGTGGTGTCGATGAGCACGCGGTGGTCCTGGTAGCTCACCAGCACGGAAGGCCGCAGCCGGTTGTCGCGCGGATCGGTCGAGGTGCAGACCGCGCAATGGCAGCCGAGCGTGGGGACGCCCACGCTGGTGCCCGAACCCAAGACGGTGATCTTCAGCGGCGCCGCCATTCAAGCTTTCGCCTGGGCGGCCGCTTTGGCTACCTCCTCGGATACCTGCACGAAGCGGAAGCGCAGTTCGGTGAGGGAGTTTTCGAGCAACCGCTGCTCCTCCAGGCTCAGGTTGCCCTTGGTTTTTTCGGACAGGATGCCCATCATATCGATGCTGTGGCGGGCCAGGTCGAGCTCCGGCTTGGGGTGCTCCTCATCGCCAAAGGGCATCAGCCCAAGCTGCATTTCCGCCTGCGCGCGCAGGGAAAACACGAGAAAGGAAAAAGAGGCGGGCGGCAGCGGGATGCGAACATCCTCCTGCGGCGGCGCGTTATTTTCGGTGTCGCTCATCAAATGTATTTTACCTTGGGCCTCGTTACGTAATAGCTGTACCAACCGCTTCCTGACGGACGCGGCTCCGAACGCGCGTCGGAGCCTGGGCCGTTGCCCGATTTCCCCGCGCCAGCCGCTCTATCGCTGGAGTCTGGTTTCCAGCGCCGCCTTCACGCCTGGCCATTCGGGGGCGATCACGCTGTAATAGGCGGTATCGCGGTAGCGGCCATCGGCGCAGATCATGTGATGGCGCAGGGTGCCTTCCTCGCGGGCGCCGATGCGCGCGATGGCGCGGCGGGACGTCTGGTTGAGAGCGTCGGTCTTCAACTCGACGCGGATGCACCCCAGAGTCTCGAAGGCATAGCACAGCATCAGGTACTTGGCCTCGGTGTTGATACGCGTCCGCTGCCACGCGGGCGCCACGAACGTCCAACCGATTTCGAGTTTGCGATTGTCCTGGTCGATGTTGGCGTAGCGGGTGCAGCCAACCACGCGTTCGGAGGCGAGGTCGATGGTGGCGAACGGCAGCGCAGTACCGGCTTCGCGCAATCGCAAGGCCTCTTCGATGTAGCGGCGCATCTCCTCCGGCGTGGCGATCTGCACGGTGGTCCAGCGCCAGATGGCGGGATCGAGCCCAATCTGGCAGAGCGCGGCGTGGTGATCGAGCGACAGCGGCTCCAGCCGGACCGCAACGCCAGTCAGAGTAATCGGCGCAAGGTGCATCCTCGTATTTTACGTTGGCAGTGGAAAGGCGTGCCGGCCCCCTAGCGCTGGCTTAAGCCGCCATCCACGGCGAGCAGTTGGCCGGTGACGAAGATCGAGGCCTTGAGAAAGTAGAGCACTGCGGAGGCAACCTCGTCGGGCGTTCCACCGCGGCCGGCGGGGGTGGCGGCGATCATGCGGCGGCCCCGTTCGTCGATGTCGTCGAAGGGGATCACGCCGGGGGCGACCGTGTTGACGGTGATCCGCGGCGCCCAGGCTTTGGCCAGTGCGCGCGTGAGCATAATCACGGCGGCCTTGGAGGCGCAGTAATGGGCGTGCTCGGCCCAAGGGCGAATTCCGCCGAGAGAGCTCACATTCACGATGCGGCCGCCGCCGGTCTGTTGCATGATACGCGCCGCCCCCTGGCAGCAGAAAAACACGGCCTTGAGATTGACGGAGTGGATGAAGTCCCAATCGGCTTCGGAGATTTCGAGCGGATCGAAACGGGTGAAGCGGGCGGCATTGTTGACCAGGCCATCGATGCGCCCGCACAGGCGCGCGGTTTCGGCGAATAGGCGCTCGATTTCGGCAACCGATTCGAGATTGGCGCGCAGCAGGGGCGCGCCGCCGCACTCCGCCGCCGTCTGCCGGGCCGCGGCCTCCGACGTCTGGTAATGAACTACCACGCGCGCGCCTTCGCGCGCCAGCCGCAGCGCAATGGCGCGGCCGATGCGTTTGGCGGCGCCGGTCACCAGCACCACTTTGTCCCGCAGATCCTGCTCCGGGCTGTCTGTCAACTTCGGCGCATTAGTGCCTGTCATGAAATAGCCGGTTCGTGCCGACCGCTCCCTTTGGTCGCGGCTCCGAACGGAAATCGAACGCATCGGAGCCGCAAGCCAGAGGGAACGGTCACGCCGAACGACTTCCTCTTCCCAATCGCTCAGTATACGCGCGTTTGGCGCCGGAGCGGTCAATCGAGTTACGGCTGTTATAATCGAGCTTCAATTCACCATTCAAGGAGAGCTGCAAGTGCGAAACAAGATCACGGTTGTGGGCGCCGGCAATGTGGGCGCCAATTGCGCGTTGCGCATCGCGGAGAAGGACCTCGCCGATGTCGTTCTGGTGGACGTGGTAGAGGGCGTCCCGCAGGGCAAGGGCCTGGACCTGTTGGAATCCGGTCCGGTGCAAGGCTACGACGTCGCGATCACGGGCGCCAACGACTACGCGCCGACCGCCGATTCCGACATCGTCATCATCACCGCCGGCTTCCCGCGCAAACCGGGGATGAGCCGCGACGATCTGCTGATGGCCAATTACGAAATCGTGCGCAGCGCCACCGAGGAGGCCGTCAAATTCTCGCCGAATTCGATCCTCATCCTGGTGACCAATCCGCTGGACGCCATGGCGCACGCGGCTCTCTGGGTCTCGAAGTTCAACAAGGAGCGCGTGGTGGGCATGGCCGGCGTGCTGGATAGTGCGCGTTTCCGCACCTTCATCGCGCAGGAGCTGGGAGTGTCGGTGGATAACGTGACCGCGGTGGTACTGGGCGGCCACGGCGATACCATGGTCCCCGTGGTGCGGCTGAGCAACGTCTCCGGCATTCCGCTGACGGAGCTGATGGACCAAGCCGCCATCGACCGCATCGTGGACCGCACGCGTAACGGAGGAGCAGAGATCGTCAAGTACCTGAAAACCGGCAGCGCCTATTACGCCCCATCGGCGGCCGCGGTGGAAATGGCCGAATCCATCCTCAGGGATAAGAAGAAGGTACTGCCCTGCGCCGCGTACCTGGAAGGCGAGTACGGCATCAATGGCCTGTTCGTCGGCGTGCCATGCAAGCTGGGCGCGCGCGGTATCGAGAAGATCTACGAGCTGAAACTGACCGCCGAGGAGCAGGCCGGGCTGCAAAAAAGCGCCGCCGCCGTGCAGGAACTGGTGGATGTGCTGAAGAGCAAGCGGTAGAACCGCCTCCCGTCAGCCGTTGGAGAGTACTCACGGGGCGGTCACGGCCGGGAACCGCTCGACTCGGGTGGGCGGCCTTATTGGCGGGCGCGCTGCTTCGCCAGAACGATCAGCGCTCCAACTCCGAACAGCAGGAGGGGAGTCGGCTCGGGCACGGGGGCCGGGTCGCTGATCGAGATGTTATCCAGAATGCCTCCCGCGAACGAATAGTTGCCGCCCAAGCTCGTGAACGTCAGAGTCGCCGAAGTGTTGGGGGCGGTCACCTGAAAGAGAATCTCCTCCGCTGGGTACGGATTGTCGGCGCCGTAGACAGTGAATTCATCGTCCACGATCAGGGTTCCAAGATCCACCCGGTCGGTGGCGACATCGTCCGTGATGTCGCCCTCGACGGTGTCGTACCAGCCCTCCAGATCGAAGCTGAGAATATACCAGCCCGGGGTGCTGAAGACGATGGGCGATGTCGTACTGATAGTGCCTGGGCCCGTGCCTACGCCGTTGGGCGTTCCGCCGCCGGTAGTGTCGATGCAGTTGCCGGACGCCGGCGCCGTGCAAAGCTCCGGGTAATACCCGGGGCTACCGGGACCATTCACGTCAATCGATCCGGCCGTGAGGGAGAACTGCGTGCCGGCGATAACGCCATACGTGCCGTCAAAGCCAAGCGTAGTGGCTCCCTCGAAGTTCTCACTGAAGATTGCGGCTGCGGGCGATGCCAGGACGAACGCCAGAAACAGCAGCAAAAGCTTCGCGTATCTCATACCTTGCTCCCAAAAGCCTCGATTCGCGGGTACGGCCCTGCTGGATCGATACCCCATTTCAGAAATCAGGGTCTTTATCTCTACAATTGGTATAACGAACGTATGTTACATCTCATTTGGGTGCGGCGACCAGGACGAGAATTACCCCAACCGTAATGGAGGTACGGGTACCCATTGCACGCAGTGGGAGTGGGCTCGCCACTTCGAATGCGATCTCGGTTAGAAGCCGTGGAAAAATGCGCCCGCAAACGCGCGCTGGCAAACTAAAGCAAGCCCCGCCAAGCAGAGGATTTGTGGTGCACGCTGCAAGGGCCGCGAAGTTAGTATTACCCGGCGCCTCAGTACATCATGTTTCCCGGTTCCGGGTCGGACTGGCGGATCTCGCTGCATCCGCGGCCGGTGGGGAGCAGCTTGCCGGGGTTCATCCGGGCCTCGGGATCGAACAGAAGTTTGATTTGGCCGATCGCCTCCAGCGTGTCGGCGGTGAACAACAGCGGCATCAGCTCATTCTTCTCCATCCCGACGCCGTGCTCGCCAGTGATGGAGCCGCCGCAGCCGATGCACCATTTCAGAATTTCCTCGCCCGCATGACGCGCTTTCTCCTTTTCGCCGGGCGTCCGCGGATTGAACAGAATAATCGGGTGCAGGTTGCCGTCGCCGGCGTGAAAGATATTGCTGATGGTGAGACCGTGCTCGCTGGCTACCGAGGCGATGAACTGAAGCGTGGCAGCGATGCGCGTGCGCGGCACCACGCCGTCCTGCACATAGTAGCTGGGACTGACGCGGCCTACCGCGCCAAACGCGTTCTTGCGGCCGCTCCACAGCAACTCGCGCTCCTCGGGCGTGCGGGCCACGCGAAACTCGATGGCGCCCGACGATAGGCAGGCGGCGCGCACCTGTTCCACCTGCGTCTCGACGGCCTCGCGAATGCCTTCGAGCTCGATCAGCAGAACGGCCGCGGCATCCACCGGGTAGCCGGCGTGCGTGGCTTGCTCCACCATGCGGAGCATCACTCCATCCAGCATCTCCAGGGCGACCGGAGTGATGGCCTGCGCGGTGATTTCGGCGACAGTGCGCCCGGCGTCCTCGCTGTTCGAGTAAATCGCCAGCACGGTCTTTACGGTCTCCGGTTTGCGCATCAACCGCAGGGTAGCTTTGGTCACCAGGGCCAGCGTGCCTTCCGAGCCGGTGAGCAGGCCGGTGAGGTCATAGCCCGGCAGATCGGGCAGCCCGCCGGTTTCCACCACGCTGCCATCCGGCAGCACCAGCTCCAGTCCGAGCACGTGATTCGTGGTGACGCCATATGCCAGAGTGTGTGGGCCGCCCGCGTTTTCGGCCACATTGCCGCCGACGGTGCAAGCACGCTGGCTGGAGGGATCGGGCGCAAAGAAATAGCCGTCTCTTTCGACGGCCATGGTGACATCCAGGTTGACCACTCCCGGTTCGACCGCGGCGCGCTCATTGGCCAAGTCCAAATTAAGGATGCGGTTCATCCGGGCGAAGGCGACCATCATCCCGCCCTGGAGCGGAATCGCGCCGCCGGACAGGCCGGTTCCCGCGCCGCGGCCGACAATGGGCATGCCGGATTGGTTGGCGATGCGGACCAGCGCGCCAACTTCCGCCGCGGTGCGCGGGAAAACCACCACATCGGGCGGATGCCTGTCCTGGCCGCCATCGTATTCATAAAGAGCCAGGTCTTCGGGCCGGTCGAGATAGCCGCGCGGTCCGAGCAGCGCGGCGATCCGCTCCTTGGCGGTCGGGGAGAGCATCGAACTTCAGTGTAGAACAGCGGCGTCGAGAGCCGGCAACACCGCCGCTCAGAACGAAAGCGAAGCGATCATCTCATCCAATTCGTGCTGCAAGGCGGTCTTCTTCTTTTGCAGCTCCGCCTGGTGGTCGCGCAGGCCGGTCAGCTTTTGCTCCAGCGCGCCGAGTTGCCGCGCGTACTCCTGCACCTGTTGGTATTGGTTGCTGACGCTGTTGAGGCTTTGGATGTTCTTGCGCAGCCGGTCCTCGTCCGTGCCCAGGTCTTTCACCTGACGCTCGGCGTCATCGATGGCGGCGTTGTTCTCGGCGATCTGCTGCTTCTGATTGGCGATCCGCCCGAGTTGCTTGCGCCCGTCTTCCTTCAGGTCGCGGTTCTGCACGTAGTTCAGCAGGAAGTCGGGCGTTACGTTGGCGATCGCGTAAGTGGTGTCAAAGATGTGTTCTTCGGAGACCGCGAACGTCTTGGTCGCCCCTGCCGCCAGCGGCACTTCAAAGCGGTAGTTGTCCGCGGTCTTCTCCATCGGCTTCTGGTTGAGCAGCGTGTAACCGGCGCGCAGCGGATGTTCGATAATCAGCGTCTTGGCCTTCTGATCCACATTGCGCACAGTGTAAGCTGCGGTCTCTTCCGAGGCGGACTTGGTGGTGAGGACGCCGCGGTTCAAGTGAATCTCGCGCACCACGGCCTTCTTGCTGTCGAACGCCGTCGTAATGCGCGTTCCCAGGTCCACCGCGTAGCTGATGAGCCGCTTGTCGCCGGCCTTCAGCGTCTCCATCAGCGCTTCGCCTCCGTACACGCCGCCATCGTACACGGTGACAGGGCCGCCATCCAGCGTCTTGCCGGTCGAATTGGTCAGCTCGGCGGCGTTGGTGGGATGCTCGGAGGAGCGGTCGGACCAGATCAGCAGCTTGCGCGTATCGATCGCCTCCTGCAGGAACGGCAGCATGGCCGATTCGTTCTTGCGGATAGTAACTGGCTGCGCGATGCGATATTCGAACAGCTCGCCAACGGCATCGGCCGAAGCGCCGGCGACGATGGAACTGGGGGTGGCGAAGGCCCGCGGCGTCCCGGCTGATTCCTCAACTTCTTCATCGACGGATACCCGTTCCGCCGTAGACGGCATGAAAGCGCGGCTATTAGCCCGCATTGCCTTGGCGGCCATTGGGGGCGGGGGCGCTGGCGCATTCATACTCCCGCCGATCATTCCGCCGCCGGAACCCGGGGCCACACCGTTCAGGGATCCCTCCGTATATCCCCCCGCGTGCAACACCGGCTGCGCCGCGGCATCCTCCGGCAATTCCGCGCTGGGCCGGCTAACATAGCGCGGCGCGTAGAGCTGGCTGATAAAGGAAATCGGCCGCCCCGAAACCAGCGAGAGCCGCACCTTCGTCCAATCCTCGCCGGTGGTGTTGTCCACGATGGCCCAGCCTTCGAGCACCGGCTTCCCGCTTTCCGGCAGGATCAGCCGGTAACTCGATTTCCATACCGGCGTCGGTACCATGTAGCTGGCCGTCACCTGCCGCTCTTTGGCGTCGGTGGAATCGATATAGACGCTACGCCGTTCCTTCGACCGCGCCGTGACCAGCGCTGCCAGGTAATCCCGGAACTGCCGTTGCAGTTGCGGTTCGGTGAAGCGGATGCCGGCCGCCGCGCCCAGGTCCAGGTTGCGCAGGTCGCCCGAATCGAGCAGCAGCGTCAACTGCTCGCGAGCCGGCTGATTCTCGGCGGCCGGGATTTCGCGCGCGTTGACGATCACGCCGCTCACCGTGTCGTTGCCAAACTTCAGCTCCAGACGCGCGCCCTTCAACTGGTCGAGCATGGCGCTCAGCGGCTGTGCGCCGCCGATCTGAAAGGGGAACTGCGCCAGCGTGTGGCTGAGCGGGTCCAGGGGATCGTAGCGCAGGCCGGAAATCTTGCCGCCGCCGCGCTCTTCAATGGTCAGCGATTTCAGAACGTCATTCATCTCCGCCGCGTCGAAATCCAGACGCGCCGATTCGCCGGGCCCCAACGTGCCCGCGCGCTCGAAGAATCCCTGCCCGTGCTTATAAAGCACCACCTGGGTGACCGGTAACTCCGCGGGCACGGCCAGGGTCGCACCCAATAGCAGGCAAAACAGTGTGCGTATCATGATTCCTTTCTGAGCCGCGACCGAAGGGAGCGGTCGCGTATCATCATTTGATTTAGACTCCGGCGAAACCGCCTGGTTCCAGCATTTTGAGACTCGCAATACCGCTTTTGGGCGCTTCCCGTCACTCGCCCATCACCTTGAGAATCACGCGCTTGGCGCGGCGGCCATCGAATTCGGCGTAATAGACCTGTTGCCAGGGGCCGAAATCCAGTCGGCCCTTGGTCACCGGCACGATCACCTGATGGTGCACGATCAGGCTTTTCAGATGCGAATCTCCGTTAGTCTCGCCGGTGCGGTGATGCCGGTAGTCCTCCCGAAACGGCGCCAGCGATTCCAGCCACTCGTCGATGTCGGCAAGCAGCCCGTCTTCGGCGTCGTTGACCCAAACTCCGGCCGTGATATGCATGGCGGACACCAGGATCATTCCCTCCTGGATGCCGCTTTTGCTCAGCGCGGTTGCGACGTGCGATGTGATGTTTACATATTCCCTGTGTTTGCTAGTCTTGAAGGTTAGATATTCCGTGTAGAATTTCATAGGGCGATCATAACAATTGCGTCACATGAGTTACTCGTCGTGGGAAGTCCTGATTGTCGATGACGAGGCCGCGCTTCTCAAGCTGATGAGCGTGTACCTGCGACGGCTGGGTTACAGCGCGACCGCCGCGAACACCATGGAAATGGCCTGGGAGCACCTGAAGCGGCAACCGGGGCGATACGCCGTGGTGGTGCTCGACGCGGGTATGGCGGTGTCCGG
>CAWJLI010000214.1:0-35523 GCA_963843095.1 Bryobacterales bacterium
TGTTATGTGCTCGACTCGTCGTATTGCTAAGGCAATTCGCCGGACCTGTTCGTGCCGCTCACCATGGAAAAGTCGCTGATTGCCAACTTCGACGTGCTGTCGGACCGGCGGACCCGCTGGCTCAATCTCTTCGCGCGCTTGAAACCGGGCGTAAGCCTGGCGCGCGCGCAGGCTGCCACCGACGTGGCTTACCACGCCATCCTCGCCAGCGAACTGGCGCAGATGCGGACAAGATGCACGATGAACGCGACCGCCAGCGTTTCCTCAATCACCGCGCCGCGTTGCGTCCCGCCGCGCAGGGTATCGCCGAACTGCGCGACAAATGGGAGAAACCGCTGCGCGTGCTCACGGCCATGGTGGGGCTGGTGCTGCTGATCGCCTGCGCCAACGTGGCCGGCCTGATGGTGGCGCGCTCGACCGGCAGGCAGCGCGAAATCGCGATTCGTCTGGCGATGGGCGCGCGGCGCGCGACGCTGGTGCGGCAACTGCTGCTCGAAGGCCTCATTCTGGCGCTGGCGGGAGGCGTGGTTGGCCTGGTGGTAGAACACTGGAGCACCGCGGCGCTGCTCGGCGTGCTGCCGCGCGATGAGGCGGGCGGGTGGATCGCGGCCAGCCTGGATCTTCACTTGCTGGTTTACGCGTTCGCCATTTCGCTTGCCTGCGGCCTGCTGTTCGCTCTGCTTCCGGCCCTGCAGGCGACGCGCCCCGACCTGGCCCCGACTTTGAAAGACCAGGCGCTCAACGTCGCTTCCGGCGGCCGGCCGGCGCGCTTGCGGCAGGCGCTGGTATCCGCGCAGCTCGCGCTGTCGCTACTGCTGGTGGTGGGCGCCGGTTTGTTCAGCTCGAGCGCGGCCAACCTGTTGAACGCCCACCTGGGATTCCGCACCAGCCAGCTTCTGTCGTTCAGCATTAATGCCACGCTAGACCGTCCCGAGGCCGCGGCTGCCGCGACTTTTTATCACGATCTCAGTCTCCGCCTGTCTTCCATGCCCAACGTGGTGGGTGTGGCCGCGGCCGACAGCGGGCCTTTTTCCGGCAGCAATTCCATCAGCAACATCACCGTGGAAGGCTACCGCGCCGGGCAGGACGAAGAGACCGACACCCACCGCATCGCCGTCAGCCCCGGCTATTTCGCCGCGCTGTCGATCCCGCTGCGCGCCGGCCGCGAATTCAACGCTCGCGACGACGCCACGGCACCCAAGGCGGTTGTCGTCAACGAGACGTTCGTCAAACGCTATCTCGGCAACGCAAACCCCATCGGCCGCCGCCTGCAATTCGGCGCCAGTACACCGCCCAAGCTGGATCGCGAGATCGTCGGCGTAGTGGCCGACAGCCGTGACGATGTCCGCGACCCCGGCCGGGAAACCATCTACTCGCCTTATGCGCAGTGGGACCATCCTACCCGCATGGTATTTTACGTGCGCACCGCGGGCGATCCCGGGCGCACCATGGCCGCCCTGCGCCAAGCCGTGCGCGAGGCCGATCCCAACCTGCCGGCCGTCAAGATCAAGACCGTCGAGCTGCGGATCCGCGAATCGCTGTATACGGAACGCCTGATCGCTATCTTGTCGGCGGCGTTCGGGATTCTGGCAACTCTCCTGGCGGCCATAGGGCTCTATGGCGTCATGGCTTACTCGGTGGCACGGCGCACCGGAGAAATCGGGGTGAGGATGGCGCTAGGCGCGTTGCCGGTGGACGTGCTCCGTCTGGTTTTGTTCGGCGCCGTTCGCCTGGCCGCAATCGGCATCGGCATCGGTTTGGCCGCCGCGCTGGCTGCCGGAAGGCTGATCGAATCGCAACTGTTCGGAATCAGGGCCGCGGACCCCGTGATTTACGCGGGTGCGGCCCTGTTGCTCGCCCTGGTGGCGCTGATCGCCGCCGGCGTGCCGGCCTGGCGCGCCGCCCGCATCGACCCGGTGGTTGCCTTGAAATACGAGTAGGGACACATTCGCAATGGCTGTATCGACCGCTCCCTTTGGTCGCGGCTCCGATTGCTGTCTGAGCCGCGACCGTAGGGAGCGGTCGGCGGCGATTGAACCGGCTATTTCATCGACGGCTGTAAGGGAAAGCAAAAGCAACGGGTGGTTACGATCAGGTAAAATAGCTGTTTCACATGAAAACTTTCCTTGCCATAGTCGCCGCCGGTCTCCTTCTGGCCGGCTGCTCGGAACAACCTGCGCCGCCCGCGGCGGCCAAAAAAGAAGAAGCCAAGCCCGAGCCCGCCACCGGCCAGAGCGCTCTGTTCAAGATGTACCAGGTGGCGCGCACCTGGGCCCCCGATGCGGCGGTACTGAAACTGGATAGCGTGCGCATGGACGGCGTGCCCGACCAGCCGGGCAAGTCCGCCGGATGGGAGGCCGTGTTCACCTCCGAGCAGCGGGCCTCGTCCCATGCATACACCTGGTACGCAATCGACCAGGAGCCCAACATCCACAAGGGAGTGTTCGCCGGCAGCGAAGAAAACTACTCGGGCGCGCACGGCGAGACCACGCCTTTCGCGATTGCGGACGTCAAGATCGACACCGATGCCGCATTGGCCACGGCCAAAGGCAAAGAGGAATCCTTCGAGAAGAAGAGCCCGGGCCAGCCCGTCATCTTCCTGCTGGAAAAATCCAGCAAGTGGGCCCATCCGGCATGGCGCGTGATCTGGGGAGAATCGGTGAGCACGTCGGGCTTTTCGGTCTTCGTGGACGCGTCCACGGGCAAATTCCTGGAGATCATGCACTAATTCGGGTTCGCCCGTTGCGGCAGGCGGGCGCGGTTGTGAGGCGCGTTGGATTCGAGTGCCAGCCGCAACCGCACCGGGATGCGGTTGACCAGCGCCACGACTAACTTGTATCTCCAGCCGGGCACCACGAACAGCTTGCGCCGGCGCAGGCCGGCCAGCGAAGCATCCACCACGTCTTCGGCGCTCATCCAAAACGATTTGGGGATGGACGCGCGGTCAACGCCCGCCACGTCGTGAAACTCGCTGTAGGTGAAGCCGGGGCACAGCGCCTGCACCACCACCGGCGAGCCCGCCGATTTCAGGTCCAGGTAAATCCCTTCCGTGAATGCGTTCACCCAGGCTTTGGTGGCGCAGTAACTAACGCTGCCGGGGCTGCGCGTGAAGCCGGCCACGGAGGCTACGTTGATAATCGCGCCGCGGCCGCGCGCCACCATGGCCGCGAGCGCGGCGTGGGTGAGCCGCACGATGGCGTCGATATGCAGGTGGTGCATTTGGAGCTGCCCGTCGAGGGGCGCTTCATAGAAAAGGCCCTTGATGCCGAAGCCGGCGTTGTTGACCAGCAGATCGAGGCGCGGCTCGGCGGCGAGGCGCGCGGCGATGCGGTCCATATCTTCGTTGACCGACAGGTCCGCGGTGCAGGCTTCCACATGGATCTGGTGGGCGCGTTCGAGTTCCGCGGCAAGTAGCTCGAGGCGGTCGCCGCGGCGCGCGATCAGCAGAAGATCGTAACCTTGCGCGGCCAGCTTGCGCGCGAACACCGTTCCGATGCCGGCCGAAGCGCCGGTAATAGCTGCGAGAGAGTTAGTCATAGGTTATTTGGCGGGACACGGCGGGATGCTCGAGTTACGGCTCGGCTTTCGCGGCGGCGCTGCGGCGCGGCGTGCGCGGCTTCCTGGGAGCGCCGACATAGGCGTAAGGGTCTTCCGGCGCCTCGGGTTCCGCGCGCCGGAACCAGCGTTTCAGAGCGGTCCAGGTGTCGCGAATGCGGCGGTGAACGGGACGATAAGCCACGGCAGCCCTCCTGCCACGATCATACAACGGCGGTGTTGGGCCGAGGTCAGGCCTGGGCTTGGCCCGGCGAGCTGGCAACTTCCAAGGTTGGCCCAGCGCGACGAACGGAAGGAACAACCTAAGTAGAGTTGGTGTCTACCACTGCGGAGGCAATCGATGCACGGCTCACTGACCGGCTTATTGGCGCTGCTCCTGATTAGCGGAGGAGCGGTCGCTCAAACTGCCCCTGCGGATGCGCAGGTGACACAGAGCTTGCTGGTAGAGGTTCGCCAACTCAGGAATGACTTGCATAGTGCCGCGGCTACGATTCAGCGAGTGCAGATCGTGATGTACCGCCTGCAATCCGAGGCCAGCGTGCTGGACCGCGCTACGCAGCGTCTCGATCAGGCCCGCGCCACATGCAGCCAGGCGGAGATGCAGCGCAAGATGTTTAAGTCCCGTATCGAGGAAGCCGAGGCGGCGCAAGGCTCGCAGAATCCCGCCGAGCAAAAGGCCGCGGAACAGATGCTCGCCAACCTTAAGTCAGGCCTCGAAATGTCCGCCGACGAGGAGCAGCAATGCCAGGCTGAGCGGGCCGATGCGGAAAATCAGCTTCGAAGTGAACAAGCGAAGATGAACGATCTTGAGGACCAATTGGACAAGCTTGACAAACTGCTAGCTGGATATGCGTCCAAATGATGCCGAGTAGATCTTGGTGGCCGGTTGCATCGCGCCGGGCGTGTTCAGTTTTCCGGTCCTTGAGGGTCGTGGATTCTCGGCGAAAGCAGGTCCATGCCATTTCTGTCCGAGTGTCACGTGTCCTTCGCCAGCAATGTCCTGGCTTCGGCGACCAGAAACAGGGAGCCGGTGATGAAGACGACGTCGTCGGGGCGCGCATCTTCGATCCAGCGGAGGGCTTCTTCCAGGGTGGGGGCGACCTTGAGGTTGGGGTGATCGGCCACGGCGCGTAGGGATTCGGGCGCAAGGGCGCGGGACTGGCGCGGGGCAGTGACGATCACCTGGCTGGCGAGGGGGAAAAGGATGCCGGCAATTTCGGCGGCGGCTTTATCGCGCATGATGCCGAAGATCAGGCGTAGTGGCGCGTCCGCATAAAAGCGGGCGATGTAGGCGGCCAGCGCGCGGGCGGCGGCCGGGTTGTGGGCGCCATCGAGAATGATCGCAGGACGCTCGCGGACCTGCTCCAGGCGGCCAGGCCAGAGGGCTGCGGCGATGCCAGTTTCAATCGATCCTCGGTCGACGCCGCACGCGAGCAGCGCCAGCGCGGCGGTGACGGCGTTCTCCACCTGGTGCTCGCCGGCGAGCGGGCAGCGGATCGAAAGCGGGGTCACGCCGCAGAGTTCGAAGCGGCTGCCGCGCGGGTCGAGCGAGAGATTTTGGATCGACGATTCCGCGGCGCGCGTCACCGGTATGCCCAGTTCGGCGGCGCGGCGATCCAGCACACTCGCGGCTTCCGGGCGCTCGACGCGCAAAAACGGCGGGCACGCCGGGTTTCAGAATGCCGGCCTTCTCGGCGGCGATGGACTCGATGCCGCGGCCGAGGTACGATTCGTGATCGAAGTCGATGGGCGTGATCACGGCGAGCAACGGCCGCACCACGTTGGTGGCGTCCAGGCGCCCGCCCAGCCCGACCTCCAGCACCACCCGGTCCACGGCTTCTTCGGCGAAGATCAGGAACGCCATCGCGGTGACGGTTTCGAAATAAGTGGTGTGCAGATCGATGGTGTCGCGAGCCAGCAGTTCTTCGACCACGGCGTGGACGCGGTTGAAGGCGACGGCGAACCGCTCGGCGGAAACGGGAAGCCCGCCGATGCGGATGCGCTCGGTGGGCTCGGCGAGATGCGGCGAAGTGTAGAGTCCCGTGCGCAGGCCGGCGGCGCGGAAGCCGGATTCGATCATGGCACAGGTAGAGCCTTTGCCATTCGTGCCGGCCACGTGGACGATCGAGAGGCGATCCTGCGGATTGCCGAGCGCGGCCAGCACGGCGTGGATGCGCTCCAGGCCGAGCTTGGCAGTCTTGATTTCGTTGCCCAGCGCGTAAAGGAAATGGACCGAATCGGGGTAGTTCACTGCTGGCAGAAGAAATCGAGCGCGCGGGAGATGTAGGCCTTCAGCTCCAGGCGCGGCACCACGGCATCCAGCATGCCGTGCTTGACCAGAAACTCGCTGCGCTGGAAACCCTCGGGGAGCTTCTGCCGGATGGTCTGCTCGATGACGCGCGGGCCGGCGAAACCGATCAGGGCGCCGGGTTCGGCGATGTTGAGGTCGCCCAACATGGCGTAGCTGGCGGTGACGCCGCCGGTGGTGGGATCGGTGAGCACGCTGATAAAAGGCACGCGGGCCTGGTCGAGCCGCATCAGCGCGGAGCAGATCTTGCACATCTGCATCAGGCTGACGGCGCCTTCCTGCATGCGAGCGCCGCCGGAAGCGGAAACAATCACCAGCGGCGAGCGGGACGCGAGCGAGCGTTCGATGGCACGCGTGATCTTCTCTCCCACCACCGCGCCCATGCTGCCGCCGATGAAGCGCACCTCCATGGAGCAGATTTCCACCTGGCGCCCGCCGAGCTTGCCGCGGGCGGCGATCAGGGCGTCGCGGAGCCCGGTCTCCAGCCGGGCGGCCTCCAGGCGCTTGGCGTAGGGTTTACTGTCGACGAAGCCCAGCGGGTCTGTGGAGTGCAGACCGGCATCGAAAACCTCGTACTCGCCGCCATCGAACAGCATGCGGATGCGGGAGACGGCGTCCATGCGGAAGTGGTGGCCGCACTTGGGACAGATGTTCCAGTTGGCAGCCAGGTCCTTCTTCCAGACGATCTGGCGGCAGCCGTCGCATTTCTGCCAGAGGCCTTCGGTCTTGACGTGCTTCGATTCTTCGTCGATGGCCTGCGGCTTTTTGTCGTCCGGCCTGTCGCGCTTAAACCAAGACATGCAATCAACCAACTTACCGCGGGTAGGGATGGCCCCGCAATGTTGTGAAGGCCCGGTAGATCTGTTCGGCGAGCATGGCGCGGGCCAGCTCGTGCGGAAAAGTCATGGCGGAGAGCGAAAGCAGCAGGTCCGCCCGGCCGGCCCAGGCGGGCGGCAGGCCGTCGTGCCCGCCCACCAGGAACAGCAGATCGCGTCCTTCCATTTCGGCTTTAGCGACGATCGCGGTGAAGGCGGCGGAATCGGTCGGCTTGCCGGCCGGATCCAGAAAGATTTTGCGCGCGGCGGGGTGGCGGGCCCAGAGATCGGTGCGGTCCGGGCGGATCTCGCGCATCTCGACGGAGGAATAGCGGGCGGCGCGGCCGACATAATCCTGCGCCACGGCGTTGATGTGCGGTTCTTTGGGTTTGCCGATGAAGTATACGAAGATCTTCACTCGGACGGAATCCCGACCGGCTTCGCATTGCGCCAGAGCCGCTCTAAATCATAATAGGCTCGGGCCTTGGCGGAAAAAACGTGCACCAGCATGTCGCCGTAATCGGCCAACACCCATTCGCCCTGCTCATAGCCTTCCAGACTCATCGGCAACTCACCCGCCTGGCGTTTGAGCTGCAGCGTGACCTCGTCGGCGATGGCCTGAATCTGCCGCTGGTTGGACCCGCTGCAGAGGACGAAATAGTCGGCGAAGGAAGTGATGCCGGTCAAATCCAGAACTTTGATGTCGGTGGCCTTCTTGGATTCGGCGGCGCGGACGGCAATCGTCCAGGTTGGTGCGGCGGCCGGAAGGGCTGTGGTTGCTTCAAGATGTGCCTTGGTCAGAACACGCTCCTGTTGGTATCGTACTACGGCAGCTTCGCAGGCGGGGCCGAAGCGGGAACGTGCGCGACCCGGAAATGGAGTTATATGGAGTATACGGGCAAGCTCGAAGCTGCCCCGCCGGGGGACCATGACCGAACTCACCAATTATTCCGCCACCCAACAGGCGCGCCTCATCCGCGAGCGGCGCGTCTCGTCGCGCGAACTGGTGGCTGCTCACCTGGAGCGGATCGACGTCATCAATCCGAAGATCAATGCCGCGGTGGAAGTACTCGCGGAAAGGGCGCTGGCCGAGGCCGCCGCCGCCGATGCGAGCGAACCGCGCGGCCCGCTCCACGGCGTGCCGTTCAGCATCAAGGACTCGCTCGAACTGGCCGGCACGGTAGTGACGGCGGGAACGTTGGGCCGGAAGAACGCGGCCGCTTCCACGGAAGACGCGACGCTGGTCGAGCGTTTGCGGCGGGCTGGCGCGATCCCCATCGCCAAGACCAACCTGCCGGACCTGCTGTTCGCCTTCGAGAGCGACAACCTGATTTTCGGCGCTACCCGCAACCCATACGACACGGGACGCACCCCCGGGGGATCGAGCGGCGGCGAGGCAGCGCTGCTCGCCGCCTGCGGTTCGCCGCTCGGCCTGGGCAGCGACTGCGCCGGCAGCGTGCGCCTTCCGGCGGCCTTCTGCGGATGTGCCGCCATCAAGCCGACCTCCGGCCGCCTGCCGCGCACCGGCCATTTCCCGCCGGCCGGAGGTTGGATCGAAGCCCTCTGGCAGATTGGTCCGATGGCGCGACGGGTGGAGGACCTGGTCACCGTGATGCCGCTGCTGGCCGGTCCCGACGGCCGCGATCACACGGTGGTGGACATGCCGCTCGCCAACCCACGCGCCGTGCGGGTGGCCGACCTGCGAATCGCATTCTACACCGATAACGGCCTTGCCGCGGCCGATGAGGAAGTGGCGGGGGTGGTGCACGCGGCGGCGGCGGCGCTCGCCGGAGAAGGCGTCCGCGTGCAAAAGGCGCGGCCGGTTTGCCTGGATGCCGCTTATGAGATCGAGATGAAACTGCTCGGCCCGGATGGCGGCGACGGCCTGCGCAGCTATCTCCGCGACATCGGTTCGAGCCGCGTTCATCCGCTGCTGACCGGCTGGCTGGACAAGCTGGAGCAGTACCGCACCGGCATCGACGGATTCGCGCGCTACTGGGGCGAGTGGTTCCGTTACCGTGCCGAAATGGCCGCGTTTCTCGCGTGCGGATTCGACGCGATTCTGTGCCCGGCCTATATCCATCCGGCGCTGCCGCTCGGCACCTCGACGCAGGATGAGAATTTCGTCGGTTTCAGCCACACCATGGCCTACAATGTCGCCGGTTGGCCGGCCGCGGTCGTGCGCTGCGGCGAATCGGCTACCGGCTTGCCGGTCGCCGTGCAGATAGCCGCCGCACCGTGGCGCGAAGATGTAGCACTGGCCGTGGCTTTGTGGCTGGAACAGGCATTCGGCGGATGGAAACCGCCGGCGGAGTAGCGCGGGGCGGCGCGGGCCGGTTCTGCTCTGATGACACTGCACTTGCCGATTTGCAGGCCCTTGTAAGTCCGAGTAGGGAGAATGGGAAGCAAGCTATGTCAAAGCAAAAAGAAGCCGATCTGATCCTCAAGCTGTACGATTTGCGCCGCGAAGCGACCATGCGCAAGGCGCGCGACTGGTATTTTCGGGACTTCAATCCCGAATCGTTCGAGGACGTCAACAAGGTGCTGGCGAGCGAACACAGCGGCTACGCGCGGATGGTGTGGACTTATTGGGACATGGCCGCCGCGCTGGTCAACCACGGAGCCATCAGCCTCGACCTGTTCAACGACACCAACGGAGAGCACATCATCGCCTTCGTGAAGGTGGAACCGTTCCTAGCCGAGCTGCGGGCGAACTTCGGGTCGCACTACCTGGCCAACCTGGAACGGCTGATCGACACCTCGCCCGACGGCCGCCAGCGGGCCGCCGCTTTTCGAGAGCGTATGAAAGCGATGCGCGCACGACAGACCGCGGCCGCCAGCGAAAAATGACCTGGACCGGGCGTGCCCCTACCGCGATGAGGTATCTTTCGGTGTCGCCAGGTAGCCGACGATCTGGTCCTTGGTGACCTGGTTGATCACCAGTTCGTAGGGAGTGTGGCCGCCCTTGGAGGTCAAGAACTGCACCGGCTCGTTGACGTTCTTGTCCTTCTTTTCGTACCTCTTGTCATCCGCCATCACGATGACGCTGTATTTGTAGCGCTTGGGATCGGCGCTTTCCAGCTTCAGCGTGATGTCGCCGAAGCGCACCGGCTGTTTGGTCTTGCCCAGCTTGATGTCGAAATAATTGCGCTCGCCCTTCAGCTTCAGCGCCTGCAATTCGTTGCCGTTGGTGGCGATCAGCCCGCTTTGCACGCCCAGGTCGCCCGTGACGCTCTTGAGGTCGGCGATCGTCTTTTCCAACTGACTCTGCGTCATGGCTGCCTGCGACTTCACGGCGCCCACGTCGGTCGAAACGTCGGCGATCTTGGCATTGGCCGCAGTCACCGACTGGTTGACTTCGCTGATCTGGCCCGTCACCTGCTGCTGCATCTTGGCTTCTTCGGCTTGAAGCTGCCGGGCCAATTGGTCGGCGTGAGCTTGCGCTTCCACCTTTGCCTCGCTGGACATGCTGCGCGCTTGCGAGTTCGCCGTCGCCAACTCCGCCTTCAATGCATCGATGTGCCGCTGCCTGGGCTGCCGTGCTGACCGAGGAGGCGTCGCGCAATCCGGCCACCGACGCCGTCAGCTTTTCCATCTTCTGGGTCGTATCGGTTTGCAGATGGTCCAACTGCACGTATAAGTAAATGTTGGCTGCAGCCAGGGCGATCAGGCCTCCGGCAAGCAGCGGAATTGCGAAACCCGATCGCTGGGGCTGGGGCGACTCATATGAGGATATGCTCACGTCTGGAACTCCTTAATCTTTTTAGTATAGATGGGATTGACCGGAATCCGGTTTCATCCCCGTTCCCATTCCGTGCGCTGGAGCCAGGGCCCCGCAGCCAGTTATAATCCCTTTTGACACCGAAAACCGCTTTCCTTTTTCCTGGCCAGGGGTCGCAATACGCCGGCATGGGCAAGTCGCTCGCCGATAAGTTTCCCGTGGCACGGCTCGCGTTTGAAGAAGCCGACGATGCGCTCGGCTTTGCCCTTTCGCACCTCTGTTTTGAAGGCCCGGAGGAACAACTCAAGCTGACCGAGAACCAGCAGCCTGCATTGCTGACGGTCTCCGTGGCCGCCTGCGCGGTGCTCGGCGAGCGCGGTCTGGTCCCCGATTTCGTGGCTGGCCACAGCCTGGGCGAATACGGCGCGCTGGTAGCCGCCAAGAGCCTCAGCTTCCGTGATGCCGTCCGCCTGGTGCGCCATCGCGGCCGCTACATGCAGGAGGCGGTGCCCGCCGGGCGTGGGCGCCATGGCCGCCATCCTCAGGCTGCCGGAAGGCAAGCTGGATGCGATCCTGGCTGAAGCCGCGCAGGGGGAAGTGCTCAGCGCCGCCAATTTCAACTCGCCCGACCAGGTGGTGATCGCCGGCCACGCTGCGGCCGTCGAGCGCGCCATAACGCTCGCCAAAGCCGCCGGCGCCCGCCGCGTGGTGCCGCTGCCGGTGAGCGCGCCGTTCCACTGCGCCCTGATGAAGCCGGCGCAGGAGCGGCTGCGCGCCAATCTGGACGCGACCGAATTCGCCGATCTCGCCTGCCCGCTGGTCAACAACTGGCAGGCGCGCGAGATTCGCACCGGCGCCGAAGCTCGCGAGGGCCTGTACAACCAGGTGCCGAACCCGGTGCGCTGGGTGGAAAGCATCCGCCTGCTCGCCGCCAGCGGCGTGGAACGCGCCTTCGAATCCGGCGCCGGCTCGGTGCTCGCAGGCCTGGTGCGCGCCATCGCTCCCTCCATCGCCGTCGCTAAGGCAGGCGAAGCGGCGGATTTCGACGCAATCGGCGGGTGAGTGCGCAATGGATGGTCGGCCGGCACACGCCAGCCCGCCTATCGCACTTCGATCCACTCCGGCATCATGCGCAGCATGCCGCCTCGCATCCAGGCGCGGAACGGAACCCGCCCGAACACGGCGCGCAGCCTGGCCTCGAGCGCGTCATCCTGCGAATGCTTCAGCCACAGGTCGAGCAGGCTGCGGCGTCCCGGATAGAGCAGCAGGCCTACGTCCTCGCCCGCGGCAACCCCCGCCTTCTTCTTGAGCAGCGAAACGGCGGTGTCCATGCCGCCCAGCTCGTCCACCAGCCCGCGCGGCTTGGCTTGCGAACCCAGCCAGACGCGCCCCTGCGCCACCGGTTCGATGTCGGCGATCGCGCGATGGCGCGCGCTGGCAACCTTGGCCACGAACTCGTGATAGCTCTCGTCGATGCCGCGTTGCATCAAGGCCCGCTGCGCGTCGTCGAGCGAGGTGTAATCGGAATCGATGCCAGCATTGCGCCCGCGCTGGATCGAGTCCTTGGTTAGCCCCAACTTATCGTAGAGTCCGTGCAGGTTCGGCTTGCCGAAGACCACCCCGATGGAGCCGGTTTCGGTTTCCGGATAAGCCACGATCGGGTCACCCGTCATCGCCATGTAATAGCCGCCCGAGGCGGCTACGTCGGACATGGAAATCACCAGCGGCTTTTTCCGGGATACGAGGCTCATCTCGCGCCATATGTCGTCGGATGCGGTGACTTCTCCGCCGGGCGAATCGATGCGCACCAGGATGCCCTTAATCAGCGGTTCGGCCGCGGCCTCGCGGAGCAGCTTGTCGAACCCGTAGGAAGTTAGCCCTTCGCCGCCATCGTCGCTGGGATCGCCACGCACGATGTCGCCCTCCGCCACCACCAGCGCGAAATGGTTGCGCGGGACGGTGCGCGGCGAAGCCTTCAGGTACCGCGACAGGGCAACCTTGTTGGGTTCCCCGCCTTGCAGACGTTGGTGGAGCTCGCCCCACATCTGGTCTTCGAAGCGCAGTTCGTCCACCAGCCCCGCCCGCCGCGCGTCGGTAGCGCTGAACGGCCCCTGGTCGATGAGGTCCCGCACCTGGTCCGGCTGTTTCCGGCGCGCGGTGGCGATGCGCTCCACCAGGTTGCCGTAAAGATCGTCTACCAGCGAGTTGAGGACCTCTTTGGTTTCCGGGCTCATATCGGCGCGCGTGAACATGTCGCCGAAATCCTTGTACTTGCCGTCGTGCTCCACATCCACCGAAATTCCCAGCTTGGCCAGCGTGTTCCGGAAATAGAGGATCTCTGCGCGCATTCCCTTGAGCATGAGCGGATCCTCCGGTCCGAGATAGATGCGGTCGGCGGCCAGCGCCAGGTAATACTCGCGCGCCGAGGGATTGCGCAGGTAGGCGAACACCGGCTTGCCCGATTTGCGGAACTGTTCCACGTCGCCGCGGATTTCTTCGAGCTTGGCCCAGCCCACCGAGAGGCCCTCCGGCTCTAATACGACGGCCCGGATGTGGTTATCCTGCGCGGCGCGCCGCAGCGCCGTCCACACGCTGGCAACGGTAATGCCAGCGCGCGGGTTTTCGACAAACGGCACCTCCATCGCTGGCTTTTCCGGTATCTCGCCTTCCAGGCGCACCACCAGCACGGAGTTGGAGGCGATGTCCGGCGACCGGTCGCGGAATTGAAACAGCACCACCACCAGCAAAATGCCGCCCAGAAAAACCAGTAGCACGCCGGTAAACAGTCCCAACAGAAACTTCGACATGGTACTTAGAAAGTAGCACAGGGGCCGGACCTGGGAGGCTGCTGAACGTCGCCAGTACTCATTCACGGCATCGATCCGGCCCTCACCCGGACAAAGTTTCTGCCGATGAGTAGAATAGGACAGGAGCGCATGCCGGCCAGCGTGGTTTCCATCACGGGCAATCGACAGGGTACTTACGTGCTGCTGGAAGCGGTTTTGCCGGGTGAGACCCCGCGCCACATCGGGGTCATTCTGATCGACGCGGCCACCGATCGCGGCTGGTTGAAGCTGCGCGGGCGCTACGACGATTTCGCCGCTCCCGAAGACGCCGAAGTGCTGGAAGGGTTGGAAGCCGATCTGCGCGCCAAGCTGGCCGAAATGGGCGCGGAGGCCTGCCTCCGATCGCTCGAGGATTCGCTCTCCAACGTGCTCCGCGTAGGTGAGCGGCAGGCGGTCGCGGTGGACGCGTTTTCGCGCGTCATCGAGCGCTTGTACGGCGAACACGTCGAGCCGGTCGCCATCGAACGGTTCTCGACCCACCTGCCCCTTTACAGCCTGCGCGCGGCCGCCGGGCGGCTGGGAGAGGAAATGGAATCGGTGGAAGAAGACTGGGTGCCCGCGCCGGCCGGCGTGCGCCTGACGCCGGATCTGTTCGTGGCCCGCGTGGTGGGCCGGTCGATGGAGCCGCGCATCCCCGATGGCAGCCTCAACCTGTTCCGCCTTCGCCCGGTGGGTTCGCGGCAGAACAAGATTCTTCTCATTCAGAGCTTCGGCGCGCTCGATGATACGGCCCGCTATACGGTGAAAAAATATACCAGCCGAAAAGTCGCCACCGGTGAGGACCAATGGCGGCATGAACGGATCCGGCTGGAACCGCTCAATCCGGAATTTGAAGCCTGGGACGCGGGGCCCGAGGATTTCGCCGTGGTCGCCGAGTGGCTAAGCGTCATCGAGTGAAACGCCGCGTCTCGAGCCTGCTCGCCCGGTGGTATGCCCAGGGGCATCGCGATCTGCCCTGGCGGCGCACCACCGATCCCTACCCAATCTGGGTATCCGAGATCATGCTGCAGCAAACCCGCGCCGCGGCGGTGGTCCCATATTACCGGCGTTTCCTGGAGCGCTTCCCCACCGTGGAGGCGCTCGCCGTCGCGGGGGAAGCGGAAGTGCTCGCGCTGTGGAGCGGCCTCGGCTACTATTCGCGCGCGCGCAACCTGCTCGGCGCCGCACGCCAGATTGCCGCGCGCGGCGCATTCCCGCGCCAGTATGACGAACTGCGCCAGTTGGCGGGCGTCGGCGACTATACCGCCGCGGCGGTGGCGAGCATCGCTTTCGGCGCGCGGCGCGCCGTGCTGGACGGCAACGTGCTGCGGGTGGTGGCCCGCATGGAAAACGATGCCGGTGATATTCGCTCGCTCAAGACCCGCGAGCGGTTTCGAGCCGTGGCCGAAAGGTGGCTCGACCCGCGCCAGCCGGGGGCATTCAACCAGGCGCTGATGGAACTGGGGGCTACGGTTTGCCTGCCGCGGCGCCCGCTGTGCCCGCAATGCCCGCTGCGCAGCCAGTGCCAAGCGCGACAGAAGGGAACGGCAGACCAGTTGCCGGTGAAGCTCGGGGCCGTGCGGCCGGAGCGCATTGAAGCCGTGCTGCTGCTGGTGCGCCGCGGCCAGCGTATCCTATTGCGCCAGCGCCCGGCCACGGAGCGGCGCATGGCGGGTTTCTGGGATTTGCCGGGGCCGGAGCACCTGTCCGGCGCCCGCGCCGGTACCTCTATCGGTCAGTTTCGCCACACCATCACCCATCATCACTACACGTTCACCGTGAAAGCGGCACGCGCACCCAAGCGGCTTCCCGCCGGCTCGCTCTTCCAGTGGCGGGCGCCGCGCGAGGCCGGCCGAATTCCGCTCAGCACTACCGCCAGAAAAGCGTTGCGGCTGGCGGAGTTGTTGTGATCGGGGCGAACGCACGCCGGGCCGGTGGTCCGCCCCTCTGTGATGCGGCATGAGGTTATGATGAATCACTCATGGGCGAAGAGAATAATCCCTGGCCAGGCCGGAGTGCTATTCCGAAAGTGGCCGGAACAGACGATACGGCGAACACGATGTCGTATTGGAACATTTTTGCCGACTCGTTCCGCGCCCTCGGCCCACCGTTGCGGCCATCCGCGGAGGATATCCGGTCGATGGAAGAGGCGGCGTCCGCCTGGGCCGCCGGCCATCCCGGGCAGCCGCTCCATGCGCTGCTGCTGGGAGTCACACCGGAGATTGCGCAGATGCGTTGGCCGGATCTCGCCTCGCTGATGGCGGTCGACAGCTCCATGGCGATGGCGAAAGCGGTCTGGCCGGGAAATATTCCGGGGAGAAGCTGGGTGGTGTGCGGTGACTGGCACGCGTTGCCGCGGCAAGAACGCTCCTGCGATTTCGTGGTGGGCGATGGCTCCATCAATTGCCTCAGCTACCCCGTCGATTATCGGGCGCTGGCTGCCGTTGTTCATAGGGTGTTGCGCGACGACGGACTTTTCGTACTGCGCTGTTATCTCCGGCCCGCATTGCAGGAGACTCCCGAAGATGTGGTGGCGCGCATGGCGGAATTCCCCAGCTTCCACCATTTCAAGTTTTCTCTTCTGATGGCCATGCAGCGTAGCGTCAGCGAGGGGATTCCGGTGGATCGCGTTCACCAGTTCTGGGCCAGCCTGAAGTTGGAAGAGGAAGCGTTGGCCGCCCGAACCGGTTGGGAGCGGCCGGCCATCCGCACCATCGAGTCATACCGCGGAACGAACACCGTCCACACGTTTCCCAACCTCGCGGAGTTGCGTGCGACGCTGCTCGAATGCTTCGACGAAGTCTCGCTGACAACGCCATCCTACTCCATGGGCGAACGTTGCCCGACTCTGGTATTGAAGCCGCTGCCCGGCAAGCGCGGGCGCCGCGGCGAGGGCGGAGGGAGCCTTTGACTCGACCTGCGCCCGGCGGACTCTTTCCGCTGACTGCCCTGCAACGGGCCATGGTGCTGGCATCGCGGCAAGCGCCGCGGAGCGGACTCTACGTGATTCAGGATGTCTGTGAGTCGGACCGGGCGCTGGACACGGAGTCTCTGCGGAGCGCATGGCGTTCGGTGGCCCAACGCCACCCGGCGCTCCGCACCAGCTTCGTTTCTGCCGCCGGCGGGGAACTCTGGCAGCAAGTCGACGAGGAAGCGGAAATACCCTGGCAGGAACTGGACTGGACCGGCGTCGAGCCTGACCAGAGGGCGGACAGACTGGCGGCATTCCTGCGCCAGGACTCGGAACGCGGGTTCGCGTTTGACGCCGGCATTCCGATGCGATTCGCCTTGGTACGAATGCCCGAGCACTCGAGCATTTTGATCTGGACCGTGCACCACGCGCTCGTCGACGGCCGCTCGCTCGCCATTGTCTGGCGCGAGTGGTTTGCCTTCCACGATGCGCTGCCGCGGGGCGAGCCAATCCGCCTGGCCGATCCAGCGCCTTTCCGCGCGCATGTCGAATGGCTCCTGCGACAGGACCTTGGCGAAGCCGAGCGCTATTGGCGCCAGCGCTACGCAGGCAGTCCGGAGAGCACTGAGTATGTGGTCGATCGCCTTCGCCGGCCCGCCGACGGCGCCGATGGATTCGGCAAGCAGGGCGTGAATCTGTCTGCGGAGGAATCGAACGCGCTGTGGGAGTTGGCGCCCCGTCACGGTGTCACGGTCAACAACCTGGTTCAGGGCGCGTGGGCTGCGCTGCTCAGCCGATACAGCGGCAGACCGGACGTCGTGTTCGGCGTCACGCGCGCGGGACGGCACGCTGAGGTGGCCGATGGCGGGGAGATGGTGGGCGTGATGATTAACACGCTTCCGTTCCGGATCACGGTGGATCCCGGGTCAAGCCTGGCGCCGTGGCTCAGGCAGATCGGAGAGCAGTGGGCGGCCCTGCGGCCGCATGAGCACACTCCGCTCGAGAAGATCCGGGAATGGAGCGGGCTGCCACCCGGAATGCCGCTGTTTGAAAGCATCCTGGTCTATGATCACGAGCCGCCGTCGGAGATTCCGCGCCAACTCGGTGGCAGTTGGCTCGAACGATCGCTTCACCGCACGCAGCGTACCGATGTCCCGCTGACCCTGGCAGCCTATGGCCGCCCGGTGCTCAGCCTGGAGATCGCTTATGACGGGCGTCTTTTCGCCCGCGAGACGGCGGCCGGGATGGCCCGGCATCTGCACACGTTGCTGCGGAGCTTCATCGCGCAACCGGATGCCCCGCTGGCCGCTTTGCAGATGCTGGCCGCGCCCGAGGAGGCATGGCTGCTCTCGGAGGTAAACCGGACCGAGGTTGCCTACGAAAAGGATCGGTGCGCCCACCACCTTTTTGAGCGCCAGGCGGCGCAAATCCCGGAAGACGCCGCGATCGAATTTGCGGATGGCGTCATCTCGTATGGCGAATTGAACCAGCGGGCCAACCGGCTCGCCAGTTTCCTCGGCGCGCGCGGTGTCGGCCTCGAAGACCTGATTGCAATTTGCATGGGCCGCCATCCCGAGGCCGTGGTTTCAATCATGGCCGTGCTCAAAGCGGGCGCGGCTTTCCTTTCGCTGGATCCCAGGCTTCCGCCGGCCCGGCTGGCGCGGATGATCGAGGGCGCCCGGCCGAAGCTGGTGCTGGTTTCGGGCGCCGGTGGACCGGACCTTGCCTCCAGCGGATCCGAGGTGGTGGACCTCGACCGGCTCAGCACCGAAATCGCGCGCCTGCCCTCGGACAATCTTCCCGCTCTCGCCATGCCCGGCAACGCCGCCTATGCCATGTATACCTCTGGCTCGGCCGGCGTGCCCAAGGCGGCCGTGCTTACCCATGGGGCTCTGCGGAACCACACGCTGGGGGCCTCGCGCGCCTACGGAATTGCGCGCGGCGACCGGCGGCTCCAGTTTGCTTCGCCGGGTTCGGATATGTTCGTCGCCGAGGTTTTCAATTACCTCTGCCACGGGGCAACCCTGGTCTTTTGCCGGGAAACGGGAGGGATGTCGGTGGCGGAATTCCTGCGCGCACTGGAGGAGTCAAAGATCTCCGTAACCGGAGTCCCCAGTTCCTGGTGGAATGAATGGGTGGCTGCCGTCTCGGATGGGGCATGGATTCCGCCGCCGGCCCTGCGCGCGGTAATCGTCGGAATGGAACGGGTAAACCCCGCGGCATTCCTGCAATGGAAGCAAATCATCGGCAGCCGCGTGCGGCTGTTCAATGCCTACGGCCCTACCGAAGCTTCTCCGACCACGACGATCTACGAAACTGGCACATCGGAATGGGAGGGCGGCCCGTTCGTGCCGATTGGAAAGCCGATCGCCAACGTCAAGGCATATGTCATGGACAGCGACGGGAATCCGGTCCCGGTCGGTGTGTCTGGCGAGTTGTACATCGGCGGCGAAGGCCTGGCTCGCGGGTATCTGAACGCGCCGGACCTGACTGCCGAACGATTCGTTCCCGATCCTTTCGGCGCGGCTCCCGGGAGCCGGCTCTACCGCACCGGAGATCGCGTGTTTCGTTTTCCGGACGGCAACCTGGCGTTCGTTGGGCGGCTGGACCGGCAAGTGAAAATCCGCGGCTTTCGGGTGGAACTCGACGAGGCTGAAGCCATACTCGTGCAGCACCCCGCGGTCCGCCAGTGTGCCGTAGTCGCGCAAGGCCCGGAGGGACAGCAAAGGCTGGTGGCTTACGTGTCGCCCGCCGGCAGCCAGACATTGGATCGAGGCGACCTGCGGCTGTACCTCTGCCGCCACTTGCCGGCTCACATGGCGCCGGTCGAATTTGCCATTCTGCCCGAATTGCCCAAGACTGCGAGCGGGAAAGTCGATCGCCTGTCGCTGCCTGAACCGGCGCCGGAGCCTCCGCTTTCGGAACTGGAGCGCCGGGATCCCGCCACGGAGACGGAGAAGCGTCTCGCCGCGCTCTGGCAGCGGGTCCTGGGGATTCCCCGCGCCGGAGCGACCGACAACTTCTTCCTATCGGGCGGCGACAGCCTGCGGGCCGCGGAGCTTCTCGCCCTGATGAGCAGAGAATTCAGCCGCGAACTCCCGATGGCTGCCTTGCTGCGCGCGCCGACGATTGCCGGGCTGGCGTCCGCGCTGGACGGGCACGAGCCCCAGGCCGCGCCGGCAGCGGGCGACGTCGTACTGTCTTTCAACCAGAACGGCGCGCTGGTTCCGCTGTTCTGCATCTCGTCGGAAGGGAACGATGCACAGTGTTTCCGCCATCTGGCGGCGGAGCTCGGAGCGGACCAGCCCCTTTTCGCCCTGGCCGGCCCCGACGGAAGCGAGCGGCTGCGACATATTGAGGAGACGGGCCGCCGGGCATGCCAGGCGATCCGCCGTCTGCGGCCGCGCGGCCCGTACCTCTTGGGCGGATACTGTTTCGGCGGAATCGTGGCGTTTGAAAGCGCGCGCCAACTGCTTGCCCTGGGAGCGGAAGTTCTCCTCGTCACACTGTTCGACGTGCCGGCGCCCGGGTACCCGCGTTTCCTGCGAAGGTCTGTCCGCGTTTTCAAGCCGGTTGGCGTTCCTCTGGTGCACTTCATGGCCCAACGGGACGATGCCATGGGCGCGCGCATCCTCCATCTGCTGGCGGATCCCCGGCTCGGTTGGCGCGACCTGTGCGAGAAGCCGGTCCGGAACATCCGCGTGGATGGGTCGCATGCGACCTTGTTGCACGCGCCGCATGCCGCCCATATCGCGGCCGACCTGGGAACGCTCCTCAAGGAGGCGAACCGCCGCTCGGTCGTCAAATGAGGTCGGGCGGCCGGTTAGCTGCGGCTCAAGATTCCGCGCGGCCGGACGAAGAGCCTGTTGAAAGGCAGTGCCGGTGGCCAAGAACGCGGGACCAGTTGGTGCGCGTCCGACCGTTCCAGTAATCGGTGTCGATGTGAGCGAACTCCGCTGGGTGCGGGCGCTGATCGCGCTGCTTCGCCATCCGGACCCGGTTGTGGCGGAGCTCACCCGCCACGCGCTCGAATACTTGAGCGATTCAGCCGCGTCGAGGAAAACACCCGGCACTCTGGAAGGGCCACGCTTGGACAACACGGGCTGAACCGTGGCGCGGGCGGTCCAGCGGGCTGAGCCGAGAGTCGTCTCGGCTTTTCTTGACGCGCGCCCATCCTCACGCCTTATGGAAAAACGGGATATCGCCGCGCGGCTCGGCCTCCGCCACGCGGTCGCCGATGGCGACGCGGTCTCCCAGCACGCGCGCGGTCACGCGGCCGCCGCCATCCAGCGTCACAATCGCGGCCTGGTAGGGAACGTCCGCGGCGAACGCCTCCGGCGCCGACCAGATCACAGTCTCGGTGTATACGGTTCCGCTTCTCATGCCGCTGCCCAGCTTTTCATACTGCCCCGAGGATGGTGACCACGCAGGTGGCGCCCGATCCGCCCAGGTTTTCCGCCAGGCCGAGCGAATGCCGCGCGATCTGCCGCTGGCCGGCTTCGCCGCGAATCTGCAAAACCAGATCGCAGATCTGCGCCACGCCCGTCGCGCCCACCGGATGGCCTTTCGCTTTCAGCCCGCCGCTCGTGTTCACCGGCCGCTCACCCGCAAGCGCCGTGCATCCGGCAAACGCGTACGGTCCGCCTTGCCCCTTTTCCACGAACCCCAGGTCTTCGGTGGCGACGATCTCGGCGATGGTGAAGCAGTCGTGCAGTTCCGCGAACTCGATCTGGCGCGGTGACACGCCCGCCATCCGGTACGCTTGTTCGCTCGCGCGCCGGACGGCCGGGAAAGTGGTGATATCCGCCTTCTGATCCAGCGCGACATAATCCGAGCATTGCGCGATGCCCAACACCCGCACCGGTCTGGCCGTGAATTCGCGGGCGCGCTCGAGCGGCGCCAACAGCACCGCCGCCGCGCCATCGGAGACCAGCGAGCAATCGTACAGGTTGAGCGGCTCGGCGATCGGCTTAGCCTTCATCGCCTGTTCCAGCGTGATTACCTTGCGCATGTGCGCGTCCGGATTCAGCGCACCCGCCGCGTGATTTTTTACCGCGACCATGGACAGGTGTTCTTTCTTGGTGCCGTACTCGTGCATATGGCGCCGGGCGATCATCGCGAAAAGTGAGGCGAAGGTCGAGCCCACCTTCATCTCGCCGGAGCAGTCTCCCGCCTCGGCCAGAATCTGGCTGACGCGCGCGGTGGGCTGCGAGGTCATCTTCTCCACGCCCACCACCATCACCAGGTCGTAGACGCCGGCCGCCACTTCCGTCCAGGCGTGGAAGAAGGCCGAGCCGCTGGAGGCGCAGGCCGCCTCGATCCGCGTCGAAGGCACGCCCGTGATTCCCAGCGCGGTGGACACGTACGGCGCCAGGTGGTTTTGCCCCACGAACGCCGGCCCGGCGAAATTCCCGAGGTAGAAGGATTCCACCTGCGCCGGCGATGCGTGGGCGTTGCGCAGGCACTTCTCGCCGGCCTCTACCGCCAGGCTGCGCAGGGCCCGGTCCGCGAACGCCCCAAACGCCGTCTTGCCGACCCCCACCACCGCGACCGGTCTCATCTCAAACACAAGCTTACAACCAACTCGCGGGAAGCTGGGCCGGGCGTGCGGGCGCCCAATGCGGTAGGGAGCATCGGGAGTCGCTCCGGGCAATCTTGTGGATGAGTTTGCGCTATTTTGAAGAAGCGCGGCAGGAGCAGAGGCCATCGGAATAGATCGTGCAGTGCTGTACCTGGTTGTTTCTGGCGGTTCAATGAGACCACGGTTCGGATCCGCGGTGCTATCACTGATGATTTGCGCCACGATGGGGTGCGACAGGACGTAGCCGCCAGTCACGCCGGAGATGCTGGTAGGTAGCTACAGCTACGTGTCGGGCGACCACAGGATTAGGGCGACAGATTATAACCTGAACCGCCTCGTTCTGCAGCCCGACGGAGAGTACGACCTTGTTGAGGGCGGAACAACCAAGCCGGTCTCGGACAAGAAGGGGGGGCGGATTGTGTATCGAGACCCGCCGGAGGTACTGCTGGATCACGCGGGCTACCCGATCGAGATCAACGGAAACGAGGTCCGTCTTTTGGTCGATTTGGATGTCGGGATATGGTGGCGCAAGCCCAGATGAACCGGGCTAGAGGCCCGGCCTGGAAGGGACAGTGGCGGCCCAAACACCCGAATCCGCATCGCGTTTGAGTCGCGAACCCGGCTAACTTAGAGCCCAGGCGAGGCAACTTTTCCATCCGTTGGTAGAATGAGGGTAGCGTTTACTACGCTTTTCGTTTCCACGTTTGGCGGGTTCCGGCGTCATCCAAGTTAGGAGCCCGTGACGACTGTAGTTTACAGCCAGATGAGCGAAGTCATCGACCCGGGACTGGAGCTGCTCGAGCGGCAGAACCGCTTTGTTAGCGAGCACTTACGGCGGATCTTTGTGCAGATTTATCGCATCGTCCGCAACCGCGCCGACGCTCAGGATTTGACCCAGGAAACGTTCATCAAGGCCCTCCAGCGGCAGGAACAACTCAAGGACGATCAAAAGGCCGCTCACTGGCTATCGAGAATCGCCACTAATACGGCCATCGATTTCATGCGGCGCAGCGCGCGCGCCTCGTTCTGTGACATCGAGCTCGCCCCGCCAAGCCACGCGGAGAGCCCGGAGCAGGAACTGCTGCGGAGCGAGCATCGCGACTATCTGGAAGATGGATTGCGCCTTTTGAGTCCCCGCGAGCGGGCGGCGCTGATCCTGCGCGACGTGGAGGGTTTGCCGGCCGAGGAAGTGGCCCGGCACCTCAACTGTTCCAAGGCCACGGTGCGTTCGCACATCGCCAATGCGCGCACCAAGTTTCGCAAGTACGTGGAGAGAAGAAAGCGGTAAGCAGATGAAACACCCCAACCAGGAGACATTGGCGCTGCACGCCGGCGGCGACCTCGGACCGATCGCCCGCTGGCGCGCCCAGCGCCACTTGGCGCGTTGCGCGGAATGCCGGGAAGAAGTCGCCCGTTTCGAGCAGTTCCGCCAGCTCCTGCCGTCGCTCGACGACGCCCAGGACATCCACTGGGGCCGGCTGGCGGCGGAGATGAAAGCCAACATCCGGCTGGGCCTGGCCGCCGGCGAGTGCGTCCGCGCCGACGATCCCGCCGGCGTGGGACCGATCTGGTCGGGCGCGCGGGTCGGCGTCGCGCTGGCCAGCGTAGTGGTGTTGCTGGCCACCAGCGTGCTGCTCCAACACCCCGGCCCCACCGTGGCCCGCGACAACGGAGTGGTGGTGCAGGCCATCGCCGATGGCGTCCAGGTGCGCGAGGGCGGCCAGTCGCTGGGACTCATGCATTCCGGCACCAGCCGGGAGGCGGTCACCTACCAGGTCGGCGCCCAGGGTTCGGTGGAGGCCCGTTACGTGGATTCGGAAACCGGCTACGTCACGGTGAATAAAGTCGATGTCGAATAAGGGAAAAATCGCGCTGCTGGCGGTGCTCGGCGCCGGCGCCGCTCTGGCACAGGACGTTCCGCTGGAGGGCCGCGTCAATATCAACCTCGGCAAGGACTCGCCGGTCGCCCTGGTTGGCATGTCCACCGGCGATTCGCACTCGAGCTCGCGCGGCGCCGCCCTGGTGCTCGATCTCCACATGTCGCTCACCCTGCGCAACACCGGCCCCAGCCGCATCCACGGCGTGGCGCTGCGCGTGGTCTCGCAGGAGGTTACCGTCGGCGGCAAAGGCTCGGTTTCCATCCCCAGCCTGAATATCGGCCCGGGCGAATCTTTCCCGGTGCGCATCGACATGCAGTTGATGCGTCCCACCCAGGCGGCCGGCGGCCCGCTGGTGGATGTCAATTTGGATGGCGTGCTCTTTGAGGATCTCTCCTGCTACGGTCCCGACCGGCTGAGTTCCTGCCGCACCATGACCGCCTGGGATCTGGAAGCGCAGCGCGACCGCGAGCACTTCAAGCGCATTCTGGCGCAGGCCGGCGTCAAGGGTCTGCAACAGGCCATGCTCGAAAGCATCAGCCGCCAGTCGACGCGTCCGCAACTGGATGTGCGCGTGATACGCGTCACCTCTGCCGCGTTCAGCTCCGAGCATGCCGAGCAGTTTGCCTTCCTCGAATTTCCCGATTCGCCTTTGCAGGCGTCCAAGGGCTCGGCGCAGATTGCCGGGAATGAGGCGCGCCAGCCTCACATTGAAGTGCTCAACCGCTCGGCGCGGGCCATCAAGTACGTGGAGCTCGGCTGGCTGGTGAGCGATCCCGGCGGCCAGCAATACCTCGCTGCCTCGCTGCCTGCCGCCGATCCCAGCCTGTACCTGCCCGCTGGCAAGACCGCGATCGTCGAGCAGGATACCACCCTGCGCTTCACTCGCCGCGGCCAGCCTGTCAACATCCAGAGTGCGGTGGGCTTCGTTAGCCGAGTGCAGTTCGCCGATGGCAAGCTGTGGGTGCCCAGCCGCGCCGATCTCGAACGGGGTTCGCTGGTCAAAATACTCCCGCCTTCGGCCGAAGAACAGCGCCTGGACGATCTTTACCTGAAGCGCGGCCTGGACGCGCTGGTTCAGGAACTCAAGAAGTATTGAAATGATCGCCTTCTTGCGCCGCCTCCTGCCGTTGCTCGGCGTTCTGGTGCTGATCGGGGCGGCGTACGACGGCTGGATCTTCTACAGCCGCTGGCAGTGGGGGCAGGACGCCCAACGCGCCCGCGCTGATGCGGAAGCGGAGCGAGCGCGCAAAGTCATCGACGCAATCGGCGGCGCCGGGTTTGGAATTCGCAGCTTCTACGCCTCCCCGCCGGTGATTCACCGCGGCGAACGGGCGAGTATCTGTTACATCGTCTTTGGCGCCGCCGCGCTTCGCCTCGATCCGCCGGTGGCCGAAGTCTACCCCACCTTCAACCATTGCATCCAAGCCTCCCCGCGGCAAGACACCGAGTTCAAACTGACTGCGACCGACTCCGCCGGTCACACCGCAACCGCGAAACTCATGCTCAAAGTGGTGCGGTAGGTCACTGGCAACTGGCGTTGCCTGCGTTCGGCAATGCCAGGAAGGTAATACTTGCCGGCGCGAGTGTCACCTGTCCGGCGGGCGCCGGCGTGCCTGTCATACCGGGCATTTCGTCGTGAGCGCCAATTGCCAGTTCGCGCCCGTTCAGTTCGACGCGAGTATCCAGCAGATCCTTGGCGGTCAGAGTGTAGCGGTCGGAGCGGGTGGGGACTGCCAGATCGTACGACGCTTCACGATCGGCATTGATCGCCAGCAGCGCCACGCCGCCCGGGTGCCCGCGCAGGCAGTGGGCGTAGAGATGCACACCGGGCGCCGGCGAGGTTCCCGCGTCGAGCACGGTCTTGCCCATCAGGGTGCGCCACAACACGGCGGACCAATAGTTGGGCCGCGGCTTCAGCGTCGCCTCGTCGATCAACCCATAGTCGCTCGCGGCCAGCGTGTTATGCGCAATCACCTGGACGCCGCGTTTAGCCAGCCGCCCCAACTGATCCAGATAACGGAAGCTGTCGATGAAACTGGCGGCCCACGGGTTGCCGCCACACGCCGCTTCGCCGGTTTCCGTGAGCCAGAGCGATTTGCCTGGCTCGAAGCGATCGCGCAGGGCCGCGTAAAACGCTTCGTCACGGTCGGTGCGTGACAGCCAGTCCTCCGACAGCGCCGCGGCAAGTGTGGTTTGTGGCGCCTCGCTCATGAAAGCGCAGCGCTGCGAAACCGCGCCATAAAAATGATAGGAGAACGCATCCACGCCACCGCCCGTCGCCGTCAGCATGCCCTCGGTCTTCACCAAGCCGACTCCCACGCCGAGCGGGGATGCCTCACCCACGGATCCCGGGCCAAGGATCGTCACATCCGGGGCGGCCTTTTTGGCGAATGCACGAAACACCGCAAAATCGCGCCCATACGCCGCCGCATCATAGCCCTTCGGCGCCCCGCCCATTGCCGCAAAGGTCGGTTCGTTGAAGAACTCGGCCGCTGCGATTGTGCCGCCGATCGACTTGGTGAACGACAGAAACTTCGCCGCCTGGTCCGGAGTCCAGACACCATTGGCGTCGCGCACACCGGCACTGATGGCGAATGAGGTGACGATCTTCGCGTTCACCGCGCGGGAGAAGTCGACCACCCCTCGCCATTGCCGGCGAGTCAGCACACCGCCAAAGCCTGCCGGCGGTGTCGCCGGCGCTGGATCGTCCGCATCGTGAAAGTAGGTCGAGTTTGCCCATGTGCCGCTGACACGCACATATGCCGGGCCCAGCGCCGCTGCCAGTTTGCGTAACCGCGGGTTCTCGAGATCGATCGGCGGGCGTGTTCGAAATGCCGCGGGCGCGACACCCGGCGTCGAGAGCTTGGCGGCGGGCGCCGGTTCGGGCGCGGCGCTGCCCGGCTTGCTGTAAGGCGCCCAGAACCGCCCGCCGGTCACCTCGACCATCTCAATATTGAACGATTGAAAGCGTTCGTCGACCGTGCCAATGCGCGGCATCCTCGCCGGCGCGATTGCGATGGGCTCCCCGCCAAATGAAGCCGGCAAACACGCGGCGGCAGCGAGCACAGTCAAAGCTGTGCTAGCCCAAAACTCGAAACGGGCCTTCCGGTTCATCGACTCTCCTGACTCCAGCCTTCAGTTTATGCCTGAACTCCATTCCCAACTTCATCCTCAGAAGGCGCTGAGCGCTTGCCCGGGCCGACTCAGTCGAACCCGGCCGCTAGACCTCGACGCCGTACCAGTCGTAAACCAGCGTCCGATCGGGCGCGCGCCATCTCTGCGGGGCTGTCGTATCCATCCAGTCGAGCGGTTCCAGACCAACCGCCTGCGTGCGCGCCGAACGGGCAAAGGCCGTGCGAATCGCCGCACGCTCCTTGGCGCCCGTCACAGCCGGATCCGCGGAGACAAACAACGGCGTGCCGCTGCGCGAGACAACGTCCAGCCATTGCTCTGTGAAGCGGAGAGGAATCGCTGCCGTCACCGGCACGCAGTCGGCATCGGCGGCAAAGAAAGTCCCATGCTGCGGCAGCCGAAAGGCCAGCGTGTTGATGCCCATCTTGCGGGTGCGCGGCCATTCGCGGCCACTCGTGTCGTCGCCGATGCGCTGCAACTCGAACACTCCCGCGGCCAGATGGCCTATCGTATTGCAGCCAATCACCAGCACGTCGCCCGCGGCGTGGCGTATCGTTCTGTAGAACGCAGTCACGATCTCAGCCGTGGTGCGCGAACGGTTCGCAAAGCGGCATTCGCTTCCGCTCAGATCGTCGGTCATCTCAAAGCCCCAGCGCCCGAACAGATCGTAGGTCGAGTAGTCGTGCTTGATCATCTCGAACCCCCAACCGCTGAGGGTGTAGATCTCGCGCTCCACGTAGGCCAGCGTACCGGGCTCGCTCGGATCGAGCACGAAGTATGGCGCGCCGAGTCCGCCCGCGGCCTGTTTCCCCTTCAATCGCAACGACTCGGGCACCTTATCGGTCGTCAGCAGCAGACGCCGCCAGATGCCCGGCCGCACGCCGCGCTTCTTCATTCCGGCAGCCAGCGCGGCCATGTCCGGGAAGCCCGCATTGGTCCGCGCCGCCGGCCCGGCGCCCTCGCGGTCCGCCTCATAGCCCATGTCGAGCACCATCCATGGGCGATTCTTCTCCGCGCCGGCCAGCTCGGCCATCATGTCGGTGTCGCGCAGCAGCGCGTCCGCCGTCAGGTTCTGGCCGTAGGTGTAATACCAGTTATTGCCACCATAGACGGGCTGGGCAGGCAGCCGCGGCTTGGCGCACATGCGCCTGCAGAAGGCGCGCGCTGCGCTCCATGGCGATTCGTTGGCGCGATTGCGCCAGGTCACCACGGTCGCCGCCTCGAGCTGGCGCGAGCCCAGCTCCACACCCACGCTGCCGCTCCGCACGTCGAGCCAGAGCGTGACGCCGGCCGAATCGATCTGCCAGCAGGCCAGCGCCGATGCGCCGGTCTTCACCCCGTAGCCCGCCAGCGCGCGGCCGTCGCTCGCCAGGAAGTACCACGGCAGCCGCCGGTGCGGCACAATCTCCCGCCATTCGAGGTCGCCGTAGCTGCGCTCCCACTGATCGCCCAGGAATCGGTAGCCCGCCGGGAATGCGCCCTTCCAGCGCAACCCGATCCAATCGATCACGCCACCCGGCGCTTCGACCTGTATCGCCAGCTCCGCTTCCGGACGCGGTGTGGTGGTGACGACAACGTCTCGGGCTTTCCACTCGTTCGAAGCCGGCTCGAGCGCCAGCCGCTCCGCGCCGCGAAACACCGTTACGGCATCGGGCACGCGCACGATCTCCGGCAGCGCGGCCGGAGCAGAGCGCTTCGCACCGGTTGGCTGCGCGGCGGCCAGCGCCGGGGTCCATAGGAATGCACGGCGGTCCATGACTAACTCCTAAAACGGTTCCCGCGCGGATTGGTCCGCCACGCGGGAATTGATATCCAGCAGGCTAACAGAACGCCAAATCCGGAACAAAGGAACGGGGGGAAATGCGCGGCACAGCCATCCGCCGGCTGCCCCACTCTACAATTGAATGGAGGGCGGCCGGAATTGGAGAACAAGGAAATCGCGCGCGTGCTGTGGGAGACGGCGGACCTGATGGAGATCGCCGCCGAGGATGGGTTTCGCATCCGCAGCTACCGCAACGGCGCCACCGCGGTGGAAGGCTATCCGGAGCGCATCGCCGATATCCTGGCCGACCCGGCGCGCAAAGTCACCGACATCCCCGGCATCGGCAAAGGGCTGGCGGTGGTGCTCCGCGAGATCGTCGACCGCGGCTCCTGCGAGCGCCGCGATCTGCTGCTCGAAAAGTTCCCGCCGACTACGCTCGAATTCCTGAAGATTCAGGGCCTCGGACCGAAAAGCATCGCGCTCATCCTGGAGCACTATCGCATCAGCACCATGGATGAGCTGGAGCGGCTGGCGAAAGAGGAAAAGCTGCGCGTGCTGCCGCGCATGGGCGCCAAGCTGGAAGAGAAGGTGCTGCGCTCCATCGCCCAGTACCGTATGCGCAGCGGCCGCTACCTGCTGAGCTACGCGGAGAACATGGCCGAGGAGCTGGCCGGGATTCTGCGCGGCCCCGGCGTCGACAGCATCACGCCCGCCGGCAGCCTGCGGCGCGGCCGCGAAACCGTGGGCGATCTCGACCTGCTGGTCACCGGCCCGGACGCAGCCGCCGCGCTCGATCGCTTCATCGCTTATTCACGGGTGGAAGAAGTGCTGGGCCGCGGCGAGAACAAGGCCAGCGCCAAAGTGGGCCGCGAGGGATTGCAGGTGGACGTGCGCGCCCTGCCGCCGGCCAGCTTCGGCGCCGCCCTGCAGTATTTTACCGGCAGCAAGGATCACAACGTGGCCCTGCGCACCCGCGCCGTGCGGATGGGCCTGAAGCTCAGCGAGTATGGTCTGTTCCGCTCGGAGAATGACGCGCGCGTGGCCGGCGAGACCGAAGCCGGCATTTACGAAGCGCTCGGTCTCGCGTGGATTCCGCCGGAGCTGCGCGAAAACGCGGGCGAAATCGAAGCGGCCGAAGAGGGCCGCCTGCCCCAACTGGTGGAACTGGCCGACATCCACGGCGATCTCCACATGCACACCGTCGAGACCGACGGCCGCGCCACACTGGAAGAAATGGCCGCCGCGGCGCGCGACCGCGGTTACCAGTACGTCGCCATCACCGACCATTCCAAGGCGCTGGCCATGGCCAACGGTTTGGACGAAAAACGCGTGGTCGAGTTCGCCCGTCAGGTGCGCCAGATCAACCGAAATGGCCTCGGCATCCGCATCTTCTCCGGCATCGAATGCGACATCCTGCGCGACGGCGCAATGGATCTGGCCAACGACGCGCTGGCCGAGCTGGACCTGGTGATCGGCAGCGTGCACAGCCACATGAATCAGGAATCCGCCGAGATGACCGACCGGCTGCTGGCCGCGCTCGAATGCCCGCACCTGCGTATCCTCGGCCATCCCACCGGCCGCATCCTGTTGCATCGCGATCCGTTCCCGTTCGATTTCGAGCGCGTGGTCGCGGCGGCCGTCGCGCGCGGCGTGTGGCTGGAAATCAATTCGAGCCCCGAGCGGCTCGATCTGCATGGCCCGCTCATCCGCGCCGCCAGAGCCAAGGGAGCGCGCTTCACCATTTCCACCGACGCCCATCATCCCCAGCACCTGGCCAGCATGCGCTACGGCGTGCTGATGGCGCGGCGCGGCTGGCTCGCGAAAAGTGACATTATGAATACGCTGCCGGCGGATGAGTTCGCCGCCACGCTCCGGAAAAAACTATGAAAATCACCTCTTCCCGTGAAGTCTACAAGTGCAATCTGTTTCGAGTGACCGAGGACCGCGCGTCCGATCCGAAGACCGGCTTCAAAATCAAGCGCTCGGTGGTGCGCCATGCCGGCTCGGCGGTGATGATGGCTGTCGATGACCGGCGGCGCATCCTGCTGGTGCGGCAATACCGGCTGCCGGCCGGCCGATACATGTGGGAACTGCCGGCCGGCCGGCTCGATCCCGGGGAGAAGCCGCTCCAGGCCGCCAAGCGCGAGTTGATCGAAGAGACCGGCTACCGCGCGCGGCGCTGGACCAAGCTGGCCAAGTTCTTCATCAGCCCCGGCTACGTGGATGAGCGGATGACCATCTACCTGGCTGAGGACCTGATCGCCGGAGTGGCTACACCGATGGACGATGAGCGCATCGAAACCCGCTGGTTCCCCGCCGCCGAAGTCGAGCGGATGATTGAAACCGGCAAGCTCGACGACGCCAAGACCATCATCGGCTTCTATCGCTGGAAGAAGCCGTAAGCCGGAAGTTGCGGTGGTCCCCGCGGCGAGCCGGGGAATCAGGTTAACCTATGCCCAATGTCCCGCGATTCGTATCTCGCCGCCGAGCGCGTAGTATTCCGCCGCCTCAACACGCCGGAGAAGATTCAGCACTTTCTGGACCACGAGGTGGCCTATAACAGGGAACCGGACGGACCCACCTGTGGTTCACCGCGGCGCGTGCTGCGCGAACGCAAGGCGCACTGCATGGAAGGGGCTCTGTTTGGCGCCGCGGCGCTGCGCGCGCTCGGCTACCCGCCGCTGCTGCTGGATCTGGAAGCGGTGCGGGACGACGATCACGTGCTCGCCATCTTTCGTCGCGATGGTTGCTGGGGCGCTGTCGCCAAGTCGAATTATTCCGGGCTGCGCTACCGCGAGCCGGTGTATCGCGGCCTGCGCGAGCTGGCGATGTCGTACTTCGAGCACTATTACAATCTGCGGCGGGAAAAGACGCTGCGTAATTACTCGCGCCCGGTCAACTTACGCCGCTTCGATTCCATTAACTGGATGACTGCCGAGGAAGATCTGTGGGCTATACCGGAGTACCTGACCACGATCCACCATACGCCGCTCGTGCCGCTGCGCGTGGCGCGCCGTCTGGGCCGCGTGGACGACCGTCTGTTCGCCGCCGGGTTGGTGGGGTTGGCGCGGTAGCAGCCGGACACCGCCGGCGGAAACCTCCTGCTAGCCCCTTCGAAACCCCAGGCGATCAGTGTATCGACACAGGCCGCGCAACCGAGCCGGGAGGTGAGCTTGGTTTGAAATCGGCGTAGTCCAGGTTTTTCGAATCCTCGGCCTCCAGCGCGCCCGAGAAGTAGGCCGGCAAGTTATCTCCCCAGCTCAAATCGAAGTCGCGAATGCGAAGACCGTCCACGTAGCGGGCGTAGATGGCCGGGATGTCATGCTTGAATATCGCCTCACTCAGGCTGGTGGCCGTCCAGCGAAGATCGAAGTTGCCGCCGACGGACTGCGCGATTCGCGCCTGCGGCGCCCGCACGTGCATGCGGACTTGCTCCAGATAGACATCCCGCACAATGCTGTCGGGAGCTCCGTAGATCATCATCCCTCCCTCGGCCTCGATCGTGATGTTCGTGAAGTGAATGTCCCGGACGTCCGATTTTCCGTTGCCTTTCCGGGCTGCAATATAAATCGGTTCCGCTTTGCCCCACCAATGCCCGGTGATCAGGCTTGTCTCCATCGTGATATCGGAAAACAACACATGAGCCGTGTGCTCCTCACCGAGACTGAATACGGCGAGACCTCGGTTGGCATGGATCGACAAGTTACTGAACGTGGAGTAACGCGTATCCTCGAGCCGGACCGCGGCCGAGAGAGAGAACAACGAGCAGTTACTGACATGGATATCTTCGCTCGAGACGATCGCGAAATCGTCGTCGCCCGCCCGGATATCGCAATCCGAGATATGTACGTGCTTCGATCGCATGCAGTCGATTCCGTCGTTATTGGGAATCAGCACATCGTTGCTGATATGAACGCCGGTGATGGTGGCTCCTTCCGAGCCTTGT
The DNA here is from genome assembly GCA_963843095.1 of Bryobacterales bacterium. GTDB lineage: Bacteria > Acidobacteriota > Terriglobia > Bryobacterales > Bryobacteraceae > Bog-375. The sequence goes on from CAWJLI010000214.1 coordinate 32,437, forward strand.
AAGTGCAGCGTCCAATTCGGCGCGTTGCTCAGCGTCACGTCGCGGATCAGGATATTGCGGCAATCGGAAAGAATGATCATGGTTCCGGGGCGCCCGGCGGGGCCCGTCTCTGCGGGACCGGACTCCAGCCCGAACTTAGCAGCGTCGAAGTCAGCGCCTTGTCTTGTATACTGGGCGTCGAAATCGGCTCCGGTGTGGAGCGACTTCAGGTCGAAGAAAGAATCGCCATTACCGTCGATGGTGCCGGGGCCCGTGATGGCGATGTTATGCGCTTTCCGTGCCACGATGAGTCCGACGCGAAATCCCTCGCCCGAACTGTCGACGCCGTAGTTCCGGCCGAAGCCGTATTCCGAAATGCTGCCGTAGTCTTTCACATTCGGACTTGCCTGAAGTACGGCTCCCGCCTGGAGATCGAGAGTCACGTTGCTCAACAGTTCCAAGGTTCCACTGAGATAAGTGCCTGGGGGAAAGACAACCGTGCCGCCGCCGGCCGCATTGGCCGCGACAATCGCCCTTGAGATCGCAGCCGTATCGAGCGTCGTGCCATCGCCGCGCGCGCCGGATGCCCGGACGTTGAAGAACGAACCTTCGGAGTCCGTATTCTGGGCAAAGGCGGCTGCACCGAACACCCACGCCGTCAGCGTGACCAGGCCAAGCGCTCTCATCGCGTACCTCACGACAGTTACATATAACACAGCGTCTGCGCAGCGCCAGGAAAGATCGGGACCCCTCACGCAGGTCGTGTTACAGGCCGTAGCTCGCGCCTCGACGGCTAGTGTTCGAGCGGGCGGGCCTGGTTGCTCAGGCGGCGCAGTTGTTGTTCGTGCAGTTGCGCACGAGCCGCGGCTAACTGCTTCTCAAGCTTCCGGTTGCTCTCGAGTTCGGCATTCAGTTGCGATCGCAAACCGGTCGCGAGCCGCGACATTTCCTCGCGATCCTTCTTTGCCTGGGCGAGTTCCGGCTGGGCGGGGCTCGCCGGCGGGGTGGCGGCGGGCGGCTTTTGGCCTAAAAAGCTGGTGACCTGCCGCATCTTGGTCCCACTGGGTTGATCGAGCACCAGCGTGACATCCACGTGCTCGCTGCGGCGGCCGTATGTGAGCACGCCGGAGGCCAGGTGCTGAGTATCGAGCGGAATGATGGTGGACGGCGAATCTCCATCCGCGATTTCCAGCGAGGCGCCTGTGGCACTGCGTACCGGCGTCGAATTTGGGTCCCATCGAATCTGCAATTGCCCGGATGCATCCACCGTGTTCAGGCCGCTGGATGCGGCAGTAATCTCGGGAGGCGTCTGGTGCGCCGGCGAAGCGCTGGCCGGATACCAAACGTCGCGCACAACGAATCCCGCGCCCCCTGCCGCCAGGACCAATCCTGCCGCCAGCAGCACTTTCAGCCACGTCCACGATCGCTCCTGGCCATGCGCAAACATACTCGGGATGGGCAACTGGGCAGGGGCGGCGGGCTTCTCGTCCGGCGCTGTTTCAGGCACGGGGGATCGAGACGCCACGGTGTCGGCGTGCGCCGATTGAGCCGCGGGTTCGGCGCGCACGTTAACCATGGGAGCGGCCGGCGCGGGCGGGACCTCGGGCTCGGCGCGAACGTCAACGATGGGAGCGGCGGGCGCCGGACGAGCTCCGGGTTCGGCGCGGACGTCGACGATGGCGCCAGCCGGCGCGGGCCGGTGCGGCGGCTGCGCCGGCGGCTCCATGGGAACGGCCTTGGGGACCTGCCGCATCGGCACAGGTTCGATCGGGAATTCGCGATAGCTTGCGCTGGAATGAATAATACCGGCGGGGCCACGGAAGAAAAACCCGCCACGCATAGGTTCGAAGGTGTGGGGCTTCACCACCAGGGCCACCTGCCACGGCTCGGGAAAATACCGGTTGTGGATGGTGAGGTCGGAGTCGGAGAGAAGGACGCCGGACCGGGTGTGTGAATGGTACCAGCCCACCACGCAGCCCACACCCGAGCCACTCGCGGTGCGGATCAAGTCCTGCAGCCTGGCTTCGTCGCCCAGCGAAAGCGTAAAGGAGGGGCCCAGGGCGTGTTCGCAATCGAGCGCCGCGTAATCGGAGATGGTCAGCCGGCCCTCCTGCCAGGCGCCCAGCAGAACGCCGCCGATTTCGGCGCCGCCGCGAGGCAGCGAGAAGAAAGCGTCGGTCACCGCCAGGCGAATGTCGTCGAGCACACGGCTGCTGCACTCAATCGAAAAAGGGCACTCCGGTGTCGACCAGGTTACGGTTGCGCGATCCGGCTGGATTGCCATCCCTTTCACAATTGTAGGCGATTTTGTTTCCGGTACACGGTAAACTTCGGAGTCCGTCCGGCGTCCAAGACATGCGGCGACCATTTCGTGGATTCTCAAGCGGCGGCAGACTGAAGCGCGCGCACGGCGCCGCGCACGGTACAATGCGATTTCATGCGGCAGCGCTCTCGCCTTCGGAACCTGGTCGAATATGTGCTTGCATTGGTGGTTTTGAAGTCGCTCCAATGGACGCCGCTTGCCGCGGCCAATGCGCTGGGGCGCTACTACGCGCGGCTGCTGGACCGCGCCGTTCCGCGCCTGCGTCGCGTGGCGGAGCGGAACCTTGTGCTGGCCTTGCCGGAACTCGATGCGGCCGGACGGAGTGCGATCATCGACGGCGTGTTCCGCTCCATCGCGCGATTGCTGGTCAGCCTTGGCAGGTTTCCCTCCATCGGGTCCACAACCTGGACCGCTGGATTCGCTTTGAGGGCACCGAACACATCCATGCCGCCCTCCGCCAGGGCCGCGGCGTGCTGTTCGCCACGGCGCACCTGGGGAACTGGGAACTGAGCGCGTTTGCGCACGGGCTGGCCGCCGGGCCCATGAGCATATTGGTGCGGCCGCTCGACAATCCGCTGGTCGATGGCCTGGTGGAGCGCCGCCGCGGCCTTTGCGGCAATCGCGTGATTTTCAAGAAGGACTTCGCACGGTCGATTCTGAAAGCGCTCGCCGGCAATGACAAGGTCGGCATCCTGATCGACCAGAACGCGTCACTGGAGTCGGGAGTGTTCGTCGATTTCTTCGGCGTACCCGCCTGCGCCGGCGAAGGCTTTGCCGGTCAGGCG